>NZ_JBZXYT010000006.1:0-143017 GCF_059391765.1 Brachybacterium sp. SYSU DS0246 | reverse complement strand
TCTGGGGTTTGTGATTTTTTTTTGTGTTCTTGTGTTGGGATGTTTTTGGGGGTGTGGGGGTGGGGTGGGGGGGGGCGGGGCGGGCCCCCCCCCCCCGGCCGCCTCAGCTGACCTCGCGCGCCGCCAGCGGGATGCGCCCGCCGGCCAGGATCATCTCCACCTGCCGGTCCGAGAGCCGGTGGCGCAGGCGCACCTCGCGGCCGCCGATGGTGGCGGTGAGGTCGTGGCCGGCCTGCAGTGCGTCGTGGATGCCCTCGAGCACCGCCTGGTCCCCGACGCTGATCTGCTCGCGGTCGGAGGGGTCGACGAACTCCAGGGCGAGGATCCCGAAGTTGGCGAGGTTCTGCCAGTGGATCCGTGCGAAGGACTCCGCGATCACCACGCGCAGCCCCAGGTATTGCGGGGCGATCACCGCGTGCTCGCGGGAGGAGCCCTGCCCGTAGTTCTTGCCCGCCACCACCACGTGCCCGCCGGGGGTCTGCTGGGCCTTGGCGGGGTAGTCGGGATCGATCCGGGTGAAGGCGAATTCGGAGATCTTGGGGATGTTGCTGCGGTAGGGGAGGGCCTTGGACCCGGCCGGCATGATCTCGTCGGTCGAGACGTCGTCCCCCATCGCCAGCAGCACCGGCACGTCGAGGTGGTCCTCGATGGGCTCGGCGTCCGGCAGCGCGGAGATGTTGGGGCCCTTGACCAGCTCCACCTTCGCCGCCTCCTCGGGCGGCAGCGGCGGGGTGAGCATGTCGTCGATGACGCTGTAGCGCTCGGGCATCGTCGGCCGCGGGTAGACGATCGTGTGGGAGTCGACCAGCGTGCGCGGATCGGTGATCTTCCCGGTCAGTGCAGCGGCCGCGGCGGTCTCCGGCGAGCACAGCCATACCGCGTCCTCCTCCGTGCCCGAGCGGCCCGGGAAGTTGCGCGGCATCGTGCGCAGCGAGTTGCGGCCGCTGGCGGGCGCCTGGCCCATGCCGATGCAGCCCATGCAGCCGGACTGGTGGATGCGAGCGCCGGCCGAGACCAGCGCGGCCAGCCAGCCTCCGGAGATGAGGTCGGCGAGAACCTCGCGGGAGGTGGGGTTGATGTCGACCGAGACTCCCGGGTGCGCCTGGCGGCCGTCGAGGATCTGGGCGACCACGGCGAAGTCCCGCAGCCCCGGGTTGGCCGACGAGCCGACCACGACCTGCGAGACGTCCTCTCCGGCGACCTCGGCGACCGGCACCACGTTGCCGGGGGAGGAGGGTTTGGCGATCAGCGGCTCGAGGGTGGCCAGGTCGATGTGCTCGGTGTGGTCGTAGCTCGCACCCTCGTCGGCCTCGATCCGCTGGAACTCGTTCTCGCGGCCGACGGCCCGCAGGTAGTCGCGCACGGCGTCGTCGGCCGGGAAGACGGTCGCGGTGGCGCCGAGCTCAGCGCCCATGTTCGCGATCACGTGGCGATCCATGGCGCTCAGCTGCGCGAGCCCGGAGCCGTGGTATTCGATGATCCGGCCGACGCCGCCGCTGACCCCGTGGCGGCGCAGCATCTCGAGGACCACGTCCTTGGCCGAGACCCAGTCCGGCAGGGTCCCGGTCAGCTCCACGCCCCAGATCTCGGGGACGCCGACGTACAGCGGCTGGCCGGCCATCGCCATCGCCGCCTCCAGGCCGCCCACGCCGATGGCGAGCATGCCCAGCGCGCCGGCGGCGCAGGTGTGGGAGTCCGAGCCGATGAGGATGGTGCCGGGCCGGCCGAAGTGGGCCTGGTGGACGGGGTGGGAGACGCCGTTGCCGGGCTTGGAGAACCACAGCCCGAAGCGCTGCGCGGCGGACTGCAGGAAGAGGTGGTCGTCGGGGTTCTTCTCGTCGGTCTGCAGCAGGTTGTGGTCGACGTACTGGACCGACAGCTCCGTGCGCACCCGATCGAGGCCCATCGCCTCCAGCTCCATCATCACCATGGTGCCGGTGGCGTCCTGGGTGAGGGTCTGATCCACCTTCAGGCCGACCTCGGAGCCGGGCGCCAGGTCCCCTTCGAGCAGGTGAGAGTCGATGAGCTTCTGTGCGACGTTCAGTGCCATGGCGCTGTTCCTCCTGGGATCGCGGCCCGCCCCGGTCCGTCGGCGGACCTTCTTACAGCCTAGGCCGGATCCGGGCGGGCTGCCCAGGGTTCGACCGGGCGGGCGGCAGCGGCTCCCGACGGGTGCGACGCGGGGGAAGCGGTCACTGGGGAAGTGCAGTCAGCCTGGCTGACGGCGCCGCGGCTCGCAGCACCACTGCCCGAGCGTCCGGGGTGCAGGGGCAGTACCGGATTCTCGCGGCGGTAATCTGGCCGCAGGCAGGCAGAACTCCTGCCGATCTGCGCTGGAGGTGTCGGGGTATCACCGCTCGTCGGACTGTGAACCGTCGGACAGTGAACCGTCGGAAAGCGAGCGATCGGGATGCGCTCCGTCGGACCATGAGCCGTCAGGAGCACCAGGTCACGGTCCCGGGACCCCTACTGACTACTGCTCCCCGGGATATCGAGAGCGCACCACGGGGCTTTGCCCGGTTTGAGCGCGACGTACGCGTGAGCAGCATCAGCTTCGAGCAGGCCGCTGCGGACCTGCTCGCCTGGCGCGTCCACGAGCGCGCCGGCCTGCGCGTCACAGCATCGGACGTCCCGGCGCGCGAGGGCACCCTGGTGGAGCTGCGCCTCGGCATCGGGCCGTTCGCGATCTCGGCCCCGTGCACGGTGCTCACGGTGATCGACGAGCCGGACCGCCGCGGATTCCGTTACGGGACGCTCGAGGGCCACCCCGAATCCGGGATCGAGGAGTTCACCGTCTGCCGGGCGCACGACGGCACCGTCACCTTCCGCATCGAAGCGGTCTCACGGCCGGCCCGATGGTATTCGCGGATCTGTGCGCCGCTGGCCCGGCTCGTCCAGGAACGCATCACCAGCCGTTACCTTCGCGCGCTGTCCGGCAGGTGACGGTGTGCCCCGCGAGGGGACAGATGACGTCCTATCCCGCGAGGAATCAGGCGACGTCTTCTCGCGCCAGGGAATGAGGGACGCTTCCGCCACGTTGAGCTGCTTGCGGCCGACGTGTCCCCGTCACGCCGCGCACCACACCATCCCGGCACCGCCGCCCCTGCCCGAGGAGACTCCATCACGCAGCCCGACGCCGCCCTGCCGACGAACGCCGCCCTCACCGCCGTGTCCCTGCCGAGCCTCGCCGACCAGGCCCAGCGCCTGATCGACCTCGACGTCCATGCCCGCGCCGGACTCACGGCGCAGGCCCTGCACGCTGCGGCCGACTCGCGGGGGAGCGCCCGCACCGATGCGCTGCTGGCGATCCGCCCCGACCTGGCGCCGCCGTCGGCCCTGGCCCCGCTGATGCGACGGGCCGACAAGCCCGGCTTCGTCGTCGAGGACATGACTGATGTGGACGAGTTCGCACCCGTCGGCATCGACGTCCCGTCGACCCCGGTGTACGTCGTCGAGGGAATCGACCGCGGCGACGCGTTCGCCAACCGCACCCTCGAGGAGAGCCTCCCGGAGATCACGGGGCCCGGACGCAGCCCGCTGCTACTGACGGAGGGTCTGCACTGGGTCCTCCAGCAGCCGGACGTCCTGGAGCGCAACCACTGCTTCATGACCATCGGATCCCGACTGACGACGAAGAGCGGAAAGTTCGACTCCCGCACCCCGGCGCTGTGGATCAGCAACGGGACCGGACGCGACGGGCGCGAGCGGAAGGACGCTCCGAAGCTCGGCTGGTGCTGGTGGGGCAACCGCCACACGTGGCTCGGGATCGCCTCCGCCGCCGGTCGTGTCGCCGTGAGCTGAGCGTCGCGCCGCCAGGCTCTGACAGCCGGGCCCTGAGAAACGGGTGCTGAGAAACCTGTAGAGGGGCGGGTCCGGGCGCTGTACGTTCGGGCGCATGGTCACCGGTCTCAGCGCCTTTCCCCTCACCCCGTTCCGGCACGACGACGTGGACATGGGCGCGTATGCACGCCTGGTCGCTCGCATGGTCGAGGCGGGCGTGGACTCGATCGGCGCGCTGGGGTCGACAGGTTCCTACGCCTACCTCGACCGCAGCGAGCGGCGAGCGGTCGCCGCTGCCACCGTCGAGCACGCCGGCGAGGTGCCGGTGATCGTCGGCATCGGAGCGCTGCGCACCTCATGGGTCAGGGCTCTCGCCGCCGACGCCCAGGAGGCGGGGGCATCCGCCGTGCTGCTGGCCCCGATGAGCTACCAGCCGCTGACCGAGGACGACGTGGCCGGGCTCTACGAGGACGTGACCGCCGAGCTCTCGGTCCCGCTGGTCGTCTATGACAACCCCGGCACCACGCATTTCACCTTCTCCCTCGAGCTCTACGCCCACATCGCCCGGCTGCCCCAGGTGGGGGCGATCAAGATCCCACCGGTGGCGGGGAGCGTCGCCGAGGTGCGTGAGCGCGTGCAGGCGATCCGTGCCGTCGTTCCCGGCCACGTGAAGCTCGGGATCTCCGGTGATGGGTTCGCGGCAACAGGATTGCTGGCCGGATGCGACGCCTGGTTCTCGTCCCTCGGCGGCACCCTCCCTCGCACGATGGCCGGCGTCGCTCGCAGCGCACTCGCGGCCCGGGCCGACGGCACGTCCCGGGCAGAGCGCTCGCTGGCCGACTCGGAGGGACTGCGCCCTCTGTGGGACCTGATCGCCGACTTCGGGAGCCTGCGCGTCGCGGCCGCGATCGCCGAGCACCTCGGACTGGTCGCCGCACCCTCCCTGCCGCGCCCGCTGCGCGGCCTCACCGAGGAGGACCGTTCTCGCGTGCGAGAGGTCGTCGACACGCTGGATCTGAGGGAGTGACAGCCGCATGGGCACGAAGAACTACTTGATCGAAGGGCTCTCGGGCACCGGCAAGACCACCGTCGCCGAGGAGCTCCAGCGACGCGGCCACCACGTGATCCACGGGGATCGGGAGCTGGCCTACCAGGGTGACCCCGAGTCCGGTGAGCCGACCGAGACCCAGCTCCACGAGCACCACATCTGGGATGCCCGGAAGGTCAGGCAGCTCGCGGGCGATCAGTCGGCGCCCGCCACCTTCTTCTGCGGCGGCTCGAGGAATCTCCCGCAGTTCCGGGACGTCTTCGACGAGGTGTTCGTGCTGCGGGTCGACCTCGCCACGCTCACCCGGCGGCTGGATGCGCGGCCGGACGAGGAGTGGGGCGGAGGGAAACCGACCGAGCGATCCCGTATCGAGCAGTGGCACCGCAACCACGAGGACGTCCCGGCCGGCGCCATCCCGATCGACGCCACCGCGCCCGTGGCCGACGTCGTGGACGACATCCTCCGGAGGTGCGGCACGCGCACAGTGCGGTAACAGGCTCGCGGAGGCTGCCATCGCGCGCACCGGTGGGGGCACGTCGTTGAACCGGCCTCACCCCGCGTCTACCGTGTTTCGCGGTCGCGCAGCGGCGTCCACCGTGCCCTGCGCGCAGCGAACCGAGCATCCCGGAACGAACCGAGCGTCCCGAGTGGACGAGCGAAAGGGCAGAGCGACATGGTGACCCGACGGACCGTATTCCGCGCCGTGGGCGGCGGACTCCTCGCAGCAGGAGCGGCCCCGACCGTGATGACCTCCCCGGCAGGCGCCGAGAACACCCCCAGCGGCGGAGACCTCGAGGGCACTCTGGTCGTGGTCGAGAAGAGCGGCCATGCCGTCGCCTTCCACGACGCCGCCGACGGGACCCTGCTCGAGCGGATCGAGCTGGGGGAGTACCCGCACGAGATGGTCATCGACAGCGCCTCGAAGTACGCCTACGTCGGCCACTACGGGGTGCGGATGTTCGGTGATGTCGGCAGCGGCGGGACCAGCGTGTTCGTCATCGATCTCGACGCCCGCGAGCTGGTGCGGACGATCGACCTCAGCCCGTTCAACCGCCTCCACGGCATCGCGATCGACGAGCAGGACCGGCTCTACGTCCTCAGCGAGGAGAAGGCCGTGCTGGTGCGGATCGACGATCCCGCCCAGGCCGAGGCCCCGTTGGCCGCCGTGCACACCGGCGGCATCAAGACCCACATGGTCACCCTCAACCGCGAGGGCACCCGCGCCTACGTCACCGGGCTGCTGTCGCACACCGTGAGTCTGGTCGACCCGCACGACGCCTCCATCGCCCCGGTGATCGCCTCCCCGGGCCGGCTCCCGGAGAGCTGCGCCCTCAGCGAGGACGAGAAGCACCTCTACGTCGGCGCCCGCGAGGACAAGGCACTCGTGCGGCTCGATGCGCGGACGATGAAGGAGAAGCAGCGGGCCGACGTCCCCGGCGACCCGCTGCGCGTCTACGTGGTCCCCGGCCAGGACAAGCTGCTGACCACGGACATCGAGAACCGCACCGTCACCCGCTACGACGCGGATCTCGCCGAGGAGACCTCCATCGGTTTCGACGGGACGCCGGCCGGGATCTCCTTCCACCCCTCGGAGCCGACGGCGTTCGTGACCCTGCTGGATGCCGACACGGTCGCGATCCTCGACCTCGACGCCTTCACCGTCACCGGCACCATCTCCACCGGCTCCGAGCCCGACGTGACCGCGTTGATCTGACGTCCGAGCGCACCCGGAGCGGTGCCGACAGCGCCCCCGTCGTCGGCTACCGTGTGTGCCAACGCGCGCGATGGGGACGCGGACGGAGCCACGCCGCCCACGGCGGCCGTCGGCCCCCGATCGTGGACGCCCACCGGCGCGCGTACCGCACATGACAGGAAGGCTTCCCCCAGTGAACTCGCTGATCCTCGCCGTCGTCGGCATCGCCATGATGGTGGCGGGGTACGTGCTGTACTCCCGCTTCCTCTCCGGTCGCGTCTACAAGCTCGACGCGGCCTTCCGCACCCCCGCCCATGAGCTGCGCGACGGCGTGGATTTCGTGCCCACCAACAAGTTCGTGCTGTGGGGGCACCACTTCACCTCCGTCGCCGGGGCCGCGCCCATCGTCGGCCCCGCGGTCGCCGTGATCTGGGGCTGGCTGCCCGCGTTCCTGTGGGTCACGCTCGGCACCGTCTTCTTCGCCGGCATGCACGACCTCGGCGCGCTGTGGGCCTCGGTGCGCAACCGCGGCCAATCCATCGGCACGCTCTCGGCCCGCTACATCGGCGCCCGCGGCAGCCGGCTGTTCCTGGTGGTCATCTTCCTGCTGCTGCTCATGGTCAACGCCGCCTTCGCCGTGGTGATCTCCGGGCTGTTCGTCTCGACCCCGACGGCGGTGATCCCCGTCTGGGGCGCGCTGGTGGTCGCGGTGCTGATCGGTCAGGCCATCTACCGGCTGAAGTGGAGCCTGCCGGTGGTCTCCGTGGTGGGCGTGGCCGCCCTGTACGCCCTGATCCTGGTCGGCGACCGGTTCCCCGTCGCCCTGCCGGAGACGGTGCTGGGGATGTCCGCCGAGGCGTTCTGGATCCTGGTGCTGTTCGTCTACGCCGCCATCGCCTCGACCCTGCCGGTGTGGGTGCTGCTGCAGCCGCGCGACTACATCAACGGCCTGCAGCTGTTCATCGGCCTGGGGCTGCTGTACGGCTCGGTGCTGATCTTCCGGCCCGAGATCGTCGCGCCCTCGTTCAACACCAGCGTGCCCGAGGGCACGCCCGGGGTGATGCCGCTGCTGTTCGTGACCATCGCCTGCGGCGCCATCTCCGGCTTCCACGGCATCGTCTCCTCCGGCACCTCCTCCAAGCAGCTGGACAAGGAGACCGACGCCCGCTTCGTCGGCTACTTCGGCGCCGTCGGCGAGGGGCTGCTGGCGCTCGGCGCGATCATCGCCACCACTGCGGGCTTCCGTACGCTCGCCGACTGGGAATCGGTGTACTCGGCGTTCAACGAGGGCGGCGTGGTCGCGTTCGTCGACGGCGGCGGCGCGATCCTCAACGCCGGCCTGGGCCTGCCGACGTCGCTGTCGGCCACGATCCTGGCCACCATGGCCGTGCTGTTCGCGGCGACCACCATGGATACGGGCGTGCGCCTGCAGCGCTTCGTGGTCCAGGAGATGGGCCAGATCGTCGGCCTCAAGCTCGGCACGCTCTCAGCGACGATCGTCGTGCTCGTGGTGTGCCTGGCACTCGCCTTCGGCGCGGGGGCCGACGGGTCCGGCGGCATGCTGATCTGGCCGCTGTTCGGCACCACCAACCAGCTGCTGGCCGGGCTGACCCTGGCGATCCTGGCCGTGATGCTCACCCGCAAGCGCCGCCCCGTGCTGCCGATCATGATCCCGCTGCTGTTCGTCCTGTTCGTCAGCGTCTACGCGCTGCTGATCCAGCTCGGCGGGTTCCTCGCCGAGGGCAACTGGCTGCTGCTGATCATGGACATCGTCATCCTGATCGCGGCGGTGTGGGTGATCGTCGAATCCGCGATCGCCCTGAACCGTGCGCGCCGGCAGGAGCCGGAACTGGACGAGCCGGCCGCGACGACCGCCGACGAGGACCGCGCACGCTGATGGCGCGCTCCCGCTGGCGGGCGTTCAGCGACGGACTGCGCGAGTTCTACGTCGCCCCGTACCGCCGCACCTTCGCCCGTGCCCGGCGCGACCAGGACGACCTGTTCCGCATGCTGGTGATGAGCGAGATGCTGGGGGTGCCGAACCCCGCCTCGTACTACACCGCCGAGCTGCTGCCGGTGCTCTACGACAGCTTCCACGACTGGCACCGCCGCATGGGCATGGAGCGCTCCCCGCTGGAGGATTTCCGATGCTGCTGAGCCTCGCCACCCAGCGGCGCGTGCTGTTCCTGGGCGGCAAGGGCGGCGTCGGCAAGACCACCGTCGCCTCCGCGCTCGCGCTCGCCGCCGCGCGGGAGGGCCGACGGGTGCTGGTGGTCTCCACCGACCCGGCCCACAACCTCGGCCACCTCTGGGATCAGAGGATCGGCGATCGCATCACCCCGCTGGACGGGGACGGAGGTGGCCCGGCTGCGATGGATGGCGACGGTGGCCCGCGTGTCGGCGCAGGTGCCGCTGCCGGAGGTGGCACCGGCGGCGGCTTGCTCGCCGGCATGGAGATCGACCCCGACGCCACCACGGATCAGCACCTGGCCGAGGTGGGCAGCACCCTGAAGCGGCTCATGCCCGAGCACCTCGCCGGCGAGGTCGACAAGCACATGGACCTCTCCCGCCGCTCCCCGGGCACCCACGAGGCCGCTGTGCTGGAGCGGATCACCGAGCTGGTCGAGACCGGGATGCAGGACTTCGACCTGGTCGTCGTCGACACCGCCCCCTCCGGTCACACCGCCCGGCTGATGACGCTGCCCGAGGTCATGACGGCCTGGACCGACGGGCTGCTGAGCCGCCGGGAGAAGTCCGAGAAGCTGGGCGCGGCGATGCGGGGCCTGGACGGGCACGGCTCGAAGATCCTCGGCAGTGCCGCCCCGCGCGACCCCCTCGAGGAGCGCGACGAGGAGATCCGCTCCATCCTGCTGCGCCGCCGCGATCGCCTCGCTGGCCTGCGGGAGGTTCTCACCGACGCCGAGACCACCTCCTTCGCGATCGTGCTGGCCGCCGAGCGTCTGCCGGTGCTCGAGACCATCGAGCTGCACGAGGAGCTGACCCGCACCGGCGTCGACGTCGGCGCACTCGTGGTCAACAAGCGCTCCCCGGCAGGCCGCGGGGACTTCCTGGAGCGCCGCCGGGCACTGGAGGAAGAGCATCTGGCCACCCTCCGCTCCGCGCTGCCGGAGGTGCCGCTGCAGGAGATCCCGCTGGGGGAGGAGGACGTCGTCGGCGTCGCCGCGCTGGAGCGGTTCGCGCGGTTGCTGTGAGGTGCCGGCCCGAAGCGGTCGACGCCGGGCCGCTCCGTCGCTGGCCGTCACCGCTCGAAGCCGAGGAACTCCCAGCGCGAGAGATCGGCATCGAGCGGATCCGGGGTGCGCTGCGGCGGGATCTCGTCGGTCTTCTCGATCCGCGCGATGCAGTCGGTGCGGAAGCCGCGCACTGCCTCGCGCAGCCGGCACCAGCCCACCAGGATCCAGGCGCCGCGCACGGTGATCAGTCCCAGCGGCTCCACGTGCCGCTGGGTGCGCTCGCCGCAGAGGTGCGAGACGTACTCGAGCTCGAGAACGCGCGGCCGGACCAGCACATCGCGGATCACCGCGTCGACGTCCTCGGTGGCTCTGCCCTCCGGGGCCATGCTCGCCACCCGGCCGGCGAGGTCCCGGACCATCTCCCGACGCTCGGGAGGCAGAGCGGCCAGAACTTTATCCATCGCCCGGCGCGAATCTCCTGCGAAGGGCGAGCCCATCATGACGCTGAGCCCGGCGACGACCGCCGTCGCCTCCTGCGGCGTGAAGGCCAGCGGCGGCAGCGAGTAGTCCCGTCGGACCGCGTACCCGCCGCGCCGCCCGGGCTCGGCGTAGATCGGGACGCCGGCCTCCTGCAGCGCGCGGACATCCCGCTCGATGGTGCGGGTGCTCACCCCGAATCGCGCGGCCAGCCGCGGCACCGAGATGGGGCGTTCGGCGTTGGCTCGCAGCACGTCGAGCACGGCGTGGTGACGTTCACTGCGGCGCATCCTCTCAGGGTAGAGAGCGCGACCGGGACTACGGCGAAAGTTCGGGTCGAAACCCCGACAGACTGCTGTCGCGCGGCCGCCTGATCCTGGAGGCACACACCCCGATCAGAGAGGAAAACTCCACCATGACCAGTCCGAACATGTTCATCGTCTACGTCAGCGACGTCGTCCGGACCGTCGACTTCTACCGACAGCTCTTCGACATCGAGCCGAGCTTCTTCCCCAGCCCCGGGTTCGCCGCCTTCTCCCTGGCCGACGGGGTGGACCTGGCCCTGTGGAGCGGTCACGGCGACGCGCTCGCCGGAGACCCGGTGCGCACCAGCGAGGTGACCCTGTGCCTGCCCGGCGGGCCGGAAGTCGTCGAGGAGCAGTACCGCACCTGGGCGGGCCTCGGCGTCACGGTGCTTGAGCCCCCTCACGACGCCGTCTTCGGCCGCACCTTCGTCGTCGCCGACCCCGACGGGAACCGCATCCGCGTCGCGCCGGTGGACTGACGGGCCCGCCGGCCCGGCGTCGATGCCCCGAAGGGTTCGAACCCCGTCGGGGCATCGTGCGCGGCTATTCGGCGCGCTCTCGATGGTCAGCAGTGAGGATGTGAGCGACGGGCACTGAACTCATGAATCACTTCTCAGGATGACGGAGAGAAGCCGCGGATCGGTCCGCGCGGCTGCTGTATCGCGTCAGTGAGTCGCAGCCGAGCGAGCTGCCGTCCCTGCGCGCCCCAGCGCCAGCTGCGCGAATCGCTCCCCGATCAGGCGATGCGCTGCGGTCGAAGGGTGCAGCCCGTCGGGCAGCGGCAGCCGGTCGGCGTCGGCCTCGCCGTACAGGGAGAGCCCGTCGACCAGGTGCAGGTGCTGGTCGTCGCTGCGCCCCTCGAGTACCTCCCTCGTGGCGTCCCGGATCACCTCGAGGGTCAGTCGCCCCAGCTCCGTGTCGCCGGGGGCCCCGGTCGCCGTGAAGCGCACCTGGTCGCTGCCGATGCTCTCGGGGTCGATAGCACCCGGGCCGGGAGTGCGCTCGTGGATCCCACAGTAGATCGGGGTGACCACGAGCAGCGGAGCATCGGGATGGCCTTCGCGAACGGTGTCGAGCAGCCCGTGCAGTGCGGGGACGAACGTGCGGCGCCGCATGGCATCGGCGTTGACGAGGTTGATGCCGATCGCGAGGCTCACCACGTCGGCCGGCTCGTCACGGACGATGCGGCCGATGAACGGATCGGCCATGGCGCTGCCGCCCAGCCCCAGGTTCCGCAGCCGCATGCCGGCCGCGCGGGCGGCGACCACGGGCCAGATGCCGGTCGGGTGGGTGGCGTTCGAGCCCTGACTGATCGAGCTGCCGTAGTGGATCCACCGCGGCCCCGTCTGCTCCGCGGGCCGCACCGGTGCGTCGGCGCGCGCGGAGAGGATCTCGACCTCCTCGTTGTGGGGCAGCCACAGCTGGACGTGGTGCTCACCGGGGGAGGGGAGCTCGAGGAGGACCCGGTGCGGGGATCCGGTGACCAGTTCCGTGCTGCCGTCCCGGAGGTCGACCTGGACTGCGTCACCACCGGTGAGGCTCTCGCTGCGCAGGAGTTCGCCGTCGACGACCACGTCCACGGCGCCCCGTGGGCGCGGCGCACCGACGTAGTCCACGCGGCGGGGGTGCAGGACCAGCTCCACCTGCCCTGCCGCAGTGCGCAGCTCCAGGCGCACCCCGGAGGGCTGTGCCTCCATGGCCATCAGCTGCGGCTCGGGCCAGCGCTCGCGCAGCCACGAGGGCAGCCGGTGGGGCCGCACGCCCCGTGCGGTCCGCTCCAGGCCGCCGTCAGCGGCGGTTGCGGAGCCGAGGAGGAACTCGTCGGTGAGAGGGACGTCGATCATGCGGGGTGTCCTTCGCGGGAAGCTGAGCCGGTGCGGGGAAGGTGCGCCGCACGAGCTGTCGGGCCGACGCTCGCCGAGACCACGGCAGCGTCCGTGAGAGCGGGACCATCCGGTGTCCCCGAGTATGCCGTGTTGCGTCGCCGGCGTGCCCGGCCCGGCCCGTCCCGTCGCTTCCCGTCGACCCCGGACGTCGCCCGCGAGCGACCCGGGCCGCGACGGGAGGCCGATGACGGACCGGTACCCGGCTCCGTAGCGTCCGACGGTATGCAGACAGGAACGTCACCACAGCGACCCTCGCGCCGCGACGCCCTGCGCCTCGGCGCTCTGGCCAGCACTGGCCTTGCCCTTCCCGCCCTCGCCGGCTGCTCGGGAGGCGGGCTGCTGCCGGGCGGGCTCTTCGCCGGCAACCAGAGCGCCCAGGACAGCGCCGGCGTCGTGATCGAGAGCGCAGCCCGGTTGCCGGAGCCCTTCACCGCACCCCTGCCGATCCCGCCCGTGCTGGAGCCGGTCGGCACGGACGGTGACGCGGACCGCTACGAGCTCATCCAGAAGGTGGGCCAGGCGCAGATCCTGCCGGAGGTCACCACCGAGGTGTGGGGCTATGACGGCATCTTCCCGGGCCCCACCCTGGAGACCCGGCGGGACCGGGAGACCGTCGTGACCCACCACAACGAGCTGGACGTGCCGACCGTCGTGCACCTGCACGGCGGGGTCACGCCGGCCGAGCACGACGGCTACCCCACCGACTTCGTCGAGCCCGGGTCGAGCCGCGAGTACGTCTACCCGCTCCGGCAGCGCGCGATGACGCTGTGGTACCACGACCACCGGATGGACTTCACCGGGCCGCAGGTCCACCGCGGCCTGGCCGGCTTCCACCTGATCCGCGACGACGAGGAGGACGCGCTCGGTCTGCCGGCGGGGGAGCGGGAGATCCCGCTGATGATCGTCGACCGCAGCTTCGCCGAGGACGGCTCGTTCCTCTACCCCTCGATCGACCCCACGCTGCAGGAGCATCCCGGGGTCGAGGAGGAATACCTCAGCGGCGTACTCGGGGACTGCATCCTGGTCAACGGCGCCGCGTGGCCCGTCCTGGAGGTCACGAACACGATGTACCGCTTCCGGCTGCTGAACGCCTCGAACGCCCGACGGTACGAGCTCGCCCTGGATCCGCAGCCGGCCGACGGGGCATCGTTCGTCCAGATCGGCAGCGACGGAGGCCTGCTGGCCGCGCCCGTCGCGCACGAGTCGATCGAGATCGCGCAGGCCGAACGGTTCGACGTGGTGGTCGACTTCTCCGCATACTCGGTGGGGGACGAGGTGACGCTCGTGAACCGGCTGGGTCAGGACGGCACCGGCCAGGTGATGCGCTTCGTCGTCGCCCGCGAAGGCCCGGAGGAGGCGCGGATCCCCGAGACGCTCTCCGAGATCACGCCGCTCTCCCGTGACGAGGTCACCGTCGAGCGGGAGTTCGTCTTCCAGCGCGGCGGCGCCGAGCACGAGGGCATGACCCTGTGGACCATCAACGGCGAACCCTTCGACCCCGACCGCATCGAGGCTGCGCCGCAGCTGGGCGAGGTGGAGCTGTGGCGGATCCGTGCGCTGAACCTCGCCCACCCCTTCCACGTCCACCTCTCCCCGTTCCAGGTGCTCAGCACGGGTAGTGGGGAGGACCCCGGCCCGTTCAACAGCGGGTGGAAGGACACCGTCGATCTCGGCAGCGGCGGGGAGGCGGAGATCCTGGTGCGCTTCGAGCAGTTCACCGGGAAGTTCGTCGTCCACTGCCACAACCTCGAGCACGAGGACATGATGATGATGGCCAACTTCGAAGTGTCCTGACCTGCGGTCATTGCTTCTCGTCGGTCGTCAGGCCTCGTCCTCGGAGTAGAGCCCGGAGCGGTGCGCGATGACGGCCAGCTCGGTGCGGTCGCGGGCGTCGAGCTTGGTGAGAATACGGCTGACGTAGGTGCGGGCCGTGGCGGGGGAGACGAACAGGCGGCGGGCGATCTCTGCGTTCGTCTCGCCATGGGCGATACGGCGCAGCACGGCGAGCTCACGCTCGGTCAGGCGCGCCAGGCGCGGATCCGGTGCCTGTGGGACGGCCGAGGATGCCAGCTGCGCCATGACCTGTCGGGTGATGCGCGGCGAGAGCAGGTTCTCCCCGGCCGCGACCGTCCGCACGCCCTCGCGCAGGTCGCCGGCGGGGGTGTCCTTGAGCAGGTATCCGGCCGCGCCCGCCCGGACGGCGGCGAGGATCTCGGCCTCGTCGTCGAACGTCGTGAGGATCAGCACCCGCACTGCATCCAGGTCCCCGTCGGCCGTGATCTCGGCGGTGGCGGCGATGCCGTCGGTATCGGGCATACGGATATCCATGAGCACCACGTCGGGATGGTGCCGTCGGGTCAGCTCGACGGCCTCTCGGCCGGAGCGGGCCTCAGCCACCACACTGAGGCCAGTGGCCCCCTCGAGAAGGGCGCGCAGACCTGCGCGCACCAGATCCTGGTCGTCAGCCAGCAGCACGCGGATCATCGCGCCTCCTCGTCGAGAGCGAGCGGCAGCACCGCGCGGACGGCGAACCCGCTGTTCTCGGGGCCCGCGGTGAGGTGCCCGCCGAGGGCTTCGGCGCGCTCGCGCATGCCCACGATGCCCGCCCCGTGCGATGCCGGCGGCCCCGCGTCGCCGTTGTCGATCACCGACAGCTCGAGTACGCCCTCGACGATGCGCGCCGTCACCTCCACCCTGCTTGCGCGAGAATGACGGACGACGTTGACAGCCGACTCCTGCACGATCCGGGCGGCCGCCGCGTCGACCGGTCCGGGCAGTGGGGCATCGAGCTGGACCGACGTCGACAGCTCCGTGCCGGGCACGAGCAGCGTCGGCAGGCTCTCGAGCACGGCGGAGAGAGAGTCGGCCGGCGCGTGCGCCTCGTCCGGGGCCCGCAACAGTCGCACAGTGCGTCGCAGCTCCGAGAGCACCGCCTGGGAGGAGTCGGTGATGATCCCCAGCGCCGCGTCGGCGGCGGCCCGGTCTCCTCGATCGAGCGCCTCGCGGGCCACGTCGGCGTGCAACGAGATGACGGTCGTGCGGTGACCGAGCGCGTCGTGCAGGTCGCGGGCGATCGCCTCGCGTTCGATGCGGGCACTCTCGGCGGTGCGTCGGCGTTCGTCCTCGGCGGTCAGGGCGATGATGCGGCGGGCATCGGCCACCAGGCGGCGGCGCGAGCGGAGCCCGTCACCGAGGGCGATCGCGGCCGCCATCAGCAGCACGTGGCCGGCCAGCTCGTACCCGATCACCAGGGAGGCGGCCTCGCCCTCGGCGAGGCGGAAGAACACGCTGGCGCCGACCACGAGCAGCGCGGCGCCGATCGCCCAGCGCAGGCGGCCGGCCTCGGCGGCGGAGAACAGGGCCGCCGCGACCGGCACCGCGACCCCGATGGCCGGGTAGCCGAAGGAGTAGTAGGCGAACAGGCCCAGCACCGAGACAGCCAGGACGAGGACCGGGTAGCGGCGACGCACCAGCATCACCGCACCCAGGCCGGCGGCCCACAAGTAGGTGACGGCGTCCGGATCGGTATCCCCACCGACGCCCGCGGAGATGATCGCGACCAGCACCCCGGTCACCGCGAGCGCCAGGATGATGTCCAACGGCCGGCCGCCCAGTCCGCGCGCCGGCCCCGTCGGGGCGTCCAGGCGGGAGGTGGAGGGCGTGGTCACGGTGACAGCGTAAGCCGGGCCCCTCGACGTCGGCGTCGGCCGGGAGGCGACATCGCGGTGTCGGCTGGCGGCGTACCCGGCTCGCGACGGCCGACGGATGTGGAGGTGATCGGCTGATTCCTAGTGTTGCGGGCATGACGAACCAGACCGCGTCCTCCGCTCCTGTCCGCACCTCTCGGGGCCCGCTGGGACTGTCGATCCTCGCGATCCTCGGCCTCGCCCTGCTCGGTGTTCCGCGCGTGATCCTGCACGACCTCGGCGTGCTCCACCCCGGCACGCTGGCGAACATGCTGCTGGTGTTCGTTCCCGTGATCGTGTGGATCGTCGTCGCGATCGCCGCGAGGGTGCCACGACCGTTCCTGACCCTGCTGGCGATCGGCGCCTGCTACGGCGTGCTCCTCGCGATCGGACACCAGATCTTCTGGGGCGCCTCTTTCCCCGACGGCGGCCCGTCGCTGGGCGGGAATCTCTCCGACCTCGATCCGACGGCCCAGGCCATCCTGTTCCGCCTGGTCGCGGTCATCTCGAGCCTGTTCACCGGGGTCATCGTCGGCGTGCTCTCCGGCCTCGTCGCTGAGCTGGTCCGGCTCATCCTGCGCGGGGTCCGCCGCGCCGCGTGAGGTCGCGTGCCGGGTGAGAGCGCGACGCGACGCAGTGCCCTCCCCCGCGGTTCTGCTGCCACCACAGGGCCGCCTGGACCCGGGAGTCCAGCTGCAGCTTGGCTAGGGCGTGGGACAGGTGGGACTTCACGGTGGTGATCTCGACGAACAGGTCGCTGGCGATCTGCTGGTTGGACATGCCCTGGGCGACGAGCGCGAGGACGTCCTCCTCGCGGCGGGTCAGCGGCTGGGTGGGAGCGGCCTGTGCGGTCGCATCTGCGATCCCCGAGCGGGAGCCGGGCCCGGGTCCGGATGCCTCGGCGGCCCCGGCATCGGTGGCGCCCCGGTCCATGGCCACGTGGTCCCCGCCGGCGGCCGACGTGGCTGTCGCCTCGTGCCGGGACGGCAGTGCGCGCCCCCGCAGCGCCCCCACCACCGCTTTGGTCGCCGCCGCGGACAGCACGGCGTCACCCCGGTGGACGTCGCGCACCGCGGCGAGGATCCGCTCCGGGTCCTCGGTCTTGACCAGATAGCCGTCGGCCCCCGCGGCGAGCGCACCGAGCACGTACTCATCGAGGTCGAATCCCGAGATCACCAGCACGTTCGCGCCCGTCTCCCGGAGGCGCGGCGTGATCTCGATACCGGTCGCGCCGGGCATGCGGACATCGGTCAGCACGACGTCGGGCCGGTGCTCGCGGGCCGCGGCCAGCGCCCCGGTGCCGTCGGAGGCCTCGGCGACCACGGTGACGTCGGGCGCCGAGTTCAGCAGCGCGACCAGCCCGGAGCGCACCGCGGGGTGGTCGTCGGCGACGAGCAGACGGATGGGTTCACTCATGAGGTGCGCTCCTGATCCTCGTGGGAGACGGCGGGCCTGTGCGGACCGGCGTGGGCGGGCTGGGCGGCTCGCGAGGAGACCTCGGTGCGGCCGACGGGCAGACACGCATGGACCCGCCACGTCTCCGGCTCGCCGGCATCGGCGGCCATCGGCTCGGACACGGCGGTGCCGCCCACGGCCGTGGCACGGTGGCTGATCGCGCCGCGCCCCACGCCGGCACCGGGCTCCGACTGCTCCGCGAGGCCGTTGACCAGCTCCAGCGTCACGGCGTCGGCTTCCGCGCGCACCACCAGCGAGATCGGCGCCCGACCGTGCTGGACCGCATTGGTGACGGCCTCTGCGGCGATGCGCAGCAGCGCGGCCTGCACCGACGGATCCACGCGCGCCGGGTCCGTGGCGGCGGGGTCGATCTCCACGCGCGCCGCGGGGTCCCGGCCTCGCAGCCGCGCTTCGAGCGAGGGCCAGTCCAGCGTGGCGGTGGGCAGGGCGCCGGATTCCTCGCTCGAGAGCACCCCGATGATCGAGCGCAGATCGCGCAGCGCCGCGTGCGCCGATTCCCGGGCCGTGACCAGCGAGCGTCCACGCGCCTGCTCGTCCTCGAGGGAGGCGGCCAGATTGGTGTGCAGGGAGACCGCGCTGAGATGCCCCGCGATGACGTCGTGCAGGTCGTGGGCGATCTGGCGGCGCTCCGTCTCGATGGCATGGACGGCGCGGGTGGCTGCGAGCTCGCGTTCGAGCCCGGCGAGGGTCTCTGCCGCCTCCCGGGCCCCGCGATGGTGGCGCACTTCCCAGCCCCACAGCAGCGGAGTGGTCACCACGAGCACCGTCACCATCATCACCACCAGCAGGATCGGTCCGACGCCGTTGATCACGACGGTGGTGATCAGCGCGATTGCGCCGGCCGCGACCGCGAGGGCGGTGGTCGCGCGGGCCAGGCGGTGGCTGCCGTGCATGACCGGGTCGAACAGCGCCTCGAACAGCAGGAAGTATGCCGAGATCTGCCCGCCGAGGAGGATCTCCACCACGGCGAGCGGGCCGGCCACCGCGAACGTGACGACCGGCCGGCGGCGACGCCAGATCATGCTCACGCAGCCGGCCAGCATCAGCGTCACCGAGAGCCACAGCGGCCACCGTCCGTCGGCCTCGACGAAGCCGGAGTTGCTCGCCCCGGAGGCCGCCAGCAGCAGCACCAGCGCCGCATACCCGCCGGCGATCAGCAGGTCCCGGCGCTCCGAGCCGAGGCGGCCGAGATCCTCGGGCGAGGGGTCGGCCGCCACCGGCGCCGGGGGAATGGACATGCTCCGAGGTTACGACGCCGTGGCGCACGCCACCTCCCCTGCGCGCGCGGTCGGCACCTTCGGAGGAGGACCGCAGCGGCACCGCCCGGCAGGATCGACGGCATGGAATCGCTCGTCGACACTGCCGGACCGCTCGGCCTGCTCCTGCTCGCCCTCGTGGACTCCACCTCGATGGGCACCCTGGTGATCCCGGTGATCCTGCTGGTCGTCGGGGAGGGTGGGGCGCTCCGCGTGGCCGGCCGCACCCTGCTCTACCTCGTCGTGATCGCCGTGTTCTACCTGATCCTCGGCATCGCACTGCTGGCCGGGCTGCTGCCGCTGATGGAGACCTTCGGGCACCTGCTGGCCGCGCCACCGGTGACCGTGCTGCTCGCCGCGCTCGGCGTGGCGCTGGTGATCTGGTCCTTCCGCCTGGACCCCAAGTCCATCGTCAAGCGCGGCGGGGACCCGGAGGCCTCGGCGCGGAAGTGGACCGAGCGTGCACGCCGTGCCTCGGGCCGGCCCGCGACGCTGGTCGGGCTGGCTCTCCTGGCCGGAGTCATCGAAGCGGCCTCGATGATCCCGTACCTCGCGGCGATGGGCATCATCGCCGACATGGGCATCGGACTGGGCGTCGGCTCGCTGGTGCTGGTCGGCTACTGCGCGGTGATGATCGTGCCCGGCATCGTGCTGAGCGGAGTGCGCGCGGCCCTCGGGGCGCGCGGAGACGCCGTGCTCGAGCGGGTCCACAGCTGGTCGGTCAAGAGCGCGGCCGGCGCCTTCTCGTGGACCGTCGGCATCGTCGGCGCCATCATCGCGCTGAACACCCTCGGCCCGGCGCTGGAGTTGCTGACCGGCGGGCAGATCTCCTGACACAGCCATCGGCATCTACGCCGGCGCCGGCACCCTGCCGCCTGCACGGCACCCTGCCGCCTGCACGGCACCCTGCTGCCTGCACGGCACCCTGCTGCCTGCACGGCACCCTGCTGCCTGCACGGCGCCATCGCCGACGGCACGGCGACCGCGCTCGTCGATACTCTGGGCAGATGCCGAGACCGCTGCTGACCACCGACGACATGAGCACCACCTGGACCCTGCCCGGTCTGGAGCTGCGCGACATCACCCTGCCGGTCCCGCTGGACCACGCCGAGACCGACTCGCCGCGCCTGGAGCTGTTCGCGCGGATCATCTCGGAACCCGACGGACAGGAGAAGCCCTACCTCGTCTTCCTCCAGGGCGGCCCGGGCGCCGAGGCCCCGCGCCCGCTCGGCGCCGAGAACCCGCCCTGGCTGGCCCGCGCCCTGCGCGAGCACCGCGTGGTCATGCTCGACCAGCGCGGCACCGGCCGTTCCACCCCCGTCGGGCTCGACACCGCTCTGCCCGAGGGTGCCATCGCGGGCGCCGCCACCCTGCGCGAGGCCACCGCCTCCCAGCAGGCCGCCTACCTCACCCACTTCCGGGCCGACGCGATCGCGCGCGACGCCGAGCTGCTGCGCGAGCACCTGGGCGCCGAGAAATGGTCGCTGCTGGGCCAGTCCTTCGGCGGGTTCACCACCCTGCGCTACCTCAGCGCCCACGCCGGCTCCGTCGACAAGGCTCTGTTCACCGGCGGCCTGCCCTCGGTCGGGCCGGACATGGACGCCGCCTACGCCACCACCTGGCAGGGCATGATCGCCCGCAGCGAGCGGTACTGGGCCCGCTTCCCCGGCGACCGGGACCGCTTCCGCCGTCTCGCCGATCTCGCCGCCGACGGGCATCTGCGCCTTCCCGACGGGCAGAGCGTCGGCATCGAGCGCCTGCGCCGGCTCGGCCACCTGCTGGGCGCCTCCCAGGGCCAGGAGAAGCTGCACTATCTCCTCGACCTCGATCCCGCCTCACCCGCCTTCGCGCATGACCTCGCCTCCGCCCTGCCCTTCGGCGGCCGCAATCCGCTGTACGCCGTGATCCACGAATCCTGCTGGGCCGACGGCACCGCCACCCGCTGGGCCGGGGACCGCATGATGCCCCAGGAGGTGCGGGATGATGCGACGCTGCTGGCCGGCGAGCACATCCACCGCGACCTGTTCGACGAGGATCCCGAGCTCGCCCCGTGGGCCGAGGCCGCCGACCTGCTGGCCGAGCACGAATGGCCCCGGCTCTACGACGAGGCCGCCCTGCGGGCGGCCGACGTGCCGGGCGCCGCGGCGATCTACTTCGAGGACGCCTACGTGCCCCGCCGGTACTCCCTGGCCACGGCCGAGCTGCTGCCCGGCCTGCGCACCTGGGTCACCAGCGAGTACGAGCACGACGGCCTGCGCGCCGGCGGCGACCGGGTGCTCGACCACCTGCTCGACCTCGCCGACGGGCGCCGCGCCGCCTGAGGAGGGCGGTCCCGGTATTGGCGCGCCGGGCTGGGGCCTGATGGCGCGCCGGGCTGGGGTATAGGAGCAAGCTCCGACTGGACGGTACTCACACGCACAGGCGCGGCGATATACGTCCCGCCTGTGCGTGTGAGTACCGCCGAGCCGAATTCTCTCGGCACCCGTGCCCCGGCAGTACGCATCCCGGAAGCGAGCACAATCGGCGAGCGAGCGAGCGAGCGAGCCTGCCTGCTCGGCGAGTCGGCGGGCTCAGGCCTCGATATCGTCGCGCCGCTGTGCTCACGGACTTCGCCGCGAGTCGGACGTGCCCCGACCGTTCCTCCCCACATCGAGTTGTGCACACCGCGCTTTCGGGGGCTCCGCGGTACGAGAGCCTCGGCCCATGGACAACCGATCACCGCTGAAGAAGAGGCTCGGCGTGTGGCGCGCCGCTGAGCTCGGCCAGCGCGGCATCGACGCGGATCGCCGTCTCGCCCTGGTGAGCCACGGCCGACTGTTCACCCAAGGCAACGGCTGGTACACGACGGCCGGCACGCCCTCTCGTGTTGCCGGCCCGCTGTCACGTGGACACCGTGCGACGTGCGTGACGGCGGCGGAGGTCTATGGGTTATGGACACCGATCAGCACGGCCAGCCATGAAGTGGGTAGGCGAGCGTCCGAAGATGCGGGCCCCGAGGTCGTCACCCGTCATTGGCCCATCGTGCGGGTCTGGCCCGACGACGAACCGATCATGCCGCTGCGCACTGCCCTGGAGCACGCGGTGAACTGCCTGACTGCGGAGGAAGCGGCGACGCTGCTCGAGTCAGCGATCGAGAAAGGGATGCTACGGCTCGACGACGTCGCCGAGATTCTTGCCCGCGCCTCCCGGAAACGGCAGCAGCGGATCGGGCGCATCAGTGCACTCGCCGGCTCCGGCTCCGAGACCCGAGTCCGTCGGTTCTTCGAACGGCAAGGGGTCCGATGCCGCGAGCAGGTGGAGGTTCCGGGAGTGGGTCGCGTCGACCTGCTGGTGGGGGATCGACTCATCGTCGAGTGCGACAGCCGTGCTCATCATGGCTCTGACAAGGCGTTTCATCAGGATCGCAGACGCGATCTGATGTCTCTCTCGGGCGGCTATCTCGTGGTTCGGCTGACGTGGGAGAAGATCTGGCTGGATTGGCCGGCGACCAGTGCACTGCTCACGGATCTGATCCGGCGGAAGGTGCATCGGGGTTCGTTGCTCTGAGTCTGCAGTTCGGGTTCCGGCTGGACGGTACTCACACGCACAGGCGCGGCGATATACGTCGCGCCTGGTCGCTGGAGTACCGCCGAGCAGGATCGCCCCGTCGCCCCTCGCACTCGCCCCCTCGCACTCGCCGCCTCCTACGCGCGCCGTAGCAGGTCCTCGACCTCGGCGCGTGCGGGGATGCTGGGGGAGGCCCCGCGTCGGGTGACCGCCAGCGCCCCGGCCGCCCCCGCCCGGTCCGCGGCCGTGGCCAGGTCCTGGCCTGCAGCGAGCGAGGTCGCGAGGTAGCCGGCGAAGGCGTCGCCCGCCGCCGTGGTGTCGAGGACGTCGACCGGGCGCGCTTCGAGGTCAGTGGTGCCGTCGCGATCGACGAGGACGCTGCCCGCGCCCGCCATCGTGATCACCGCGTGGCCCGCCCCGCGCTCGAGGAACCAGTGGCCCGCACGCTGGGCGGTCTCGCGGGAGTCGACCTCGATGCCGGTCAGCAAGGACGCCTCCGTCTCGTTCGGCGTCACGACGTCCACCAGGGGCCAGATCGACTCGTCGAGGCCGCCCGGCGGGGCGGGGGCGGGATCCAGGATCACCGTGAGGCCGTGCTCGCGGGCGCTGCGAATGATGTGCGCTGTCAGCTCGAGTGGAGTCTCCAGCTGGGTCAGCAGCACGCTGCTAATCGCGGCGAACTCCTCCAGGGCCGCGTCCACATGCGTGGCGCCGAGGCGGCCGTTCGCGCCGGGCACCACCACGATGTGGTTCTCCCCGGCGCCGTCCACGCGGATGTGCGCCACGCCCGTCTGGCCGGGGACCTCATGCAGGTGCGAGATGTCCACGCCGGCCTCGCGCAGGCCCTCCTGCACCAGCGGGGCGAACACGTCATCGCCCACGCAGCCGACGAAGCGGACGGGTGCCCCGGCGCGCCCCGCGGCGACGGCCTGGTTCGCCCCTTTGCCTCCCAGCACGAGGGAGAAGGACTCGCCCAGCAGCGTCTCGCCCGGACGCGGCATCCGGCCGGCGAACGCGGTCACGTCGACCGACGCGGATCCGATCACCAGGACGCCGTCCGCGCCGGCGGAAGACGGGGGCTGTGCGGGCATCTGCGCTCCTCTGCTCGGCCGGTTGGGCGGCGCGATTCGGCCGGTGGGACGGCGTCATGCGACAAGCTCCACGGTAGCCGGGCCGGCGCATGGCCCCACCGCGCCCACTCTGTGTGACGGTTGTCACGACACGCCATCGTTGCTAGCGTCGTCAGTCGCGCGCGATGGAGCCGCACGGCGTCGGCGCAGTGTCCGCGCCGGACGGCACGCAGAGCTGACCAGCACGAGCGTTCGCGCGGCGGACCCGACGACGGAGGAATTCTCATCGTGAACAACCCGGCGCTCCAGCCTGCCCAGCCCCCGCGTACGCCCTCCACGGGCGGCCACCGAGACCCCGAGGCAGGAGCAGAGCGCCCAGGGCGCCGGCGCGTCCTCGCCTCCCTCCCGGCCGGGGCCGTGCTGGCCACCGCCGGCGCCGCGAGCGCCCTCCCAGCGGACAACGGCGGCGGCACCAACGGCAAGGGCAACGGACACGGCAAGGGCAACGGCGGCGGCCACGGACAAGGCCACGGCAAGGGGCGCTTCGCTCTGGGCGTCGAGAACCTCCTGGAAGCCGACCAGCTGTCCACGCTGGACGGCGCGAGCGTCGGCCTCATCACCAACCCCACCGGCACCGACCGGGAGCTGACCTCCACCATCGACCTGCTCATCGGTGCCGAGGAGGAGGGCGGCTTCAGCCTGGTCGCGCTGTTCGGCCCCGAGCACGGCGTGCGCGGCGCAGAGCCGGCCGGCGGCGAGGTCGGCGACTACATCGATGAGAAGACGGGCCTGCCGGTGCGCTCCCTGTACGGGGAGACGCAGAAACCCACACCCGAGATGATCGCCGACGTCGACACCCTGATCTTCGACATCCAGGACATCGGCGCCCGCTTCTACACGTACATCTGGACCCTCTACTACGCGATGGAGGCCGCCGCCGAGAACGACAAGCGCTTCCTCGTCCTGGACCGCCCGAACCCCCTGGGCGCCGAGGCCGAGGGCTTCATCCTCGAACCGGCGCTGTCCTCCTTCGTGGGTCTGAAGGAGATCCCGCAGCGCCACGGCCTGACCGTCGGAGAACTTGCCCAGCTGTTCAACGGCGAGTTCCTCGGCGACGCAGTGGATCTCGAGGTCATCGAGATGAGTGGCTACGACCCCGCGGAGCCGGCCGACGCGGGGCTGCCGTGGGTCCTGCCCTCGCCGAACATCCCCACCGCCGAGACCGCGATCGTCTACGCGGGCACCGGCCTCATCGAGTCGCTGAACGTCTCCGAGGGTCGCGGCACCACCACCCCGTTCCTGTGGTTCGGCGCCCCGTTCATCACCGAGGCGCAGATCGACGCGATCATCGCCGACCTCGCCGAGCTGCCCGGCTTGCTGGCCCGGCCCATGTTCGCCACTCCCACCACCAGCAACCACGCCGGGGAGTTCTGCGGCGGCTTGCAGCTGCACGTGACGGATCCGGAGGAGTACGAGCCGGTGCGCACCGGCATCCACGTGCTCGCCGCCCTTTTCAGGCAGGTCCCGGAGGTCGACTGGCGCGAGGGCGAGGACTGCCGCACCGAGGCCGACGTCTGCTGGATCGACAGCCTCTCCGGCACCAAGCGCACCCGCTCGATGCTCGAGGCCGGCGACCCGGCCGACGACATCGTCGCCGCCTGGCAGGACGAGCTCGACGAGTTCGTCGCCACCGCTCGCCGCTACCGCCTCTACTGAGCAGGAGCCCCCGATGACCCCCAGCATCCCCACCCCCGCCGGCCCCGACGACACCACCTCCAGCCACCACGCCACCTCCAGCAGCCGCCGACGGCCCGGCCACCTGCTGGACCGGCGCAGCTTCGGTGCCCTGGCCCTCGCCGGCACGGCCACCGCACTGCCCGCGACCGCGCACGCCGCCGGGACCCGGAGCGCCCCCGCCCGCGGCGACGACAAGCACGACGCCCGTCTCGACGAGCTGCTGGCCGGCATGAGCCTCGAGCAGAAGATCGGCCAGCTCTTCGTCGCCGTCGGCTACGGCTCTGCGGCCGACGAACCCCACCCCGACAACACCTCCAGCACCGGCGTGGACACCATCGCCGAGATCATCTCCACCCACCACGTCGGCGGGCTGATCTACTTCGTCTGGAGCGAGAATCTCGAGAGCATCGAGCAGATCGCGACCCTCTCGAACGAGGCCCAGGACGCGGCGCTCGCGGCCGGCGGCATCCCCCTGGTGATCAGCACCGACGAGGAGCGCGGCGTCGTCTACCGGCTGCCGGCCCCGGCCACCCCGCTGCCCGGGGCGATGGCCCTGGGCGCCACGGGCTCCGGCTCCCACGCCCGCAAGGCCGGCGACATCATCGGCACCGAACTGCGTGCGGCCGGCATCGGCCAGGCCTTCGCCCCGGTGGCCGACGTCAACATCGAGGCGCAGAACCCGGTGATCGGGGTGCGCTCCCTCGGCGCGGACCCGGAGGCCGTCGCGGACCTCGCCGCCCGCCACATCAAGGGACTGCAAAAGGCGAACTGCTCCGCGGCCGCGAAGCACTTCCCCGGCCACGGGGACACCGCCACCGACTCCCACGTCGGCCTGCCGGTCATCGACCACACCCGCGAGGAGATCGACGAGATCGATCTGCCACCCTTCATCGCCGCGATCGAGCAGGGCGTGGACGCCATCATGACCGCGCATATCGTGGTCCCGGCGCTGGATGACTCCGGCCGGCCCGCGACCCTGTCCCAGCCGATCCTCACCGGTCTGCTGCGCGAGGAGCTCGGCTACGACGGGGTCATCGTCACCGACTCGCTGGCCATGGAGGGTGTGCGCACCATGTTCGGGGACGACCGGGTGCCGGTCGAGGCCATCCTCGCCGGCGCCGACCAGATGCTCATGCCACCGGACCTGGCCGTCGCCATCGACGGCGTCCAGGAGGCGGTGGCCAGCGGCGAGATCACCGAGGAGCGGCTGGATCAGTCCGTGCGGCGCATCCTCGCCCAGAAGCTGCGCCGGGGCCTGTTCGAGGACGCTCACGTCGACGTCGCCGATGCCGTCGCCGCCGTGGGTACGGAGCGCTCGGCGCGCACCGCGCAGAAGATCGCCGACGACGCCGTCACCGTCATCACCGATGACGAGACCCTGCCCCTCGCGGGAGGCACGAGCGTGCTGGTCACCGGCGTCGGCACGCAGGAGAAGCTGGAGGTGACCGTCCAGGCGCTGGACGAGCACGGCCTCGAGGCGACGGCTCTGGTGCTGGACCCGCTCGACGAGACCACCGCCGAGCAGGCCGCCACCGCCGCCGCGGAGCATGACGCGGTGCTCGTGTTCAGCTCGTCCTCCGGCTTCGAGACCCCGGCCGCCCAGGTCGCTCTCGTCGGCGCTCTCCGCGAGACCGGCGTGCCGGTGATCCATGCGTCGCTGCGCAACCCCTACGACGTGGTCCACGTCGGTGAGGTCGCCAGCTCCCTGGCCGCCTACGGCAACTCGGACTGCAACCTCCGTGCCGTCGCCGGCGTGGTCGCGGGCGCGGTCGAACCGCGCGGCACCCTCCCGGTCGCGATCCCCGCGATCGACGGGACCGGCGAGGCCTACCCGATCGGACACGGGCTGCAGCTGGGCTGAGCAGGACTCGGAGAGCCGGCCCGAGCGAGTCGCCCGGGCCGGCTCTGCTGCGTTCTGACAGTGCTGCAGAGGTCGCGCTGAGGCGTCAGCCCTCGCAGGCGCGCCCCAGCGGGTCCTCGATGCGGAACTGCTCGACGTGGTACGGCCAGTCGGGCCCGGTGTGCCACTGCGAGCACAGCAGGTGCATCACCTCGAGCGTGGACCCGGGCACGATGTAGGGCCCGTACAGCTGGGCGACGACGTTGTGCTCCTCGGCGCCCCAGTCACCGCCGTGCAGCAGCGTCGAGGCGGTGGCGTCACGGACCTCCAGTGGCGAGTCGGCGGCGAGGATGTCGACGCGGTAGTTGCCGGCGTCGAAGTAGGTCAGCACCCACTCGCCGTCGACGATCCGCAGGCACATCTCGCCGATGGCGCCGTCGATGACCGGCGCCGGCTCCTCGCCCCAGCCCCAGCTCTCCTCGCCCGGCCCGTAGGTCTCGTAGGCGCCGGGATCCAGCACGGAATCGACCGGGACGCGGTGGAGCAGCACGCCCTTGTCGCGCTGGAATCCCGTCGTCAGCAGGTAGACGTAGTGCTCGGCGGGGGCGCGGAACCAGGTGCACTGCTGCATGAACCCGCCCAGGTGGTCGCCGGGGAACATCTCCGCGGTGCGATCCCACGTCTCCCCGGAATCGGTGGAGGTCCAGATCTCGGTGCTGCCGACGGTCGGGAAGCCGTGGTTGACCATCATCCACAGGTACATGGTGTCGCCGATGGTGATGATGTCCCCGGGCAGGATCGTGTAGACCGGATCGTCGTCGTGCTCGTAGGGGACCAGTTGCTCGGCGGTCTCGCCGCCGACCGCGCTGGTCCAGCGGATGCCCCCGTCCAGCGGGACGTCGGGGTCGGCGTACAGGCCGACGGGAGAGCGCCAGAACCCGCCACCGACCACGGCGTCCTCGAAGGTGTCGCCGAAGATGAACAGCGAGCGGCCGTCGGGCGTGACCGCCGGGGCACCGAGATCGGTGGCCTCCATCCGAAACCGGGTGGTGACGCCCGGGCCGGTCACCGGGGCCATCCGCTCGATCCGGGGACAGGTGTCGGGGACGGGGCCGAAGCCCGGGGACTCGGCGGGCGAGGTGCCGGCCGGGCCGTCACCCAGGGGCTTGGATGGCGAACTCGCGCCGCCGCCGGGATGGGCGCCGGCGGCTACGGGGGTCAGCGCACTGGCGCCGGCCGCAGCGACTGCGCCGCGCAAGAAGGTGGAACGAGTGATCACAGCGGGACCTCCTCCAGGTCCGGATGCCCCCGCGCATCCACGGGCGGGGTCGCGGCGGGCGCCGGCCAGCTCTGCCGCGGTCCCGCTCGCACGTTTCCGTTCCCACCGTACGGAGTCGCTCCCCGCTGGGCAATCGTTTACTCGCGAAACTCCGGGATCCGTGCACCCTCGGAGGGCGAGGTGCCTCCCGGCCGCGTGCCGCTCGCGGCCGGGACCGAGCTGGCCGCCGCCGGAGCGGAGCCGACCGTGGCCGGCACGGCGTGCCCCTCGGCGGGCGCGTCGTCCTGGCCCGTCGGCGCCTCGACCCGCGCGAGCCGCCGGTCCTCGCTCTCCCGCGCTGCGCGGGCACGACGCCCGTGCAGCCAGGCTGCGGTGAATACGCCGCCGGCCATCAGCATCACGCCCGTCATCACCGTGATGACGACGGTGAACGTCGCCTGCAGCGAGACCAGCGAGATCAGGCCGCTGGACGTGATGATCCCGAGCGCATTGGCCGTGCGCAGCTGCGCGAAGACCTCGGCGCGGTGCTCGGCCGGAACCAGCCGGTCCAGGATCAGCGAGTAGTACGTCGCCAGCGGGGCGAGGACCGCCCCGACCAGCAGCGCGCCCACGAGAGTGGCTGTCACCGAGTGGCCGAGCCCCACGCAGGCGACGCCGAGGGCGGTGGTGGCCAGCCAAGCGAGCACCGTGCGACGGCGCGGCACCCGGTTGTGGATGCTGACCCAGACCCCACCGGCGACGGAGGTGACGCAGAGAGCGAGGGGGAAGATGACGCCCCACGCTGCAGGCATGCCGAACGAGACCGCCATCGACACGGCCCCGATCTCGATCGCGGAGATGGAGGCCGCGCTCGCGCCTCCGCACACCAGCCACAGCATGATCATCGGCCTCAGGGTGAGGCGATCGCGGCGCTGTTCCGGCCCCGGAGCGGTCGCGGTGGGGATCCGCGGCAGCAGCAGCATCGGCCCCATCCCGAGGATCACCATCGCCCACGCGGCGGCCTGCGGGGAGACGCTCCCCAGGGCGGCGGCCACCAGCGGCGCGGCCGCGAACGTGACCTCGTTCAGGGTGGCGGCGACGCCGAGTGCCCGCGGCAGCCGGCCCGAGGGCACCAGGTGGTTCAGCACCGCGCGCAGATGTCCGTAGGCGGCGCCGTTGACCAGGCCCGCCAGTGCGGCCCCGGCCACGACGAAGGCGAAGGGTGCGCCCAGCCCGGCGCACACGGCGATCGCCGCGAGCGCCACGGTCCGCAACCCGATCAGCACTCGCAGGAAGGGCAGCGGGGAGAAGCGGCGCCCGAGGCGCGTGATCGGGACGGCGCCGAGTACCTGCGCGATCGTCATCGCGAGCATCATCGCCGCGCCGCTGCCGGGATCCCCGGTCAGGGGCAGCGCGATCAGTGCGAAGGCGATCGGGGCGGCGGCCTGCGGCACCGCGAAGGAGCCGTAGGACATGAACCAGCGCAGCAGACGGCCATCCGGGCGGGAGGCCGGCGCGGGTTGCGTGGTGGACGCGGGGGCGTGGCTGGTCACGGGGACGACCTCCTTCGACGGGATGGAACTTTGCGGTGGCGGGTGAGCGCAGGCGGGGCCACAGCGGGGCCCTGGGCAACATAATGCCCACCCGCGCCGATGCGCAATATAGTTCCCGTCACGTCCGTTCCGGGTGAGCCTCCCGATACGCTTCTGGTCACGTCTCAGTCTTTCGAGCGTGCGTGCATCACCGAGAGGAGGTCCGACATGCCCGGTGGTATGCGTCCCGCGGTCGTCGCCCAGCTCGGCGAGCGCATCCGCGCCGCGCGCCAGGACCAGGACCTCAGCGTCGGCGCGCTCGCGGACCTCAGTGACGTCAGTCGCCGCATGCTCACCCAGATCGAGCTCGGCCAGGCCAACCCCAGCGTCTTCATCCTCGACCGCATCGCCGCCGGCCTCGGCACCACCTTCGCGGCGCTGATGGGGGTGGGCTCCGACGCCCCGCCGGACGGGGTCGAGGTGTGGTCGACCGACGGGGGCAGCTGGTCGGTGCTGCTGGACGCGATCGACACCGAAGGGCTGTCGGTGGAGACGTGGAAGTGGAAGCTGACCGGCGATGACGTCTACCAGGGCGGCTCCGGCGTGCCCTCGCCGGGCACGATGATCCACGTCATCGAGGGCGCTCTCGAGATCGTCGACGGAGATGATGTCCAGCTCATCGAGGCCGGGGGCTCGGGCCGCGTGGTCACCGAGGACGACTACCTCTACCGTGCCCGGGATGCACAGGGGGCCGTGTTCACCTGCGTCTCCCTGCAATCTCGTGGGGGCCCGGCGGCCCCCTGAGCAGCCGGGGCGTCAGTTGCCGGTCGTGCGGCCGATGTACTCGTCCGCCGCAGCGGCGATGCGGGGCCCCATCTCGTAGAGCAGCGCGAGGTCGACCTCTGTCCCGGCGGCCGCGCGCACGTGGGCATCGAAATCCTCGATCGCCGTGCGCAGCGTGGTGAACAGCTCCGTGCCGCGCTCGGTCAGCGCGATCTGCTGTGTGCGCTGGTTCTCGGGTGGGCGGTATCGGGTGATCAGGTCCCGTTCGGCCATCACGCGCAGGTGCTCGCTCAGGGTGGCTTCGCGCAGGTCGACCACCGCGGCCAGCTCGCGCTGAGTGGTGCGGTCCTTCTCGTGGAGCGCGAGGAGGATGAAGTAGATCGGCCGACTGCCGCCGTGGCGGGCGAAGAGGGTCTCCGCCGCCTGGCTGGTGTGCTGATCCATGTGCCGGATCAGCGCCGCCACCGGTTTCCTCGTCCAGTCGATCATGCCGGACAGCTTAGAGGCCACTCGCCGTCACCCGAGCCCTTGACGCAGATCACTTCGGGCCCTAACGTTCAGGGAGCGAAGTGAACTCTGCACTCGTCTGCCGAACCCCGCAGGAGCCACCATGACCGCCGTGCCCGCTCTGGCCCGCTCACTCGGCCGCAGCTTCCTCCGGCCGGGTTCGCCCGGCTATGACCTCGCCACCGACATCCCCTTCGCCACCCCCGGACGTTCCCCGCTCGCCGCCGCTCGACCCACCAGCACGCGGGAGGTCGCCACGATCGTGCGCGGCGCCCGCGAGGCCGGGGCGCCCCTGGCCGTGCGCAGCGGCGGCCACTCCCGCCGTGGCATCGTCGACGGGGCCCTCACCCTCGACATGCGGGGACTCGATCAGCTGTCCATGGACCCCGACTCCCGTATCGCGACCGTCGGCGGCGGGGTGCTGGCCGCCGACTATCTCGCCGCCGCACACGAGCACGGCCTGACCACCGGCTTCGGCGACGCCCCCACGGTCGGCATCGCCGGCATCACCCTGGGCGGCGGTGTGGGTTTCCTGACCCGGCGCGACGGGCTGAGCATCGACAACCTGCGCTCGGCCGAGGTGGTGCTGGCCGACGGCAGCGTGATCATGGCGGGCCCCGACGAGCACCCCGAGCTGTTCTGGGCACTGCGCGGCGGGGGCGGGAACTTCGGAGTGGTCACGCAGCTGAGTTTCGACCTGCACCCGGCAGGCACCGTCGCCGGCGGGATGCTCGCCGTGCCCGCCACCGCCGAGGTGCTCGCCGGCGCGATCCGGGCCGTGCGCACCGGGCCCCGGGAACTCGGGGCGATGCTGAATCTCATGGCCGCCCCTCCCGTGCCGTGGCTGCCCGAACGGCTCCACGGCACCCCCGTGCTGGTGATGGCCCTGTGTTACTCCGGGGCCCCCGAGGATGCGCCATCCGTGCTGGATCCGCTGAGGCAGCTGGGCGAGCCCGCGCTGGATACGGTCGGCCCCACGCCCTACCCCGAACTGATCAAGGGCCCTCCTCCGGCGCCGGCGAAGCTGCATCCGGTGGTGCGCTCCGGGTTCGTCGACGGCGCCGACGCGTCCTGGGCGGCCGCCGCGCTCGAGGCCCTCGGCCGGCGCGCTACAGATATGGCCGCCGTACAGATTCGCTTCCTCGGCGGCGCCGTGGCGGAGGTGGCCGAGGACGCGACCGCCTTCGCCCACCGGCAGCGCGAGGCCACCGTGGCCGTCGTCGCCGCCACCGCGGATCCCGGGCAGCTGGAGCCCGCGAGGCAGTGGGCCGACGCCACCGAGCAGGCACTGGGCCTGACGGGGCGCTACCCCAACTTCCTCTCCGACCCCACCACCGAGGAGGATGTGGCGGCTGCGTATCCGGGCGAGACGCTGACGCGACTGCGCGAGGTCAAGCGCGCCTACGACCCCGACAACACGTTCTTCTCCGCCCTCAACATCGCCCCGCTCTGAGGTGGGCGGCCATGTACGCCGGGCGAGGGTGACGCTAGGGTCGACGGGACGAGTACACGATTGCTGTCGTACTCCCCGCCGCCACCTGCTCGACGAGGAGCATCCGTGCCCCCAGCACCAGTCCGCCTCATCCCCGGCGCCAAGCGTCGCCTGCTCGACGCCTCCCCGTCGGCCGACGAGCCCTGGTACGTCAACGACCACACTCTCATCCGGGACGCGGGCGGCAGCTGGCACGTCTTCGGGATCTGGCATCCCGAACCCGCCGATCCGCTGGGGGAGAACCTCTTCCTCCACGCCACCGCCCCGGACCTGACCGGCAGTGAGTGGACGATCCACGACCCGGTGCTCCACGCCCGCACGGAGATCGGCGAGATGCACGTCTGGGCACCCCACGTGATCCACCACGACGGCCGCTACTGGATGTTCTACTGCGGCGGCCGCGCAGACCACGCCGATTACCGCATCGAGCTCGCCACCAGCACCGATCTGTTCACCTGGACCCATCACGAGGGCGGGTCGCTCTTCGCCGACGGCTTCGACGCCCGCGACCCGATGGTCCTCCGCGACGGCGAGCGCTGGCTGCTCTACTACACCCGCACCTCCGAGCCCACCGGTGGCTTCCACGAGGTCGGCGTGCGCACCGGCACTGATCTGGTGACCTGGTCGGAGCCCTCGGTCGCCTACCGCTCCACGGTCTCCGGCACCGTCGGCGGGCCGACGGAATCACCCTTCGTCATCCGCGCCGGCGACGGCTGGCTGCTGTTCGTCTGCGAATCGGGGGAGTACGACCGCACCCTGGCCTACTACTCGCGCGACCCGTTGCACTTCGGGGACGCCGGGCAGGTCGACGTCGACCTCGACGAGCACTGCGCCGAGATCGTCACCGACCCCGAGAACCCTGCCCGCACCTGGATCACCGGCGGCGGCTGGGACCGGGGCGGGCTCACTATCCGAGACCTGGAGATTCGCGCATGAACCCCACCGACCTGACCGGCCACCGCCTCTCCGCCGTCGAGACCCGGCCGATCCGCAGCCGCTACCCGCGCCCCATCGGCCGCAATGCCCGCCTCGGCGCGCACGGTGAGGGGCCGACGGCGCTCGCCGTCGTGGCACGCACCGACTCCGGGCACGTCGGCTGGGGCATGTACGAGGGGCCCGAGGCGGACTTCACCGCGTGCGTCGGCGCGCCCCTCGAGGAGATCTTCGACCCGGCCATCGGCGTGCTGGACCCGGCGGCACTGCCGCTGGACGTGGCGCTGCACGACCTCGCCGCCACCATCCTCGACGTGCCCGTCCACCAGATGCTCGGCGGGCTCGGCACCGCGCCCGTGCCCTGCTACTCCGGCGCGATCTACTTCGATGATCTCGACCCCGACGACTCCCCGCGCGGCGTAAGCGGCGTGCTGGCCTCCTGCGCCGCCGACTGGGACGCCGGATACCGCGCCTTCAAGCTCAAGATCGGCCGGGGCAACCGCTGGATGCCCTCCGAGGCGGGGCTGGCCCGGGACCTCGAGGTCGTCCGCGCGGTGCGCGAGGCGTACCCGGACGCCCGCCTGCTGGTCGACATGAACGACGGCTACACCCCCGAGCAGACCCTGCGGTTCCTCGAACAGGTCGAGGACTGCGACCTGTACTGGATCGAGGAGCCCTTCGCCGAGCACGCCGAGGGTCTGCAGCAGGTTCGAGCGCACCGGGACCGCAGCGGCTCGAACGTCATGGTGGCCGATGGGGAGTACGACCCCGACGTCGACCACGTGCTCGATCTCGCCCGGGACGGGCTGCTGGACGTACTGCTGATGGACGTGCTCTCCTTCGGATTCACCGCCTGGCGGCGCCTCATGCCCACCGTCCGCGAGATCGGCGTCGTCGCCTCGCCCCACGCGTGGGGGTACCCGCTGAAGACGCTGTACGCCGCGCACCTGGCGGCCGGACTCGGCAGCGTGCCCGTGGTCGAGGCGGTTCCCGGCACCACCGAGGGCGTCGACGCCTCGGCGTACTCGCTGCAGGACGGGCAGATCGTGCTCCCGCAGACCCCGGGCTTCGGGCTGATGCTCGAGAACTGAGGCCTCCCATCGCTGCGTTCCGTGTGTACACAGTGACCGGTAGTGCTACAGTGGCTGCATGTCGAGCGGTGAGAACAGCATGAGCAGTGAAGTGTCCACACGAGAACTCCGGCGCCAGCTTGCCGACGTACTCGGCCGCACGATGTACGGAGGGGAACGAATCGGCGTGACGCGCAATGGAAAGCTCGCAGCAGTCCTGGTGAGCCCTGCAGATTTCCAGGTGCTCGAGGAGTACGAGATGGCTCAGGATGTCGCTGCGTATCGAGAAGCCAAGGCGGCTGATGACGGGGAGCGCATCGACCTCGACGACCTGCGCCGCGACATCGCCTTGTGAGGTACCGAGTCGTCTTCACGAGCGCTGCCGCGCGCCAGGTGAAAAAGCTGCCGAGGCCGGCGCGGGAACGTGTCCTCGCGGCCGTGGAGGACCTCGCTGCGAATCCACGGCCCCACGGGGCCACGAAGTTGGTCGGTGAGCGGACGGCGTGGCGGATCAGGGCCGGTGATTATCGGGTCATCTACGACGTGCTCGACGAAGAGCTCACGGTGACGATCGTCCGGGCAGCGCACCGCCGAGATGCCTACGACCGATAGCAGACTGCCGTCGGGCCGAAGAACGGAGAGGGACTGACTGATGGCAGAGACCGACGGTATGTCGCTGGTGCTCGACACCGACATCGGTACCGACGTCGACGACCTCCTGGCGCTCGCGGTCATCCTGGGTTCCCCGGAGCTGAACGCCACTGCGGTCACGACGGTCTACGGCGACGTGGAGCTGCGGGCCCGCCTGGTGGCGAAGGTCTTCGCCTCCGCCGGGCGGGCCGCCCCGATTATCGCGGCCGGCCTCGCCGAGACCCGGTCCGGCAAGCCCGCGTGGTGGGCCGGGCACGAGGGCTCCACCGTCGAGGACCTGGACGAGCAGGAGTTCGCGGAGAACGTCAGCGCGGTGGATGTGCTGGCAGCCGGCGGCCACGTCGTCCCGATCGGCCCGCTCACCAACGTGGCCGCAGCTCTCGAGCATCCTCGGTGCGCGATCGGAGAGATCACCATGATGGGCGGCGCCTTCGACGGGCGCACGGAGCACAACATCCGCTCCGACGTCGACGCCGCCCGCGTGGTGTTCGATGCCGATGTCCAGCTCACCGCCGTCGGCCTCGAGATCACCGAGCAGGTCCGGCTGACCGAGGGCGACCTGACCGGTCTCGACGGTGAACTTGGACAGCTGCTCCTCGGCGAGGTGCACCGGTACTGGTCCGTGATCGGGCACGACTGGAACACGCCGCACGACCCGATTGCAGTGCTGACGATGGTCGCGCCCGAGCTGTTCCGGTTCGAGCGCGGCCGGATCCGCATCGACGGCGCGGACGGTTGCACCGACTTCGACCCGGATCCCGACGGGCCGCACCGGATCGTGCGGGCGCTGGATATCGAGGGAGTCCGCCACGAGCTGACCACGCGACTGCGACGGGCATGCGCCCGGTGAGACGCGGGACGCGGCCGGAGACGGCCCGGAACGAACCGAGTACCCGGCCGGTCTGATCGGTCAGCGCGGATCCCAGCTGAGCACCGCCTCCACCAGCTCCCCGAGCGGGCGGGCGCTGTCCAGTCGCAGGACGGGCTTGTCGAGTCCCTCCAACCACGCCTCGTGAGCGGTGCGGCTTCGCCCGGTGAAGGACGGGTCATCGTAGTTCCGTGCCCACTGCAGAAAATGAGCCCACGCCCCCTCGTCATGGGGACGTCCCGCGCGCCGAGCGACCTCGCGAGCTTCGAGGCGGCGCAGGCGCTCCTGCGGCTCCAGCGTCAGGAACACCACGGCATCACACTGGGCGACGACGCTCTCGCCCCAGCCGACCATCGATCCGGACAGCACCCACGCCTCACGGGGTACGAACACGTCGTTCATGAGAGCCAGGCGCTGCTCGACCGGACGCTTCTGCGTGTACGGCGGATCCGTGGGAATCCAGAAGTAATCGTCCGCGTCGGCGTGCGGCACCGACCACCGGTCCGCCAGCGCCCGCGCGAGGGTGGTTGTGCCGGAACCGCTGGCCCCCATGATGTGAACTCTGGAGCGTCGCATGGCCCTATTCTCCGGGCTCGGTACCGTCCGACGCTCTGCACGCGCCGGTCGTGACGGCTTCGCGCGCCTGGTCGATCCGTCGGGTCGAGTCGGCGACCATGGGCCCATGGTTCGGATTGCAGTGGCGCAAGGACTGGGTACCCAGAGGTTCGACGCGGCCTCGATCGCCGCGCAGGGGCGCGAGGTCCGGGAGCTGATGCGCGTCGCGGCAGCCGGCTCGGCGCGCCTGGTCCTGTTCACTGAAGGGGCGCTGTCCGGGTATCCCCACAAGCGGCTCATCTCCAGCGATCCCGCGCAGGTTGCGGACGCCGACTGGGCACTCGTGGCGTGGGACGTCCTCGCGCGCGAACTCGAACTGACCGCGCAGCTGGCCGGCGAACTCGAGCTGTGGACGGTCGTCGGATCTGTTCACCCGTCGTCTGAGGGCGGGCGTCCCTCCAACAGCCTGCACGTGATCAGTGACGCCGGGGTGATCGTGGACCGCTACGACAAGCGGTACCTCTCGACCACGGAGAGCTCGTTCCTCTATGCCGCGGGCACTCGGCCGACGACGTTCGAGGTCGACGGGCTCAGATTCGGGTGCGCGCTGTGCATCGAGGCCGGGCTCCCGGAGGTCTTCATCGAGTACGAAGCGATGGGGGCTGACTGCGTACTCCTGGCCAGCTACAGCACGGACCCGGACTCGCTGGACGAACAGCGCCCGCTCGCGCACGCCCTGCTCACCCAGATGTGGATCGCCTTCGCCGCGCCCGGCCTCGAACCCGGCCACCCTCGCTCGGGCGTCGCCTCCGCCGACGCCCGGTGGCTGGCTCGCGGCGCGGAGGACGGGGCGCCCCAGGTCGTCCTCGCCGATCTCGATGCAACCGATGACGCAGCACAGACCGGCTACCGGTACGGCCGTCCCTGGCGCGCACGCCACCGCGCAGCATCCGCCGTTGCCCCTGATTCGGTATGCCCGCCGGGCGCCGAACATCGAGGGGCCGACAGGTCGCGGGGCCGGCCTGCGGCACACTGATCGCCATGGGAACGATGGAGCCGCTCAACTACGCCTGGCGTGACGACGTCTCCGATCAGGAGGTCGCCTCCCTGCACGCCGCAGCCTTCGCGCACGCCGAGGAGATGGAGCCGTGGGTCGAACGGCTGCAACGGCACTCGCTGGGGTGGGTGACGGCGCGCAGAGGCTCGGACCTGGTGGGCTTCTGCAATGTCGTCACCGATGGGGGCCGGCACGCGTTCCTGCTCGACACCTCCGTGCACCCTGACCATCAGGGCTCAGGCATCGGGCGCGAACTGGTCCGTCGGGCGATCGAAGAATGCCGAGCCGGCCCCGTCAAATGGCTCCACGTCGACTTCGAGGTTGCTGCGGGGCCGTTCTACCTGGCTGACGGGTTTTTCCGGCCCACCGCCGCCGGCATCGTCGACGTCTGACGCGGTCCGCCGAAAAGACGGTGCGGTCTTCGCCGGCCCGTGGAAAGGTGGGCCGATGACCCCGAGACTGACCTGGACGGACCTCGATACCTCGCTGCGCCGGCGCCTCGAGGAGCTGCTCGGTGAACCCGTGGTCCACACCCACTCGTGTCGCGGCGGGTTCTCCCCGAGCAGCGCCGAGATCCTGAGCGGAGCCTCCGGCCGCAGCATGTTCGTCAAAGCCGTCCGCGAGCAGGACAACCCCGACTCACCGGCCCTGAACCGCGCCGAAACCACGGTGCTCGAGCAGATGCCGACGCAGGCCCCGGTGCCCCGCCTCGTGGACGCCTTCGACCACGGCGACTGGTTCGTGCTGGTGACCGAGGCGGCGCCCGGCGCCCTGCCGCAGCAGCCGTGGACAGCCCGGCAGCTGGACCAGGTGCTCGCGGCGCTCGAGGCACTGCAGGCAGCCACCACGCCGTGCCCGGTGGCCGGCCTGCCCACGGTGCCGGAGCATCTCGGGCCGGACATGCTCGGCTTCGAGCGCGTCGCCGAGAACCTTCCGGACGATCTGGATCCGTGGCTCGCCGAGCGTCTCGACGCCCTGCGCGCCGCAGCACTCCGCGGCATCGACGCCCTGGCGGGAGACACGCTCTCCCACTCCGACGTGCGCGCCGACAACATGCTGATCACCGACGACGGCGACGTGAGCCTGGTGGACTGGGCCCACGCTTCCCGCGGCAGCCGTGTCTCCGACGCCTCCGACGCCCTCCAGCTGCTCTCCAGCATCGACGACGTCGACGGCACCCTGCGGGTCAACGATCGTGTCGATGAGGTGCTCGCTCGCCACGGACACCCCCGGAGGATGGGCACCGATGTCCTCGTCGGGATCCTCGGGTTCTTCGTCGACGCGGCGCGGTTGCCGCACAATCCGACTCTGCCCCTGCTGGGGGAGCACCGCCGGCGCCGTCGCGATTCGCTCTTCGCGATCGTCCGGGAACGGTGGGGCGGCGGTTGAGCGACGGCTGACGTGTCGATGCCGAATGCGCGACTTGTGTCCGGTCCGTATGACAGGCTCACCGTGTTATCCGGTGTGAGGCAGCGGGCTCGCAGCACACCGTCCGGCTGGTGATCGACGGAGATTCACATGGACGACTGGACACAGACATTGGGAGCAGGTCCGCTGCTCGGCATCGCCGCCGCGGCGGTCGCCCTGATCCTCATCCTCATCATGCGCTTCCGCGTACATGCGTTCATCACCCTGGTGGTGGTCTCGGCGCTCACCGCGATCGCCGCCGGCGTACCGATGGCGGCGGTCTACGAGACCATGTCCGAGGGATTCGGGTCCACGCTGGCCTCGGTCGCCATCCTCGTCGCCCTCGGCGCGATGCTCGGCCGCCTCGTCGAGCACTCCGGGGGCGCCAAGGCTCTGGCCGACCGCATGATCGACACCTTCGGCGAGAAGCGCGCCCCCTTCGCGCTGGGTATCTCGGCACTGATCCTCGGGTTCCCGATGTTCTTCGACGCCGGCCTGGTCATGATGCTGCCGATCGTCTTCGCCGTTGCTCGCAGGCTCTCCAGCCGCTCCGTGCTGCTCTATGCCATCCCCACCGCGGCGGCGTTCTCGGTGATGCACGTCTTCCTGCCCCCGCACCCCGGCCCGGTCACCGCCACCGAGCTCTACGAGGCCAACCTGGGCCTGGTGCTACTGATCGGCGCCCTCATCGCCTTCCCGCTCTGGTACGCCGCAGGCGCCGTATGGGGCCGCATCGTCGCCGCCCGCGTCCCGCTCCCGGTGCCGACCATCTTCGGCACCGTCGACGACGACCAGCCCGCCGCCCCGCCGGCCGTCGGCACCGTCATCGCCCTCCTGCTGCTGCCGATGCTGCTGATCCTCATGAACACCGGCCTGGACGCCCTGGGCTCGGTGGGCGCGGTGGATGCCGACGCGACGTGGGTCGCCGTGCTGTCCTTCCTCGGCACCTCGGCGATGGCGCTGCTGATCACCGTGATCGTGGCGACGTTCGTGCTCGGCCACCGGCGCGGCGAGAGCGGCTCCGCCCTGGAGAAGGTGCTGGACTCCGCGCTCGGCCCCATCTGCTCGGTCGTGCTGATCACCGGCGCGGGCGGGATGTTCGGCGGCGTGCTGCAGGCCTCCGGCATCGGAGATGCCCTGGCCGACTCCCTGGGCGGCATCGGGCTACCGGTCTTCATCGCCGCCTACCTGATCGCGGTGATCATGCGACTGGCCCAGGGCTCCGCGACCGTCGCCCTGGTCACCGCTGCCGGTCTCGCATCCCCGGCGGTCATCGCGGGCGACTTCAATTCGCTGCAGGTCGCCTGCATCGTGCTGGTCACCGCGGCGGGCTCGGTCTTCGCCGGCCACGTCAACGACTCCGGATTCTGGCTGGTGGGCCGGCTGCTGGACATGGACGTGAAGACGACGCTGAAGACCTGGACCGTCCAGCAGGCGCTGCAGTCCGTGATCGCCTTCGCGCTCGTCGGCATCATCTACCTCATCGTCTCGGCCTTCTGACGCGATCGCCGGGGCCCGAGCCGCGCCAGGCTCACTTGAACCCGGAGGACTTGATCGACTCCACGATCTGGCGCTGGAAGAAGAAGAAGATCAGCAGCGTCGGCATCGCCGCCACCGTCGAGGCGGCCAGCACGTAGTTCCAGTCCGAGGCGTATTGCTGCTGGAAGGTGGCGATGCCGAGCTGGACCACGCGCAGGTCCGGATCCGAGGTGATCGTCAGCGGCCATACGAACGAGTTCCAGTTGGTGAGGAAGAAGAACACGGTCAGGGCCGAGAGGATCGGGCGAGACAGCGGCAGGATCACGCTGCGGTAGATCCGCCAGTAGCTGGCGCCGTCCATCAGCGCCGCCTCCTCGAGCTCGGCGGGCAGGGAGACGTAGAACTGGCGCAGCAGGAAGATGCCGAAGGCGTTGAAGATCGCCGGGATGATCAGGCCGGCATAGGAGTCGACCATGCCGAGGGTGCGGACCACCACGAACGTCGGGATCAGGATCACCGGCAGGCTCACCAGCAGGGTCGAGAAGATCAGCAGGAAGATCGTCTCGCGACCGGGGAAGCGCAGCCGGGCCAGGGCGTAGGCCGCCATCGAGTGGAACCACAGCGCCAGCACCGTCACCGCGGCCGAGACGATGAAGCTGTTGAACATGTACCGCAGGAACGGCACCTGGGTGAACACGTAGGTGAAGTTCTCCAGCGTCGGCTCCGAGGGCAGCAGCGCGGAGCCGTTGACCTCGGCGGCGGGCTTGAAGGCACCGGTGACCATCCAGACCAGCGGGAAGATCGTCATCAGCGCCAGCAGCACGCCGAGGATGAACAGGAGCGTCGTCGTCGGCGTCCAGCGTCGCCGGCGGCTCGGGCGCACCGCGGGCCGGTCGGATACGGATCCTGCCCGGTGCGGCTCGCCCCGGTGGGCGGGGGAGGGGTGCGGGGTGGAGACTGCGTCGCTCATTCGAAACGACCTCCCTTGGTCAGAGCGAACATGACGGCGGACCAGGCGAGCATGGCGACCACCAGCACGGAGCCGATGGCGGCCGCATAGCCGAGCTCACCGAACAGGAAGGCCTGCTCGTAGATGTAGAAGATCAGCAGGGACGTGGCACCGGCGGGGCCGCCGCCGGTGAGGACGAAGATGAGGTCGAGCCCGCCGGTCATCACGGCCACGGTCGACGTGATCAGCACGAAGAAGCTCGTCGGCCGCAGCAGCGGCAGGGTGACGCGGCGGAAGCGCTGCCAGGCGCTCGCGCCGTCGATGCGCGCCGCCTCGTAGTACTCGCCGGGGATGTCCTGCAGCCCGGCCAGGAAGATGATCATGTAGTAGCCCATCTGGAACCACACGGTCACCAGCACCACCGTGCCGAGCGCCAGGTTGGGCTGGCCCAGCGGGGAGATGTTCTCGAAGCCGAGCAGGCCCAGCATCCGGCTGAGCACGCCGACCCGGTCGGCGAGCATGAACTGCCAGACCATCGCGACCACCACGAGGCTGACCACGTAGGGCACGAACAGGGCGCTGCGGATGAGGCCGACGAAGGGCAGCTTCTGCTGGACCAGCAGCGCCAGCCCCAGGCCGAACACGAAGATCAGGGGGACCACGGCGACCAAGTACAGCAGCGTCACGCGCACGCTGGACCAGAACTGCGGGTCGCCGATCATGCGCACGTAATTGTCCACACCGATGAAGTCGAAGGACCCGAAGCCGTCGACCCGGAAGAAACCCAGGACGATGGCGAGCACCATCGGCACCGCGACGAAGACCAGCAGTCCGAGGGTGTCGGGCAGGAGGAACCAGAAGGCGGCGCGGCGTTCCCGGCGCGCCCGGGTGTTGCCCAGGGTGGAGGGCCGGGAGGTCCCCGTCCCGGTGGCGGTGCCCGCGGTGCGGGCGAGGCGGACGGTGTTCACAGCAGGGGCCCTCCCTCGTAGGTCTCGAGGTAGCTCTCGATCGCGTCCTGTGCGGTCGCGGCCTCCTCGGCAGGGTCGGCGCCGCCCAGCTGGGTGGCCTGGATGGCGTTGGAGACGGCTTTGTAGATGACCGGTGGGAAGCGCGGCTCGGCGCGGCCGGTCGGGAGGATCTCGTCGCGGAACTGCTGGAGGATCCGCTCCTCGAAGGCGCCGGTATCCCCGATCGCTTCGGTGACCGAGGTGCGGGCGGGGATGTTGCCCTTGGCGACGCCGTTCCACTGGACGCCGGCGTCGATGGAGTCCTGGCTCATCGAGCCCATCACCTCGACCGTGAGCTGGGCGGCGGCCTCGGGGTCGCGGCCACGGGCATTGACGCACCAGGCCCAACCGCCCAGCGTGGTCACGGATTCGCCGCCGGGTGGGGCGGGCAGCGAGAAGACGCCGTACTCGTAGTCCGGCGCGTTCTGGCGCAGCGCCTCCACGTCGAAGATGCCGCCCTGCCACATGGCGGCATAGCCGCCGGTCAGAGCGCTGACGATGTCGCCGTTGGCCGGGCGTGTGCGGGGAGCGGCACCGCTGGTGATGGCGTCCTGGAACAGCTGGAGAGCCTGGATGCCGGCCTCGCTGTCGAAGACGGGGCGCTGGCTCTCGACGTCGATGACGTCCCCGCCGGCCTGCCACAGCCAGGGGTAGAAGGTGAAGTTCTGGTAGTAGCCCGGCAGGGTCTCCAGCACCAGGCCGGCGCGTTCGCCGCCGGTCATGCGTTTGCCGAGCTCGAGCATCTCGTCCCAGGTCGTCGGCAGGTCGCCCTCGGAGAGCCCGTGCTCCTCGAAGGAGGCGACGTCGTAGAAGATCGCCAGCGGCTCCTGCTCCATGGGCAGCCCGTAGATGCCGTCGCCGACGGTGCGGGTGGCCAGCGCCTGGGGGTAGAAGTCGTCGATCGCCTCCTGGCTCATGTACGGAGCGAGGTCCACCAGTACGCCGCCGTTGTAGTAGCGCAGGAAATCGCCGGGGGAGATGAGGAAGATGTCCGGTCCGGCCCCGGAGGCGAAGGCAGTCACCAACCGGGTGTTGGTCGGATCCGTGTAGCCGGGGATGTAGACCGGTTCGACGGGTCGGCCGCCGGCGTCCTCCCAGGTCTTCAGCACGTTCAGGAACCAGTCGTTCTGGGCGACGAGGTTCGGGTCCTGCTGGTCGATGGGCGCGTAGAACTGCCAGAACTGCATCGGATCGGACGCGCCCGCACCGCCGGCGGAGCCGCAGCCGCCGATGGTCAGCGCGCCGCCGGCGCCCGCGGCCGTCGCGGCCCCGCCGCGCAGCAGGTTCCGCCGGCTGAGGAGATGTTCTCTGCTCGCAGGGTGGGTTCTCATGGTCGCCTTCCGTGGCGTGGGGAGGTCTGCACGTGGCCTTCCTCGGAACACGTCGTCGTGGCGCAGCCGCGGTGCGGTGGCGAAGCTGCGGAGGTCTCGACTCGGCCGTCTGGAGGAGGGAGCATGGGCGTCCGCTCCGGCGTCTATGCCCGGCCGTCGTCAGTAATCGATTTATCGCTACGGTAGAGGCAGGGGCGATCGGCGTCAACCACGGCTCGTGGGCCGCTGTCGGACTCCACCCTCCCGCACCCAGGCCCGGGTGGATTGACGGTGCGCGCCGCCTCTCGTATCGTGCCAGTAATCGTTTCCCAACCGCCGTCCTCTGCCCCGGTTCCTCCCTGCGATATGGCGGGGTGGGGCCACCGACGACGAATCACCGTTGATCCGACTCCCAGGGAGTACCCGCGTGACCCACCTTCTCAGCCCCGTCGCCCGCCTGCGTCCCGTGCAGACCCGCTCCATCAGTCCCGAGAACTTCGACGGCTCCCCGGGCGGGGGAGGCCGCGCCACCGAAGGCACCGGCGCGGAGGCCGCGCGCGATCTCGGGCAGGGCTGGAAGGTCTCACCGAGCGTCGACGTGAAGGCGGGGGAGACCTTCACCCTCGCCGACATCGACTCCGCCGGCGTCATCACCCACATCTGGATCACCACCCACACCGACCACTGGCGCCACCTGGTGGTGCGCGCCTACTGGGACGGCAGCGAGGAGCCCGCGGTCGAAGTCCCCTACGGCGACTTCTTCTGCAACGGCTGGGGCGTGTTCTCGCAGGTCGACTCGCAGATGGTCGCCGCCAATCCGCACGGCGGCTTCAACTCGTACTGGCCGATGCCCTTCCGCGAGGGCGCGCGCCTGACCCTCGAGAACACGGCCGACGTCGACGCCCGCGTCTACTACCAGGTGACCTACGAGCTGGGCGGTGACCACAGCGAGGACGCCTACTTCCACGCCCAATGGCGGCGCTCCAACCCCCTCGATGAGGCCACCGAGCACGTGCTGCTCGAGGACGTCGAGGGTCACGGACAGTACGTGGGCACCTACATCGCCTGGGGCGTGAACTCCAACGGCTGGTGGGGCGAGGGCGAGATCAAGTTCTACATGGACGACGACCTCGCCAGCGGCCGGGACGGTGGCTTCCCGACGATCGCCGGCACCGGCACCGAGGACTACTTCGGCGGCGCCTGGAACTTCGACATCCCCGGCCAGGGGTACACCGCCTTCTCCACCCCGTACCTGGGCATGCCGCAGGTGATCCGGCCCGACGGGCTCTACATCGCCCAGCAGCGCTTCGGCATGTACCGCTGGCACATCGCCGACCCGATCCACTTCTCCACCGGCCTGCCGCGCGTGGACATCCAGGCGCTGGGGTGGAAGTCCGCCGGGCGCTACCTGCCGCTGCGCGACGACATCGCCTCCACCGCCGTGTTCTACCTCGACCGGCCCGCCACGGCCCGCCCGTCGGCCCCGACGTTCGAGGACATGGAGATCCACCTGGGATCCGGCGCCGCTCCCCACAGCCCCGCCGGTCCCGCCCGCACCGACCACAACTCGGGAGAGCGCTCATGACCACCACCACCGCCGCCCAGCGCAGCTACGACCTCCCGGCGCCCCGCGAGGTCGCCCCCGCCCCGGAGAACACCGTCTACCTCATCCCCAGCGGTGACTCGCGCGAGAGCGCGAACCTCCCCGCCTGGCCGTTCCAGCAGGAGCTCGAGCGTCTCGTCTCCGACGCCGTCGGCGCCGCCGGAGGGCAGGTGCGGCGCGGCTTCGAACCGGACCCGGAGGTGGGCCACGGCTTCATCCGCTCCCAGCGCATGGGCATCGAGGTGTTCAAGCACATCCCGCCCGAGGCGCCGCTGATCGTGGCCACCGCCAACTGGCAGTACAGCCACCACGTCCTCGCCGGGCTGCGCAGCCACCGCGGCCCGATCCTGACGGTGGCGAACTTCGCGCCCGAGTGGCCGGGCCTGGTGGGCCTGCTGAACCTCAACGGCGGCCTGACCAAGATGGGCCGCGAGTACTCCACCCTCTGGACGGTCGACGGCACCGACGACTGGTTCCGCGAGGGCGTGGCCACCTGGCTCTCCACCGGCCGCCTCGAGCACGACGAGCGCCACGTGCGTCCGCTGCCGCCCCTGCCCGCCAATGCCGAGGTCGAGCTGGGCCGGGCCCTGGCCGATCAGCTCCGCGCCGACAAGGCCATCATCGGCATATTCGACGAGGGCTGCATGGGCATGTACAACGCGATCATCGACGACGAGATGCTCAACCCGCTGGGCATCTACAAGGAGCGGCTCTCGCAGTCCGCCCTGTGGGCCGAGATGCAGACGGTCACCGACGAGGAGGCCGACGCCGTCGGCGCCTGGCTGCAGGAGGCCGGGATGACGTTCCGACTCGGCACCGACGAGGCCACCGAGCTCACCGAGAACCAGCTGCGCGGGCAATACAAGATGTACATCGCGGCGCTGCGGATCAGCGACGACTTCGGCCTGGACGCCGTGGGCATCCAGTACCAGCAGGGACTCAAGGACGTCACCCCGGCCTCGGACCTCGTCGAAGGTCTGCTCAACAACGTCCAGCGCCCCCCGGTGACCAGCCGTGACGGCTCCCGCGTGCTGTGGGAGGGCCAGGCCCTGCCGAACTTCAACGAGGTCGACGAGGGCGTGGCCGTCGATGCGCTGGTCACTAATCGCCTGTGGACCGCGATGGGCATGGACCCCGCCACCACGCTGCACGACGTCCGCTGGGGCGAGGAGTACGACGGGCAGTACGTGTGGGTCTACGAGATCTCCGGCTCCGTCCCGCCCAGTCACTTCCCTCGCGGCTACGCCGACGCGGAAGGCTGGCGGCAGGGCCCGGCGTTCTTCCCTGCCGGCGGCTCGACCATCAACGGCGTCTCCAAGCCCGGCGAGATCGTCTGGTCCCGCGTCTACATCCAGGACGGCGGCCTGCACGTCGACCTCGGCCGCGGCAGCGTCGTCGAGCTGCCCGAGGAGGAGGTGCGCCGCCGCAAGGAGCTCACCAACCCCGAGTGGCCGATCGCGAACGTGGTGCTGCACGGCGTGAGCCGTGACCAGTTCATGGGCCGGCACAAGGCCAACCATGCCCAGCTCGTCTACGCTGATGACCAGGGCGCGGCCGACCGCGCCTTGACCGCGAAGGCAGCTTTCTTCGAGCGTCTCGGGGTCATCGTGCACCTGTGCGGCGATGCCGAGATCGTCCAGGACTGAGCGACGTCCGGGACCGAGCGACGGGCACGGGCTCTCCCGTCGCCGCCCGAAGAGGGCATGAACCGACCGGACCACCGGAACGACCCAGGAGAAGCACATGGTGACGCCACGGCCGACGATCATGGACGTGGCGCGCGCAGCCGGGGTCTCCTCGGCGACGGTCTCGCGGGTGATGAACGGTGCCTCCACGGTCGACAAGGAGCTCACCCGGAGAGTGCGGGCGGCGGTCCGCTCGACCGGGTACGTGCCCAACGCCATGGGCCGGTCCCTCCGCCGCGGCGGTACCTCGCAGATCGCCGTGGTCGCGCCGGATGCGGAGAACCCCTACTTCACCCAGATCATCAGTGAGGTGGAGCGGATCGCCCGCGGCCGGAACCACTCGGTGACGGTCGCCCACACCGAGGACGACCTCGAGGTCGAGCGCGAGTGCTTCGCCCAGCTGGTGGGTCGGCACGTCTCCGGGGTGCTGCTGGTCCCGGTACACAGCACGCTCACGGACCTGACGCCCCTGGCCGATGCCGGCATCCCGGTGGTGCTGGTGGATCGCTGGATCGAGGGGGCGAACACGGACCTGGTCGCCACCGACAACCTCGACGCCGGCCGCCAGGCCGCCCGCCATCTGCGCGAGCGCGGTTTCCGCCGCCCGGCCGTGATCGCAGGGCCGACTGACCTGCGCACCACCGAGGATCGCGTGGCCGGGTACCTCACGGCATGGCGCGAGGCCGGCGTCGACGTGGACGACTCCGCCGTGCTGCGCGGTGACCTCCACGTCGAATCCGGCACCGCGATGATGGAGCAGATCCTCGAGGGCGCCGCGGCGGACTGCGTCTACGTCACCAACAACCGCATGTCCGCCGGGGCCTTCGAGGCGGTGCGCGGCAAGAGCGAGGTACCGGCGCTGCTGGCCACCGACGACGATCTGTGGACTCGCCTGGTCACCCCGTCGATCTCCGTCGTCCACCAGCCGGTGCGCGCCACCAGCCGGGCCGCGGCCCGCATGCTCGGACAGCGCATGGCCAACCCCGACGAGGACCCCTCCACCACGCTGCTGCGCTCACGGATCATCGAGCGCGAGTCCACGCAGCCGCGCTGAGGCCTGGGCGCGTCACCGACCTGCGCGGGAACTGCAGAGAGGCACGGGCGAGGACGGAGACGGGCGGATGCGCGGGCGGGAAGCCTGGGCGCGGCTCGGCCGCCTTGATACGTTCCTCGCATGACCGGTTCCGTGCCCCCGCCGCACCCTGCGGCGCCGGGTGCCATCTCGCGGCGGCGACTGCTGCGTGCGGGAGCGGCCGGTCTCGGCACCGTCGGCCTCGGCACCGCCGGTCTCTCCGGATGCTCCCTGCTGCCTGATCTGCCCGGCTTCGGAGGAGGCGATGGCGGTCTCGAGGGGATGCTGGGGCGGGTCGACGGTCCGACGTTCGGCGACGGCGAGGGGATCGTCGTGAGCTGGAGTCGCCCTGCCGCCGCCGCGGAGGCGCTGGGGGTCGAGGGGTCCGCGGACATCCTGATCGCCTCCGGCCCCGCGAACCGCCTGGCGGCGCTGACGGTCACCGATCCGACGCTGCTGTTCTCGCCGGGCCCGGAGGCTCAGATCGATGCGTCGTTCCTCAGGACGGCCGAGCGTGTGAGCACCCCGTCGGAGGCGGTCGCGGTGCGGCGCGGGCTCCAGGAGGTGGTGCTGTGGCAGGACGCCGCACCACTGCTCGACGAGATGGAGGAGGCTCTGGCGGACACGTTCACGCGGGACGGGGACGAGCTCCGCCGCGATGCTCCGGAGGTCGCGCCCGGAGCGCCGCTCGCTCTGATCGCTGTGGTCGGCGAGGATCTCCTGTTGACCAGCGAGTCCTCTGCCGACGTGGTGGATGCGGGCCACGGCGCCGAGGCACTCTTCGACGATCTGTCGGAACTGGTCGACGCTCTGGATCTCGGGGACATGCACCTCGCGCGCGGCGCATCCCTGAGCCAGGCCACGCAGGAGGACGGCCACGCCGTCGAATGGCTGTGGGCGACGCGCTTCGATGCCGAGGACGAGCACACCACCCGCGGCGCGATCCGGGTCGACGGCGATGCCGAGGCGTACGCGCAGCGTCTCCTGGAGGGAGCCGGCGAGGACCCGGACCGTCGGATCGTCGTCCAGGAGGCCGAGGCCGACGGCGACCTGGTGCGCGCCACCGTCTCCGCCCCGCCGCCCGAGGAGGACGACCAGTGGAACGATGTCTCGACGTTCTACTTCTCGATGCCGGAGATGACGGGGCCGGGGGTGCCTCTCGCCTGAGCACGTCCGGCCCGCCTGGCCTCGTCCGGCCCGCCTGGCCTCGTCCGGCCCGCCTGGCCTCGTCCGGCCCCCGGTCGAATGATGGGATGCCCTGATTGCCGGGTGCGGGAGGGCTAGGGTCGGATCATGACTGCACCCACGCGCCGCATCGGATCCCTGACCGTCTCCGCCCTCGGACTGGGCGCCATGCCCGTCTCCTTCGGCCGCTCCGAGCCCGTCCCGCACGAGCAGGCGATCGCGACCATCCACGCCGCCCTCGACGCCGGGATCACCCTCATCGACACCGCGGACATCTACGCCCCCAGCTGGGACACGATGGGCCACAACGAGAAGCTGGTCGCCGAGGCCCTGGGCTCCTGGAGCGGGGACAGCTCCGCGATCACCCTTGCCACCAAGGGCGGCATCACCCGCAGCGAGGGCGAGGTCAGCGGCCGCGACGGCTCCGCCGCCTACCTCCGCTCCGCGCTGGAGAAGTCGCTGAACGCCCTGGGCGCCGACAGCGTCGACCTCTACTACTGGCACCGGCCCGACCGCAGCATCCGCTACGCCGAGGGTGTCGAGGCCCTGGCCGCCCTGCGCGAGGAGGGCCTGATCCGCGAGATCGGTATCTCCAACGCCAACGTCGAGGAGATCGACGTGGCCCGCGAGGTGCTCGGCGACGGCGGTCTCGCCGCCGTGCAGAACCAGTTCTCGCCCACGTTCTTCCACACCAGCGCCGGCGAGCTGCGCCACTGCGGTGAGCACGGGATCGCCTTCGTCCCGTGGTCGCCGCTGGGCGGCACCGGCGGCGGCGCCCGCGCCGTGGGGGAGCGGTTCCCGCAGATCCAGCGCATCGCCGAGGCCCACGCCGTCAGCCCGCAGCAGGTCGTGCTCGCCTGGGAGCTCTCCCTCGGCGAGCACGTGGTCCCGATCCCCGGCGCGGGCCGCCCGGAGTCCATCGTCGATTCCGCGCGCGCCATGACGCTCGAGCTCACCGACACCGATCTCGCCGAGCTCGGCGAGATCATCGCCTGACCCCGGGGAGTGTCCGTCTGATCCCCAGGGATGCTTGCCTGATCCCGGGAGATGTCCGTCTGATCCCGGTGAGATCATCGCCTGGTCCCTGGGATTGTCCGTGTGATCCTGGCGCCGACACCGCCGTAGTGGCCGCTATGCGTACGCCATAACGACAACGACGGCGGTGTCGACCGGTGGCGGGCAGCAGCAACGGACCTTTCCGGCCCTGGCGGGGCGATGCGCGCCTCAATCGGGTTGCCGGCTGCCCACGCCGGGCGTAGCGTGTCCGCGTCCATGACGGGAGAGGAGCACAGCATGCCCACGACGCATGCAGGAAGCGGGGCGGCCCACGCGGCCTGCTCGGTGTGACCTCGGCGTGCCCGCACGCCACCACGACGCTCACCTGAACACTCTCCCGCGCGCAGGGACACCCGTCCGAGTACGGGGCGGTCCCGCGCGCCCGTCGTGAGGACGCACCCATGAACCCCCTGACCGAATCCCAGATCCGCAGCTCCTTCGTCAACGCCAGCAAGGGCGACGCCAAGCGGGCGAGCCTGCCCGACCTCGCCCAGGTCCGGTGGGACCAGCTGGACTACCTCGGCTGGCAGGACGCCAAGCGGCCCCGTCTGCACTACGTCGCCCTCGAGGTCGACGACTCCGTGGCCTGCCTGTTGCTGCGCGGCAACGACACCGCTCCCACCCGCAAGATGCTGTGCGCGTGGTGCGAGGACGTCATCGACGGCCTCCACGCCGCGTCCTTCGTGGCCCCGCTCGCCGGGGACTCCGGCCGGCGCGGCAACTCCATCGGCACCGCGATCTGCGCGGACTTCCGCTGCTCGAAGAACGTGCGACGGGCGCCGACCCCGGTCGAGATCCGCACCGAGGACCCGGCACTGCTGGAGTACTACCGCGAGCAGAAGATCGCGGGGCTGCAGGAGCGCTCGGCAGCGTTCGTGCGCTCCGTGCGCACCCGCTGACCGGCGTCAGCCGCAGCGCACGACACGGAGCCGTTGCCAGGGCCAGCACCGACGTGCCCCCACCCCGAGCATCCTCGTTGTGGGGCCGCTCCACGTCGAGCAACCTCGTTGTGGGGCCGCTCCACGTCGAGCATCCCCGCTGTGAGGCCGCTTTGAGGTGCCCTTAACGGCCACTCAGAGGGGGTGCTCCGGCGGGCGTGGGGAGACTGACCGGAACGTGCTGGACAACTGGCTCGGGCAGGACCGGGCACGTGGCTCGGCGAGCGCTGGCGGGCGCTGACCGGCAGGCCCGGTCAGCCGCAGCGCACGACGGCATCGGCCCGGTCCCGCGTGGCGGCGACCAGGCGGGCATTGGCCTCGTCCGGGCCCAGCGCCCAGTCGCGGGCCCGGGCGGGGCTCTTGCCGAACCGTTCGTGGCGGGCGATCAGGCGTGCGTGGCGCTGATCGTCGGGCGTCTCCACGAACCAGCGGGCATCGAGCATTGTGCGCACGTGGGCGAACGCATCGTCGGCCAGGAGGTAGTTGCCCTCGGTGATCACCAGCGGCACGTCGCCGGCAACCTCGATCGCTCCGGCCAGGGGCTGCTCGAGGTCGCGTTCGAACATCGGCGCCCACACCGGCGGATCCTGCCGACGCGCGGTGCGCAGCCGCTGCAGCAGCGCCACGTAGCCGTCTGCGTCGAAGGTGTCCGGGGCGCCCTTGCGCTCCAGCCTGCCCAGTCGCTCGAGCGCGACGTCCGCCAGGTGGAAGCCGTCCATGGGGACGACGATGCAGGATCTGGAGGGCAGCTGCTCGGTCAGCACATCCGTGAGCGTGGACTTCCCGGCGCCGGGTGCCCCGGCGATGCCGAGCAGGCGGCGCGTCCCGGACCGCATCGCCTCATCGAGCAGGGTCAGCGCGCGGGCCGTCGCCTCCTCCATCGACAGCACGGGCGGCCCTCCGCCGCCTTCTGCTGGTCTGGCGCGGGTAGTTGGCTCGCTGCGGACGGCGGGCTTGCCACGGTCAGCGGACCTGCCACGGTCAGCGGGCGTGCTCATGCAACATCACCTCCACGATCTCACCGCGAAGGGGAAGGTGGATGAGGATGCGCTGGGGCCGGGTGCCGGCTGCGGTGAGGGCGCGGGAGTAGGTGGACATCTGGCCGAGATACTGTTCGCGCACGTGAGTGACGGGGTCCGTGCCGGGGTAGCTCTTATGGTCGACGAGGACGAGGTCACCGTCGGGAACTCGCAGCAGGGTGTCGATCCAGCCCTCCATCACCTGCGCGTCCTCGTTCCACCAGGTGATGGGCTGCTCGGTGAGCTGCACGGCGCCGGGGAACTCGGCGGCGAGGAACGAGGCCCAGGAGGCACCGGCCTCGAGCAGCACCGATGGGCCGACGGTGCGGGTCACGGACCAGCGCTTCAGCAGCCGCTCGGCGGCCGCCTCGCGCTGCTCGGCAGAGAGCGCCGCGAGCGGCAGGGCCAGGTACGCGTGGACCGCCTCGCCGACCCGTTCCCACTGCGGGCCGCCACCGGAGACCAGAGCGGGGCCGATGGACCGGGGTGGGGCCACCTCGCCGAGGGTGTCGGCCGAGTCTGTGGCCGAGGCCTGGAAGCGCGCGGCGGAGTGCACGACACCTGCTGCGGCGGTCTGCTCGGGCCGTAGGGGCACATCGGTCGCGGCCAGCGGGTCCTCCCCGGGTGGGAGTTTCGTGGGCACGGTATCCATGAGCTCGTCGATGTCGACCCGGGTCACACGAGCGGGCAGCGGGTCCGCCGTGCCGAGGACCGTGATGGCGTCGTCGGACCAGCGCACCAGCTGCGCCGGCTCACCGACGGTGGCTGCCACGGTTGCGCCGGTTGCCCCAGCAGCGTCGGCGCCGGAGCCTCCTGCTGCGCCACCGGAAGCAGAGGCAGAGGGTGAGGCTGCCGCCGCGGCCTGCGGCGGCACGAGCCCGTCCAGGACCGTCGCCGGGCCGGGGACGGCCAGCACCGCGGTGCGGGCGGCGCGGGTGAGGGCGACGTAGTGCAGGCGGCCCGCCTCCTCGGCCTCCGCCCTCGCGCGGCGGGTGGCGAACTCGGAGGCCGCCAGATTCTCGGCGATCTCCTGCGGAGCGGGGACCTCGGGCCAGAAGCGCAAGGTGCGGCCGGCCAGCGGGGAGGTCACGTCGATGTCGCCCGGGGTCGAGACCAGCACGCCGTGGGCGTGGTCGCGCTCCTTCTCGGAAGCGGCCAGGTAGGTGACGACGTGGTCCCATTCCAGGCCCTTCGCACCGTGGATGGTGCCCACCCAGACCGCGTCGGGCAGCCCGGAGAGATCGGGGCCCTCCTCCCAGGCGTCCAGATCTGCCCGCAGGCCCGTCAGGGTCACCGGAGAGCCCTCGGCGCGGCGCCGGGCGGTGGTCTCCTCGGCCAGCGATCGCAGGGCATCCAGGGTGCGGCGGCGCGAGCCCTGCTCGGTCCAGCTCTTCAGTCGCTGGGGCAGGTCGAGGGCGTCGATCAGGGCGCTGATCATCTCGGCGGGAGTGAAGCCGATGCAGGCCCGCCGCACCTCGCGCAGACCGGCGAGGGAGTCGTCGTTCCACCAGGTGGCGAAGACCGCCCGGCGCGCCTCCGCGTCGGGAGCGGCCATCAGGTCGCGGAACCAGCTGTCATGGGCAGCGTGGTCCTCGAGCAGGGTGACCAGCTCGGTCAGGGCGAGCGTGTCGCTGCCGTCGAGCGTGACGGCCAGGGCCGCGCGCACCAGCTGCGCCTCGCGGGTGGCCAGCAGGGGATGGGCGGCACCGGCGGTGGGCACACCGCGTCTCTGCAGGGCGGCGACGACGGCGTTGCGCTGAGCGTTGCTGCGCACCAGGACCGCTGTGCTGGCGGGGGTGAAGGTGCCGTCCTCGATCCGGCGGCGGATCTGTTCGGCGATCATCGCGGCGTGCTTGTCGGCCCCGAGCACTCCTCGGCGCTGCTTCCTGGCCTCCCACACCTCGAGGGCGCCATCGCCGGCGCTGGCCGCGCGGGCCGGCGGAATCGACAGGGTGATGCGCGAGGTGTCCCCGCCGTCGGGTGCGAAGACGGGGGTGAACACGGCGTTGGTCAGCCGCACCAGCAGCTCCTGGGAACGCCAGGAGTGGGACAGGTTCTCGACCGTGCCCTGCCCGAACACGGTGCCGCCGCCCTCGAGGGCGGCGATGATGTCGCCCATCAGACGCGGGTCGGCGTCGCGGAACCCGTAGATGGCCTGCTTGGGATCACCCACCCAGATCTTCTCCTCGATCAGCTGGGAGAGCTCGAGGAACAGGGCGAGCTGGATGGGGGAGGTGTCCTGGAACTCGTCGACCGCGAGCAGGCGGAACCTCGAGGCGACGGAGGCGCGCACGCGCGGGGACTCCTGGAGCAGGCGCAGGGCGCGCACCTCCTGGTCGATGAAGTCGATCAGGCCCAGCTCGCGCTTGTAGTCCTCGTAGGCCTCCAGGGACTCCGCCGCGGTCTCCAGGATCAGCGTGATCAGATCCCGGAGGTCCTGCTGCCAGGCAGGGTTCTGGGCGAAGGTCTCCGAGATCTCGATCGACAGCGGCAGAAGCGCCTGGTTCGCCGGCGCGCGGAAGGCTCCGCGGGACTTCCCCTTCGCATCGGTCTCGGCGCCGCGGGCGAGCTTCAGCCAACTCGACCACGGCGCACGGTCCTGATCGGCGAGCCGGCGCTGCAGCGTCCGCAGCGCCTCGAGGTCACTGCGGGCCCCGGGGACGCTGCGCGCTGCGATGGGCCCGCCGCGCACGGGCTCGCCGTCGGGGCCGACGGAGGCGGTCAGGTCCGCCTCGAGGTCCTCCAGGCACTGCCCCAGCCGGTGCAGCCAGCGGGGGCGGAGGTCCTCGCCGGGCTCCGGCAGCCCGGCCGAGGCCCGGAACTCCTCCCACGAGGCCGGGGCGACGGCGCGCAGCTCCTCGGCGCCGAGGAGGTTGGTGCGGGCGGCGTCGGCGACGTCCTTCACCCGGCCGCGCCAGGCCTGCTTGCGCACCCCGAATCCGGTGTCGTTCTCGTCGCCGTCGTGCTCGGTGCGCGCGAGCATCGCCGCCCAGCGGGCCCCGGCCACGGCGGCCGTGCGGGCGATGGCGGCGGAGAACGCGGCCTTCTGCGTGGTCTGGTCCAGGACCTCGACGTCCGGGGAGATCCCGGCGTCCAGCGCGTACTCCGTCACGAGGCGGCCGGCCACCGAGTTCACCGTGCCCAGCAGGGCGCTGTCGATGCCTCGCGCCGCCTCGATCTGGCCCCGGTCCAGCAGGGTGGAGCGCACGCGCTGGGCGAGCTCGTCGGCCGCCTTGACGGTGAAGGTGGTCGCGATGACCTGGGAGGGATCCAGGCCCGCGGCGATGCGCTGGGCGAGCGCGCGGGTCAGCGTGTACGTCTTGCCGGAGCCGGCGGAGGCATTGATCAGGGTGAAGCTCATGAGTCGTCGCCTCTCAGCCCGCACAGCAGGGCGAAGTCGCAGAAGTCGCAGCGGGCGTCGACCACGATCCCGCCGTCGGCGCGGGCGGCCTCCCGGGCCTTCTCGTAGGTCTTCTTGGCGGTCGTGCGCGCGGTGGCGAGATCCTGGCCGGCATCGAGCAGGATCTGTCCGGAGGCGGCGTCGACCTCGCCGGCGCGGATCGCGTCCAGCGCCTCCGTGATGCCGGCCGTGGTCGTGGACCAGGCGGCGTCGATGTCGAGCGTCGGCCGGCCGTGGGGGTCCAGCGCCGGGTTGGCGGAGACGAACTCGCCCTGCTTGAGCAGGTAGTAGCCGACGTCGGCATCCTCGCGGTGCAGCGACCAGGCGTAGGAGGCCAGCTGCAGCGCTTCGCCGGTCTCGAACAGATCGGGGTACTTGGTGGCGGCGGCCGTCCACTTCAGGTCGATCACCGTGGGCCGGCCCGCGGAGTCCTCGGCGACCACGTCGCGGAAGCCCGTGAACGGGACGTCCACGTCACCGCTGCGCAGATGCAGGGTGAGAGTCTCCTCGAACCTCGACTCGACCGACGTGATGGTCAGCCCCGCCTCGACCAGCCGGGCGAAGAACTCCTGCAGGGAGGTGACGGCGTTCTCGCGGGTGGTGGTCAGCTCGACCTCGCGGCCGGGCAGCAGCAGCTCCGAGGCGAGCTGGGGGACCTTGACGTCGAACGCGGCGCCGATCTCCTCGCCGGTGGGCGGGCCCATCCGGCCCGCGGCCCGGGCGGTGTCCACGAGATCCTCGACCACCGCGTGCACCAGGGTGCCGATCATCTGGTTCCCGGTGGGCACGCTGGAGACCGAGGCGGGGCGGATCCCCAGCCCGGAGCGGTAGGTCCATTTCTGCCGGCAGCCCAGCAGGTTCTCCGCCTGGGAGTACGACAGGGAGCGCGGCAGCAGGTGCGGCGCGGGGCCGGCGTGCTTGGTCAGCGTCCCGGGCAGCTGCGGGGGCCGGGTCCGGGCGGGCATGGTGAGCTCGCGGCGCGCCCCGGCGAGTTCCCAGACCCCGTGGCCGATGGCATCGGCGGGCGCGTGCGTGTGGCGGGACAGCACCGCGGCGACATCCTCGCCGTGCCCGGCCCGCCCGGCCCGCTCCGCCGCGAGGTGGGCGAGGAGAGAGGCCGGGGCGGTGGCCTTCTGCGCGCGGGTACGGGTGCGCACGACGACGAGGCGGTCGGTGCCGGAGAGCCCGCGCAGGCCGGCCTCGGTCTCCAGGGCGGCCACGTGGGCCGGGTCCAGGATGCGCGCCCCCAGGTCCACCAGCGCACCCACCTCGGCATCGTCCCAGGTCACGCCGGTGGCGGCATCGTGGCGATCGGCTCCCCACCACAGCACGTCCCCGCCGCGCGGGAGCAGCTGGGAGGGCCGGGTGCAGGTGCACCACGCGGCGGTGGCCTCCGGCCGGGCGAAGGGGGAGGCGGCGCGGCCGCCGGCGGCCTCGAGGATCTGGGCGATTTCGCGGCGGCCCAGGACATGGCTGGCGGGGAGCGTGTCCAGCACGTCGTGGAAGACCGCGAGATGCGCCGAGGCGCGCAGCAGGTCGGCATCGCCCTGGCCGAGGCTGCGCAGCCGCGTCTGAAGCCACGCAGTCACCTCGCGCAGCCGGGCCGGGGTCAGCGTCTCGGGCTGCAGGGGCGAGGTGACCAGGTCGGAGAGTGACTGTGCGGTGGCCAGGGCGGTCTCGGCCCGGGGCCGCTCCTCGGGGCCGGCCCCCTGGACGTCGGCGGCGAGCTGCTGGAGCACGGCGTTCCAGGCGGGGCCGCCGGTGCCGGGCTCCTGGGCGAGCGCGTCCAGGAAGCCGCGTCGCACGGGCCGCGGGACGAGGCCGATGGGGTCGCGATCGTCCTCGGGCGCATCGAGCACCCGCAGATCGAGGAAGGCCGCGAGCTGCTGCACGTCCACGGGGGCGATGGCGATCGAGAGGTAGAGGGGGAGGATCTGCAGGGCGGTGCGATCGGCCGACGGCTCGGCGACCCCGAGGGCCGCCTGGCCGCGACGATGCAGCTCCTGGTCCAGGAGGACGGTGTCCGCGGTGGCGAGGACCTGCAGTGACGGGGCGCTGCCGACGGGAGCGGGCTCGGCCGCGCGGCCGGCGAGGTACCGGGCGGCGGTCTCGGCGGCCGCCCACTCGTCCTCCGCCTCGACGATGACCAGCTCCGGTCGGCCCGCGTCGCCGGCACCGGAACCGGGATCCGGTCGCACCAGGGCGACGCCCGCGGCTTCCAGCAGCGTCAGCAGGCGTCCCCACAGCCCGGGCAGCCGCTGCGGATCCTCGTGGCAGCGGATGATCTCGATGCCCAGCGGCCACGGCGATCCGCTCGCCACCACGGACTCGAGCAGGTCGACGAGCTCGCGCAGATCGTCGGACGCACCGGGGGAGAGGGCGAGAGCGGGGCCCCCGCTCGCGGACCCGTCGGCCCCGCGGATCTGCTCCTCGATGCTGCGCAGGGCATCGATGCGCGCAGGCAGTTCGGAATGGTCCCGGAGCTCGGCCCCGGCCGCCACGGCGGCGTCGCGCCAGGTCAGCAGGGTCGCCGAGGTCGCCCACGGGTCCGCGGCGAAGGAGGCGCGCGGCCAGGGGTGATCGGCGGCGGCGATCGCCCGGGAGTACTGCGCGATGCGCACCGCCGGGTGGACGTCCGGGCGGGTCAGCGCGAGCCGCGTCTGCAGCAGGTGGACCAGCGAGCGCGGCCCCATCCGCACCGTCCCCGTCGCCGCCGAGCCATCCGCCCAGGCGGCGTTGTCCAGGGACCAGCCGAACTCGATCTGCATCTGGGCTTCCTGCTCCTCGGCTCCTCGCACGCCCGGGCCGGCGCGTGCGGTTCCACAGTAGAGGAGCGGGCCGACGGTTCAGGGCGCGACCCGGCCGAGGCCGATCAGCGGCGGGTGCTCACCGGTTGAACGGGTCGTCCGGGCGGATGCCCCAGCTGAAGCCGCGGTCGTACAGCATCGACCCGGAGGGATCCGGGGCGAGCACGAGGTCCACGCCGTCGCCGGTGACGTGCAGCGTCCCGTCGGCCCGCTCCTCGACGCCCAGGGCGAGGGTCCGGGGCTCGGTGTCCGCATAGTCGGCCACCGACTGGCCGGCCTCCCGCAGCGGCCGCAGCTCGAGCTCGACGGCGGAGTCCCCGGTGCGCCGGTACTGACCGGTCAGCAGGTCGCCGCTGGCCAGTCGCAGCTGGGCCTGGGCGGCGTCCCCGTACAGCGTCGAGCCGAAGGCCACCCGGCTCCAGCGGTCGTCATCGGCGAGCTGGGCGGCGGGCTCGGCGGTGTCCTCCTGGACGCTCCACACCCCGGCCGGCGCGGACCCGTCGGTGGTGCGCTGGGGATACATCTGGCTCACCCCGTACCCGATCAGCGCCACCAGACCGAGAGCGGCGATCGGTCCCAGGACGTCGGTGACCCGGGCCAGGGGACGCCACGGGATCAGGGTCGGCAGGGGGCCGCGCGGGATCTCCCCACGCCCGACGAAAGCCCGGGCCAGCCGCGGCATCCAGGGGATCAGCACGATCAGCGCCATGATCAGCAGTGCCAGCGAGATCTGCTTGACCGGCACGTCGTAGCCGAGGTTCAGCACGAACACCAGGGCCATCGAACCGGCGGCGATGAGGGCACCCAGCGGCACGGAGCGGCGCCACAGCAGGGCGATGGCGGCGCCGAACTCGGCGAGCCCGGCCAGGACCTGGAACAGCGGGGAGAAGGCGACCATCCGCCACAGCATCCCCATCGGGCTCATCTCGCCCTGGGCGATGAGGGCGTCGCCCGCGTCCGCGACGCCGAACTGGCCCAGGACCAGCTTCGCGAAGCCGTAGTACAGCATCGCGGCGGCCAGCAGGAAGCGCACGCCGCCGTGCGCCCACCAGCCCAGCGTGATGACGGCGAGCCGGCCGATGCGCTTCTCGGCCGAGTAGTCGCCGCCGTCGGCCGAGGAGGAGTCGAGGGGAGGGGTCGTGGTCTCAGCAGCGGGAGCGGTCATGCCTGCATCTCATCGCCCCCAGATGCGCACGTCATCTGCCGACGGGTGCGGCGCGGACCGTCGGCAGTCGGCATCCGGCACCGGCCGGCTTCGACTTTCGACGGAGGGCCCGGACGCAGCACGGCCCGCGCAGCACGGCCCGGACACAGCAGAGCCCGGGACGCATGCAGCGTCCCGGGCCCTGCCGGAGAGTGGGTCAGCCCTGGTTCGCGGACCCCGGGTGCGCCCACGGCGGCTGGTCGCCACCGGGGTAGCCGGAGTCCTGCGCCTGCTCGGCCGCGCGGCGAGCCTGGTTCTGGGCCTCGCGGGCGCGGCGCTCGGCCTCGCTGCGAGCACGTTCGGCGCGGGCCTGCTCCTGCTCGCGCAGCTGATCGGCCGAGATCCGCTCGCGGTTCGCGGCGTCGGCGACATCGGCGTCCTGATCGGCCTGCGCCGCGGCCTGGGACTGCAGCATCGCGGTGCGGATCTCCTCGCCCATATTGCCCACCGCGCCCGGGTTCGAGGGCAAGTAGAGCACGTTGGAGCGGCCGTTGCGGGCCACGTCCTGCATGGTGTCGAAGTACTGGGTCATCAGCAGCAGCTGCTCGGCCGAGTTCTCGATGCCCACCTTGCGCAGCATCTCGTACTGCTCGGCGATACCGAGGGCGATCGCCTTGCGCTGACCGGCCACGCCCTCACCCTGGAGGCGCTTGGACTCGGCCTCGGCCTGGGCCTGGGTGACGCGCTTGATCTTGTCGGCCTCGGCCAGGGACTGCGCGGCGACCCGGTCACGCTGGGCGGCGTTGATGGAGTTCATCGAATCGCGCACCCGCTGGTCCGGGGAGATGTCCTGGACCAGGGTGTTGATGATGTTGAAGCCGAACTCCTGCATGCGGGCCGACAGGGTCTGCTCGACGCTGTAGGCGATGTCGTCCTTCGACTCGAACGCGGCGTCCAGCTCGAGGCTGGACAGGGCCGAGCGCACGGTGTCGAACACGTAGGAGCGGATCTGCGCCTCGGGGTTGGACAGCTTGTAGTACGCGTCGACGACCTGTTCTTCCTTGATCACGTACTGCACCGCCACCGGGACGGTGACGAACACGTTGTCCTTGGTCTTGGACTCGATGTTGACCTCGAGCTGCTGGACGCGCAGCGAGATCGGCTTGGTGATGTTGTCGATGAAGGGCGCCTTGAAGTTCAGGCCGGCGTGCGCGACGCGGCGGAACTTCCCGAAGCGCTCGACGATGACCGCTTCACGGGAGTGCACCGTGAACATCAACGAGGTGCGCAGGCCGCCGAACAGCAGCGCCGCGATGATGGCCAGGGCGATGATGACGCCGACGGCCAGGACGAGGAAGATGATGACGCCTTCCATGGGTTCCCCTTTCACGAGGGATGGTGTTGTGGCCCAGGTTACCAACCTGGGCGTTCGCACCGTGCCTCAGCGCAGGCCGAGCTCCATCTCGATCCGCCGGGCGATGCGCACCGGCGGCACCGGCGGGGCGTAGCGGCGCAGAACGCTGCCGTCGGGGGCGACGAGGAACTTCGTGAAGTTCCAGGCGATCCGGCCGCCCATCACGCCCGCCTTCTGCTGGCGGATCCACTGCCACAGCGGGTGCGCGTCGGGGCCGTTGACGTCGACCTTGGAGAACAGCGGGAAGGTGACGTCGTAGGTGGAGGTGCAGAACTCCCGGGTCTCCGCATCGGTGCCGGGGTCCTGGTGGAACTGGTCCGACGGGAAGCCGAGGACCGTGAAGCCGTGCTCGCCGAAGCGGTCGTGGAGGCACTGCAGGCCCTGCAGCTGCGGGGTGAAGGCGCACTCGGTGGCGGTGTTGACCACCAGCACCAGCTGCCCGCGGTACTCGCTCATCTCACGGCATTCGCCGTCGATGGTCCGCGCCCGGAAGTCGTGGAACGTCGACGCGTCGTGGGTGCCCATCGGATCATCGTAGGCGGGCGGGGCTCAGGACAGGAACGCGTCGACCTCGTCCCGGGTGGGGGCGCTCTGCGGTCCCCTCCGGGTCACGGCGATCGCGGCGGCGGCATTCGCGCGGGTGGCGGCGGACTCCCAGTCGGCGCCGCGGGCACGCTCGGCCAGCAGCACCCCGGTGTGGGTGTCGCCGGCGCCGTTGGTGTCGACGGGGGTGCGGGGGAAGGCGGGGATCTCGGTGCCCCGGCCGTGGTGGAAGACGATGCAGCCGCGCGCGCCGTCCCGCACCACCACGACGCACTGCGAGCCGATGCGCCGCCGCAGCGCCTCCGGGGTGTCCTCCAGGGCGTCGAGCCCGGTCAGGCCCCGGGCTTCCTCGGCGTTGGACGTCCACACGGTGGTGCGCGCGAGCACGCGCTCCTGCACCTCGCGCGGGAACGTCGAAAACGGCGCGCCGGGGTCGAGAACCACCTCCACGCCCGCGGGCACGGTCTCCAGGAATTCCAGCAGCGGTTCCCGAGTGGGCTCGAACAGGCTGTACCCCGACAGGCACAGCAGGTCGCCCGGCCTTGGCGCGAGCGTTCCCAGTGACTGCGCGGTGATCTCCCGCTCCGCGCCGTAGACGGTCACGAAGGTGCGTTCGGCCGACGGTTCCAGCAGCACCAGGCAGTGGCCGGTGTCCTGGCTCCGGCGCGGCTCGTCGGACAGCGCCACCCCGTCGGCCGCCAGTGCCCGGCGGATCAGGTCGCCATGGGGGCCGACGCCGTGCGCGCCGCCGTGGACCGCCTCGGCACCGGTGCGAGCGGCGGCGACCAGCGTGGTCACCGCGCCCCCGGCGTAGTGGTGCTCGCTGCGGGCGTTGGCGTTGCCGCCGCGCGGGGGCAGCTCGTCCACCTCGACGACGACGTCGACGAGCGCCTGGGCGGTGTGCAGCACGCGGGCCATGGGGTGAGTGTAGGCGGCGCAGTGTCCGCGGCGTGGCCCGTGTGGACGGACGGCGCCGGAAGCTGGACGATACGACCATGGACGCCTCACCTACCCGCTCCCGTCGTCGGGCGCCGCTGCTCATCGCCCTCGCCGTCGCCGTGATCGCCGCCCTCGTGCTCGCCGTCGTCCTGTGGCGCGACCGCTTCGGCAGCGGCGAGGAGGAGGCGCGCGCCCTGGCCGCGGCGCTGCCCGCGGGCGACTTCGCCGACGTCCCGCTGACCGGCGATGACCCGGCCGCCGCCGCGGAGGAGCACGAGCGCATCCTCGGGCCGCTGCTGGAGGCCACCGACGCCCCGCCGCAGGTCGAGCTCACCGATCCCGGCACCGCCGAGGACGGGACCCGCACTGCCACCCTGGAGTGGACCTGGACACTCCCGCACGAGGCCGGGACCTGGAGCTACACCACCGAGGCCACCCTCGAGCGCACCGGCGAGGGCTGGGCCGCGGACCTCAGCCCGGAGACGTATGCCCCGGGCCTGACCGCCACCGAGCACCTGGAGGCGAAGACCCTCCAGCCGACCATGGGCACCGTCACCGACCGCGAGGGCACCGACCTCTACGGTCCCCGCGACGTCCGCGTGCTCGGCCTGGACAAGACGCTCCTGGACGGCGCGGACCCGGAGGCCACCGCGCGGGACCTCGCCGGACTGCTCGGCATCAATGCCGACAACTACGCCCAGAAGGTCGCCGGCTACGGGGACGACGCCTTCGTGCCCGCACTGACCATCCGCGCCGAGGACGAGGGGAACTACCCCCTCGGCGAAGCGGAGGACATCACCGGCTATCGCGCCCTCGAGCAGAGCCAGCCGCTCGCGACCGAGCGCGACTACGCCCCGGGCGTGCTCGGTTCCCTGCGGGAGGCCACCAAGGAGGACATCGACGCCTCCGACGGGGAGATCGAGGCCGGTGACTACGTGGCCACCGGCGGGGTCGTCTCCGCCCGTCACGACGAGCTGGTCGGCACCCCCGGCGTGGACGTCGTCGCCGCCGACTCCGAGGCGGGCGGCGAGCGCTCCCTGCACACGGTCGAACCGACCGACGGCGCCGACGTGGCCACCACGCTGGACGATGACCTGCAGCGCCTGGCCACCGACGCCATCGCCGACGAGGACGCCCCCAGCGCGGTGATCGCGATGCAGCCCTCGACCGGTGACCTGCTCGCCTCCGCGCTGGGGCCGACGGGCCAGGAGTACCCCATCGGACTGGTGGGCCAGTACGCGCCCGGATCGACGTTCAAGACGGTCACCGCCCTGTCCCTGCTGCGCGCCGGGCTCACCCCGGACTCCACCGTCGAGTGCCCCGAGACGGCCACCGTGGAGGGCCGCAGCTTCAAGAACGCCGACTCGCTCTCGCCGGACCTGTTCGGGTCGATGCCGCTGCGCCAGGCGATCGCCCACTCCTGCAACACGGCGATGCTGCTGCAGTACGACACCGTCGATCAGAGCTCGCTGGCCGACGCCGCGACCACCCTCGGCATCGGCCAGGAGGCCCCCGACGGCCTGGAGGCGTTCATGGGCTCGATCGACCCGGAGGACACCGGCACCGAGCACGCCGCCGCGATGATGGGCCAGGGCCGCGTGCTGACCTCGCCGCTGGCGATGGCGACCGGGCTGGCCAGCGTACAGAACGGCAGTACCGTCAGCCCCCGCATCCTCGCCGACGACGATTCCGCCCCGGCCGAGGTGCCGACTCCGCTGACCGAGGACGAGACGTCCCAGATGCAGGAACTGCTGCGCGGCGTCGTCACCGACGGCAGCCTCGACGACTTCGCGGACATGCCCGGCGACCCGGTCATCGGCAAGACGGGCACGGCCGAGTACACCGACGAGAACGGTGATCTGGCGCTGCACTCGTGGGTGATCGTCGCCCAGGGCGACCTGGTCGTCGCCGCCTTCGTCGAGGACGGCAGCTACGGCTCGGTCACCGCCGGCCCGATCGCCCGCGAAGTGCTCGAGGGCGTCCAGGCGAGCTGATCGCGACCTCAGCACCTCGAGACCAGGTCGTCGGCGGTCCCGGAGCCCGAGACCTCGTGACCCCGAGACCTAGCCTCAGTACTCGGTGCGGTCCTCGAGTGCTTGCCACGCCTCGAACGGTTCGAGCGCCTGCGCGGGACGGCTCTGCTCCGTCGGCAGCAGGGCGCGGTGGCCGGGCGATTCGAAGAACTCGTAGAACGCGGCGTCATCGAAGCCTGCGCGGGCGGCGTCGGCCCGGTCGGCGGCGAACACGACCCGGTCCACGCGGGCCCACAGCGCCGAGGCCAGGCACATCGGGCACGGCTCGCAGCTCGCGTAGAGCACCGCGCCGGTCAGCTCGAACGTGCCGAGCTCCTGGCAGGCGGCCCGGATCGCCATCACCTCGGCGTGCGCGGTGGGATCGAGCGTCGCGGTCACCCGGTTCGTGCCGTCGACGAGGCGGCCGTCGGCGGTGCGGACCACCGCTCCGAAGGGGCCGCCTCCGGAAGCGACGTTCGCGCTCGCCAGGTCGACGGCGCGGGCGAGCAGTTCCTCGTCGTACGGCGTGAGGGTGCTGGGAGGGTTCATGTGGCCAGTATCCCCTCAGATGCGCAATCCCCCCTCAGATGGCCGCCGCGACCTCGACCGCCTGGCGGATGGCGCGCTCCGCGTCGAGCTCGACGGCGAGGTCGGCCCCGCCGATCACGTGAACCCGGGGCGTGCGACCCCGCCGGGCCTCGCGGACGTCGCCGGCCAGCTCGTCCACGCTGATCTGCCCCGCGCAGACCACCACGGTGTCCACCTCCAGGACCCGCTCCTCGCCGTCCTCCACGAGGTGCAGCCCGTCGGCATCGATCCGCCGGTAGGAGACGCCGCGATGCTGGATCACCCCGGCCCGGCGCAGCTCGGCGCGGTGGACCCAGCCGGTCGTGCGCCCCAGGCCCGCCCCGATCCGGGTCTGCTTGCGCTGGAGCAGGTGGATCTCGCGGGCCAGCCGCCCGTCGGCCGGATCACCGTCTCCGTCGCGCCGGCGCGGCACCACCCCTCCGCGCTGCTGATCGGGATCGACGATGCCCCAATGCGCTTTCCATGCCGCAGCATCCAGCGTCGGCGAGGGGCGCGGGGAGGAGAGGAACTCCGCGACGTCCACGCCGATACCGCCGGCACCGATGATCGCGACGCGCTCGCCGGCCTCGGAGCGGCCCTCGAGCAGATCGGCGTAGCTGACCACGTCCGGCCCGCCCTCGGACCTGCCCGGGGCGAAGCCGGGCAGGTCCACCACGCGCGGCTCGACCCCGGTGGCGACGACGACATCGTGGAAGCCCGTCAGGTCCCGGGCCGACGGCCGGGTCCCGAGCCGGATCCCCACGCCGGCCGCGGCCAGCCGCATCCGCCAGGACTGTAGGGCCTGGGCGTAGTCCTCCTTGCCGGGGATGCGGGCGGCCAGTCGCAGCTGCCCGCCGATCTCCTCGGTGGCCTCGAACAGGGTGACCACGTGGCCGCGCTGGGCGGCGGTCACGGCCGCCTCGAGCCCGGCGGGTCCGGCGCCGACGACGGCGACCTTGCGGGCGCGGCGCTGGATCACCGGAGTCAGCTCCAGTTCGGTCTCGTGGCCGGCGCGCGGGTTGACCAGGCAGCTGGCCCGCTTGCCCTCGAACACCTTGTCCAGGCAGGCCTGGTTGCAGGAGATGCAGGCGACCACCTGCGAGGCGCGGCCGTCGGCCAGTTTCGCCGGCAGCTGCGGATCGGCGAGCAGCGGCCGCGCCATGGAGATCAGGTCCGCCTGTCCCTCGGCCAGCACGCGCTCGGCGACCGCCGGGTCGTGGATCCGGTTCGAGGCGATCACGGGCACGTCGAACTCCTCGCGCAGCATCCCGGTCTGCTCGGCGAAGGCGGCGCGCGGGACCGAGGTGACGATGGTGGGCACGCGGGCCTCGTGCCAGCCGATGCCGGTCGAGAGGACGTCCACGCCGCGCTCGGTCAGGCCGCGGGCCAGGGCGACGGTCTCCTCCCACGTCTGCCCGTCCGGCACCAGGTCCAGCAGCGAGATGCGGTAGCTGAGCAGGGCGTCGTCCCCGATCGCCTCGCGCACCGCGGCCGCGATCGCCAGCGGCAGTGCCCGTCGGCCCTCGGGTCCGCGGCCCCAGCGGTCGCGGCGCCGATTCGTGGCGGGGACCAGGAACTGGTTCAGCAGGTATCCCTCCGAGCCCATGATCTCGACCCCGTCGTACCCGGCCTCGACCGCCCGGTGGGCGGCGGCGGCGAAGTGCTCCACGGTGCGGCCGACGCCGCGGCGGGTCAGGCGGCGCGAGCGGAACGGGGAGATGGGGGAGCGGCCGGCGTGGGCGGAGGCCGCCAGCGGATGGAAGGCGTACCGGCCCGCGTGCAGCAGCTGCAGGATGATCCGCCCGTCGGCCTCATGGACCTCGCGGGTGATGACGTCGTGGGCCCGCAGCGTGCGGGCGTCGGCCTGGGCGCCGCGCGGCGTGAGCCGGCCGGTGCGGTCCGGGGAGTATCCGCCGGTGACGATCAGTCCCGCTCCGCCCCGGGCGCGCTCTCCGAGGTAGGCCGCGAGCTTCTTCGCCTCCCGCGGCTGATCCTCGAGGCCGACGTGCATGGAGCCCATGACGATCCGGTTGCGCACCTCGAAGCGCCCCAGGTCCAGCGGCGAGAGCAGCCTCGACAGCGCGGCGGGCGAGGGAGGGCCGACGGTCGGGCGGGGAAGCGGCGCGGACATGCGGCGATTGTGCCAGGCTGGGCCGTATGAGCCGGAGACTGCTGATCATCGTCGACGTCCAGAACGACTTCTGCGAGGGCGGCGCGCTCGCCGTGGACGGCGGTTCCGCAGTGGCGACCCGGACCGCCGAGTTCGTGCGCGAGCACGCCGCCGGCTACGACCGGATCCTCGCCACCCAGGACTGGCACCGCGGCGACACCGACAACGGCGGCCACTTCGCGACCCCGCCGGCCGAGCCAGACTTCTCCGAGACCTGGCCCGTGCACTGCGTGGCCGGCACCCGCGGCGCCGAGTTCCATCCCGAGATCGAGGCACTGGTCGCTGACGTGGGCCGCATCGAGATCGCCCGCAAGGGCTACGGCATCCCCTCCTACAGCGCCCTCGAGGGCGCCACCGTCGGGACCGAGGAGAGTGTGCAGCAGCTGATCGGATCCGGCGACTGGGATCAGGTCGACGTGGTGGGCCTGGCCTACGACTTCTGCGTGCGCGCCACCGCCCTCGGTGCGGTCGCCACCGGCGCCCCGGTGCGGGTCCTGCGCCGTCTCACCGCCGCCGTGCACCCTGCCGGCAACGAGCAGCTCGAGGCGGAGCTCGCGGAGGCCGGGGTGCAGGTAGCGTGAAAAGGGTGGGCCCCGCGCCGGGTAGGCACGTGTCAGGCGGGGTTGGCGACGCGTGCCAGGGCCACCGCGATGTTGTCCGGCCCTCCCGCGTCCAGGGCAAGAGCAATCAACCGCTCGGCGAGCGCACCCGGTGCGGACCCGTCGGTCAGGGCTGTCCCGAGCGCGGCAGGGTCGACCACCGCGTGTAACCCGTCGGAGGCCACGACGACGAGGTCTCCCGGTTCGAGGCGCCTCACCAGCAGGTCGGGCGCGGTCGGGGCGCCGGCTGCCAGGGCGCGGTTCAGCACCGCACGGTCGGGGTGCGCAGCGGCCTCATCCGGGGAGAGGCGTCCGGCCGCCATCAGAGACCGCACGTGAGTGTGGTCCTGCGTGACCGCCTCGATCCGCTCCCCGTGCACGAGGATCACTCGGGTGTCCCCGATGTGCGCGATGTGCAGACGATCGCCCTGGACCAGTGCCGCCGTGAGGGTGGCCCCGCCGGAGGCCGGGACGCACTCCTCCGCAGCGGCCCACGCGTCCTCCAGCGCACTCGACGATGCGGGGTCGACGGCGCCCGCGAACGCCTCCAGCATCCGGGTTGCGAGTTCGTCGTCGTCGCCGAATCCGTCCACGACGACGAGCAGGGAGCTTCCTCCCGGGAGCTCACGGGCGAGCACGGCGTCCTGCTGAGTCGGCCGTTCCAGACCCTGGTGCGCTGCGCCGGCGAGTTCAGCCGAGCCGGTGGTGGCGATTGGTGTGGTCATGGTTCCCTCCTCAGGGAGTTCCCCGAGCTGCCGGGCGAGACGCTCGACGGCGATGCCGCGGGAGAGGACGTCGGCCTCTTCCTGCCGCCACCAGGAGCGCAGTTCGGCGACAGCCGCGGCCGCGTCCAGGTCGCACAGCACGTGGATGCGGGCGAGCCCCATCCCGATACCGCGCAACGTAGCGATCAGCCGTGCCCGCTCGACCTGGTCGCGTCCGTAGGAGCGATAGCCGGAGAACGGGTCGACCTGCCGTGGGGGCAGCAGCCCCGACTCGGCGTACATCCGCAGCGCCTTCGGGCTGAGCCCGCTCGCGGCGGCCAGCTGCCCGATGCTCAGCAGATCATCGTCCCGCGCCATGCGTTCCTCCGTCGTGTCTCGCCCGACCTCGCGGGCACCGGGTCCCTCCCGGCACGAACCACGCTCGGGATTGCCGTCGGGGAAGAGTCAAGTATCTCCGAATATTCCGTCGACCTGCACGGATCGCGTGTGGTCCACTTTTCTCCATGCGCTTCTCGATCCGGCCCCTGGAGGCTCTCTCCCACGTCGACCTCGTCCAGTACAACGCTCTGGACGAAGCGCTGGACGAGGCCAACTACGGCGGCAGCGAGGCGTTCACGGTCCAGCAGCGCAGGGCCTCGCTGCAGGACTCCCCGTACTACCGCACCCGGCGCTGGGTCGCCGTGACCGAGCTGATGGAGGGTGGCGAGACGATCGTCGGCCGCGCCTCGGTCTACCTGCCGCAGCAGGAGAACCTCGAGACGATCTCCGTCGCCGTCGCCGTGCACCCCGCCTTCCGCGGTCACGGCGTCGCCACGGCCCTGCTCGAGGAGGCGCTGATCCCGGCGATCCGGGAGTCCGGGCGCAGCCTGGTGGAGGCCTACGGCGAGATCCCGGCCGACGGGGACGTCGACGACCCCGCCCAGCCGGTCAACCGCCTGGCCGCGCGGTTGGGCATCACGCGCAAGAACGTCGCCGTCTGCCGCACCCTCGCCCTGCCCCTGGAGGAGCAGCTGCTGGACCGGCTGCAGGCGGAGGCCGAGGAGAAGCTGGGCGACTACCGGGTCGAGCTGTGGGACGAGGGCGTGCCCGAGCAGCACCTCGAGGCCTACGGGGTGCTGCTGCGACAGCTCGAGCTCGACGAGCCGGACGAGGACGTCGAGCATGAGGCGCCGGAGTACACACCGGAGCGGATCCGCATCATCGAGAAACGGCTGCGCGAGATCGGGGTGCGGCCGATCCTGGCGGTCGCCGTCGCCCCGGACGGCAGCTTCGTCGGCAACTCCGAGATCCACGTCCAACGGTCCCCGCGCACCACCGTGGCATGGCAGGAGAACACCCTGGTGATGCCCGAGCATCGCGGGCACCGACTGGGACTGGCGCTCAAGGTCGCCACCCACCGGCAGCTGCGCGAGCGCGCCCCGCAGGTGCGGGCGCTGGTCACATGGAACTCGCACGTGAACCCGTGGATGATCGCCATCAACGAGAAGCTCGGGTACCAGGTCGCCTACCGCGAGATCGCCCTGCAGGGACGCCCGCAGCTCTGAGGTGGCACGATAGGGACATGACCCAGGGCAGGGCAGAGGCAGACCGCGTCGTCAGCGTCTCACGAGTGATCGCGGCGCCCGCGAGCGTGCTCTTCGAGCTGATCGCCGATCCGGCCCAGCAGCCCCGCTGGGACGCCAACGACAACCTCGCCGAGGCCGCGGACGGCCAGCGCGTGCGCGGCGTCGGCGACGTGTTCCGCACCAGACTGACGATCGACTCCGTGCGCGAGAACCACGTCGTCGCCTTCGAGGAAGGCCGCGAGATCGCATGGAAGCCGGCCGAGGAGGGCACGCATCCACCAGGGCATATCTGGGCCCTGTCCCTCGAGCCGGTGGATGAGCATCGCACGCGCGTCATCCACACCTACGACTGGACGGACATGCGCGATCCGCACCGCGTGTCCACGGCGCAGGGCGTCACCGCGGACTCGTTGCGCGCCTCCCTCGACCGTCTGGCCTCGCTGGTCGAGGGGGGCAAGGGATGATGAGCGAGACCGACGGACCCCGCCGGCCGCCGATGGCCCCGGACGTCGCCCGCGTCGAATCCGCGCTCGAACAGGCGCGTGCCCGTGGGGATTTCGACGACCTGCCCGGCGCCGGCAAGCCGCTGAACCTGCCGGACACCCACGACCCGGACTGGTGGATCCGGCAGCGCGTCCAGGACGGGGACATCGACCGCGACGCGCTGCTGCCGGTGGTCATGCTGCTGCGCCGAGAGTTCGAACGACGCGAGGAGACCCTCGCCGAGCTCCCCACCGAGGAGGCCGCCCGCGAGTACGCGGAGGACTACACGCGCCGCGTCCACGACGACCGGCGCGCGAATCCCCTGCAGCGCACCATCGCGCCCGAGATGTACCCGGAGGACGCCGCGAAGCGCTGGCGAGAGCTGCGCGAGGCCGCGGCCGCGGCCCGACCGGCCCCGGAGCCGACGGAGACCGAGGATAAGCCGCGGCCCCGCCGGCGCTGGTGGCCCTTCGGTCGGAGCTGACCCGCTCTGCCAGCTCACCCCGGCACGGCGGCCTCGAACCACTCCTGCGGGTCAGCGGCCGATGCCGGCGCTCCGTGCGCTCGCAGCCAGGTGCACATGTTCTCGCAGTCCCGCCGCAGGAACTCGTTCCCGTGCGGGTTGGCGACGAGGTCGATGACCTGCGGAACGTCGATCACCACCGGATCCGGCTCGGCGAGACGGGTGTCGGCGAGGACGTTGTAGGGGGAGAGGTCGCCGTGGACCAGTCCCAGCTCGGCCAGGTCGATCACGACGTCTCGCAGCCGACGCGCCCAGCGTTCGGCTTCCTCGAGGGTGGGCCGGCACTCCTGCAACCGTGGGGCGGCGACCGCGCCGTGCTCGTCATCGGTGCCGATGAACTCCATGCACACCTCCGTGCCGACGATCTGGGCGGGGTAGGGCACCGGGAGCCCGGCGGACCACAGCCGGGCGAGCACGTCGAACTCCGTGCGGGCCCATTGCGCGGCCGCGGCCTGGCGGCCGAACGCGGTGCCCTTGGCGATGGCGCGGGCCTCGCGGGAATCCTTGGTGCGACGGCCCTCGGTGTACTGGTGGGAACGGTGGAATGTGGTGTGTTCGGGGGAGCGGTAGCGCTTGGCGACCATGAGGTTTGCCTCACCGGCAGTGCCGGTGCGGTGCTCCTCGGGCAGGGCGCGCTCGAGCAGGAAGGCGTCGGCCTCCTTGCCGGATTTGAGGATGCCGAGCTCGGTGTCGATCGCACCGTCGTGCTGGACGACCCACTCGGGGAAGGGCTGCGGGCCCCGATCGAGGGTGTGGGCGGTCTCGGGCCACGTGGACCAGCGCTGGTCCTCGTCGAGGTCAGCGATGTAGGCGGTCAGAAGGGACTTGGCGAAGAAGTCGTCCCGGTCGAAGGACGGGGTCATGGCAGATCTCCTGGAGGGAAGGAAGACGGCAGGGGTCAGCACGGCGACAACCATCAGTTCCTCCTTCCCTCAGGGCTCCGGGCCGGAGCTGGGACCACGGTACGACCGGGGCCGATGACCGAGCGAGCGAATTTCTTGTCGGAATCCGGAACGGAGGCATGGTCACGTCGGACGTCCTCGCGGAAAGCGGTAGCGGCCGGGGAGGGCGCGGGGCGAAACTGAATCCATGTTTCTGGAGAACATCGGCATCGACGCCACGGATCCGGTACGACTCGGGCGCTTCTGGGAAGCGGCGCTCGGCACGACGGCGCTGACCGTCGAGGACGAGGTCTATGAGACGCGCCTGCCCCTCACCGATGACGCGTACCTGGACTTGTGCTTCGTCCGCGTCCCCGAGCCCCCGGTCTCTCCTGTGAGGCTGCACGTCGATCTCGCGGGCGGCGCCGAACAGTCCGAGGTCGCTGAGAGACTTCGCGAACTCGGAGCGAGGGATCTCGACATCGGTCAAGGTGACGTGCCGTGGATCGTGCTCGGCGACGTCGAAGGCAACCCCTTCTGCGTGATGGAGCACCGCGACGTCTATGTCGAGACAGGCCCCATCGCGGCTCTGCCGCTGGACTCAGCGGACCCGCAGCGGGACGCCGACTTCTGGTCCTGGCTGAGCGGGTGGGGCGACGCGCCGGGCGTCGCACCTCGCAGCCTGCGGCACCCCTCGCAGCGCGGGCCGTTGCTGGAGCTGTGCCACGAGTCCGCACCGAAGGGCGAGGGGAAGAATCGGATGCACCTGGACATCCGCCTCGAGCCGACCGACGACGCCGACGAGGTCGCTGCGGGGATCGCTGAGCGCGGGGGTCGGGAGCACCATCCCGACTGGGGCGAACTCCCATGGCGCGTATACGCCGACCCCTCGGGTAACGAGTTCTGCGTGCTGCCTGCGCCCAGCACGGCCTGATCGGCAGGCCCTGGCCGGACTCGCCCAGCTCGCCCGGACCCGAGGGCCCGCCGTCACCGAGCCCGCGCCACGATTCCGTGCCCTCGGCTCACTCCGTGCGGTCCAGCAGAAAAGTACGCGCCAGGTCGCACACGTCCTTGACGGGGGAGTCGTTGTGGTCCTCGCGCTGCAGGGTCCGCACCGTGCGCTCACGCACCGCGTCCCGCAGGATCAGCGCCAGCATGGCGCGGCTGGCGAATTCCGGATCCACGCAGCTGCGCAGCTGGCCGTTCTTCTCGAGCGCGACGAAGCAGTGCTCGAGCACGTGCTCGTGCACGCGGCGCAGCCGAGCCATCCGGAATCGGCCGGGATGGTCGTCGCTGATGGCGTCGGCGTCGAGGGTCGCCAGGAGCTGGATGAGGTGCGAGCCCGGGTTCCACATCTCTGTCAGGCCCCGCAGGAGCGCGTCGCCGTCGGCGCAGAACTCCTCCTTGCGATCGAGCGCTTCCTGAGCATGCGCCTCGAGCCGGTCGATCACGCCTCCGAGCAGCTCATCCTTCGAGGAGAAATGATGGAGCATCCCGGGATGGGAGAGCCCGACCCGGCGGGAGATGTCGCGCAGGCTGGCCCCGTAGTAGCCGTACTCCGCGAACAGCTCTGACGCGCCGTCCAGAATGGATTCACGCCGGGACCCGTGCTCGATCTTCGCCGGTGCCTGTGCCGGCGCATCGCCGACGACGTTGAGATCGGGCCGTCCCGACCGGGCGCCGGCCGGGGTCGCCGAGCGCGGGGACGTGGTCCCGGTGGCCGGGGTGGCCGTGGTCGCGGTGGTTCGGCTGGACGTGACCAGGGAACCTTCATCGGTGGAGGGTGCGCGCGTCATGACTGCACCCCCGCGGTGTCGGCCGGGCCATGCTGGGCCGGCCGGATTCCTGCGGTCGCGGGCCCCGGGGTGGAACTCATCCCGGTGGGCGACTGCGTATGGGGTCTCCACCCGCCATCGGCGGGGTGGTTGACGAGTAGCGGAGGGTTCATGGCAAGCCTCGATTCGCGCAGGACGAAAACTCTTGGCCACTTGCCGGACCTACTGGTGAAAGTACTTCGTCTCGCGATGGTGCGCAAGCCCACAGCGGGCACGCACGGACGCGACCGATAGGAGACGACGGGCGGGTCAGGGCGGGGAATTGCGTCGTCGGGCGGGGTTTGTCGTAACCTGCCCGCCAACGAGAGGACTGCACGATGACCGGTTCCGGCGACCCCGCCGATCCGATGCGGCGCATCGGCGATCACGAGATCGCCCGCGCGGGTTTCGAGGGTCTTCCGTACCCCGTCGTGATCGTCCACGGGTCTGCTCACCTCATCGCGGCGGCGAACGCCGCCTACCGGTGCTTCGCGGGCCGGGACGACCTGCTCGGCGTCCCACTGGGCGAGGTTTTCCCATCCCCGCAGGGACAGCGGCTGCTCGAGGCGACACAGCAGGTCATGTCCACCGCTGAAAGCGTCACGGTCAGGGAATGGCTCGTGCCCCGTGGTGCCTCCGGGGGCACAGGGGAGTCGTTCGTCGACGTCAATCTCCGGCCCCGGCGCGACGACCAGGGGCGGATCGACAGCGTCCTGATCGTTCACATCGACGTGAGCGAGCGGGTGCGCCGGCGCCGGGAGGCCGACTCCGCGCTCGACCAGGCGTTGCTGCCCGCCGAGCTCCCGGTGCTGCCACTGGTGGACATCGCCGTGCAGTACACGACTGCGCACGACGGAGAATCCGGTGAGCAGGAACGCGGGGGCGACTGGTTCGACGCCGTGCCACTCGCCGGTGGCCGAGTCGCGCTGATGGTCGGCGACAGCCCCGGCCAAGGGCTGGGGGCTGCGGTCGCGGCAAGTCATCTTCGCCTGCTGCTCGCCGAGACCCTGTTCGAGACCGGCGATGTGCGGAACGCGGTAGGGAAGGTCGATTCCGTCGCTTCCCGGGTGCGCACGATCCGCACCGCCACGGTGTGCCTCGCTGTGTTGGACCCGGCAGGTGGTGAGCTGACCTATTGCACGGGAGGACATCCGCCTCCGCTGATCGTCTCGGCCGACGGGTCGCGGCGCTCCCTGGTGGCGAGCGGATCGCCCCCGTTGGGCACCGGATGCCCGCCGCTGGTGACCACGGTGCGTCTCGAGCCGGGTGAGACGGTGGTGCTCTGCACCGGGAACATCCGCGATCTGCCGGGAAATGCCACGACGCCGGAGGGGACGGCAGCGATGGGGACGGTCGAGGACCCCGAGTCGACGGCGGAGCAGATCTGCCGTGAGGCGATCGAGCGGTTCGCCGGCCCCGGCCCCGATGGGGATATCGCCGTCCTTGCGGCCCGTCGTCGAGAGGAGGCCATCCCGCCGTTGCGCTGCGACGTCGTCGCCTCGGCCGCCGGCCTGAGCGAGGTGCGCACCGCACTCGCGGACTGGCTCGCACAGCTGGGATGCTCGGATGCGGACAGGCAGGACGTGGACGTGGCCGCCGTCGAGCTGGTGACGAACTCGATCGAGCACGCGTACCGCGACCGCCCCGCCGGGACCGTGAGCGTCGACGGAACCCTTGAGGTGGACGGCGTGCTCACGCTGACCGTCGCGGATCAGGGACGGTGGCTGGTCCCCGCCGCGCCCGGAGTTGCCGGGGGTCGCGGTCTGTGGATCGCTCGGACCTTCACCGACGCGCTCGACATCCGGCGCGGCCAATCTGACGGGGACGAGGACGGCACCGTCGTGATCCTGCATCGACGCCTGCGCCGGTCGCCGCGGTCCTCACCGCGCCCCGTGCGCGCACGCGCTGACGTGCAGGAACTGCGGCTGCGCGTCGACGGGATGCCGCCGACGGTCACTGCCTCCGGCGAGGTCGATACCACGAACTCGCAGCGGTTCGCCGACCATCTGGACGGTGCCTGCCGGGGCGGATTGCACCCCCTGACCGTCGACTTGACCGCTGTCGAGTTCCTGGCCAGGGCAGGAGTCCGGGTGCTGCTCGAGATGCGGGAACGGCTCGTCGCCTATGGGCACGAGCTCGATCTGCTCGCGAGCGAGGACACGCCTGTCCAGGAGGTGCTGGACCTCGCCGGCCTCGCATGGCGGCCGAACGGGAGCTCGACGAACGCAGGTACGTGACTGTGGGAGCACAACCGGAAGGAAGGCGCGCGGATGCCTGGCAGGACTGTTCACGAGCTGGCACTCGAATTCCGTCGCCTGAGCACGTACCTCACCTCCGGGGGCTCGCCGGCCGTCGCTCGCCAGCGTCTGATCGATCTCGCGCCCACGTCCATCCCCGGCTGTGACTGGGCCGGCATCACGGCCCGTCCCGAGAACGGCCAGGCGCGCCTGGTCGCCTGCAGCGATGACATCGCCCGCCGGCTCGACGAGCTTCAGGACCGCACCGGCCAGGGACCGTGCCTGGAGGCCGCCGCCGGATCGGAGTCCGTGCGCAGCGTTGACCTCTCGACGGAGGCCCGCTGGCCGGAGTTCACGGCTCTCGCCCTGGAGGACACACCGGTGCGGGGTGTGCTCGCCTTCCACCTGATGGAGACTCCCTCACCCACCGCGCTGAACCTCTATGCGGGCACCGGCGAGGCCTTCGACGACGACGCCGTCACGCTCGGTGCCCTGTTCGCGACCCACGCCTCCGTGCTGATGGCCCTCGCGGACAGCACGCATGAGGCAGCGACGCTGGGTGCGGCGCTGAGCACCAGCCGGCAGATCGGGGCCGCTGTGGGAATCCTGATGTCGGTCCATCGGGTCACCGAGCCGGAGGCGTTCGAGCTGCTCAAGCACGCCAGCAACCACCTGAATCGGAAGCTGCGGGACATCGCCCGCGACGTCACCGAGACCGGGCAGCTCCCGGAGTCCGACGCGCGCTGACCGGCCCGGCCGGCTCGGTCAGCTCGTGCCGATCGTCCCGCCGACGACGGTCGCCAGGACCTCCGCGGCCCGCAGCTTCTCCGCCGCCTCGCGCGCCGCGGTGTCGACCATGAGCCCGTCGGGCCCGAGCGGCACGTCGGCGAAGGGATCCTCGGCCAGCAGCACCACGTCTCCGGGGCCGCCCGCGCGCAGGGCCGTGATCCCGTCGGTCGAGGCGGCAAGAGCCTCGAGCGGCTGCAGCTGCTGCTCAGGGTGCCAGCCCTCGCGCTCGTCGGCGCTGCGGTGGACGGCGGCGGCCATCGCCAGCCACGGATCCAGCGGCGCCACGGGGGCGTCGGACCCCAGCGCCAGCGGGACGCCGGCCTCCAGCAGGTCCCGCAGCCGGAAGGCCTCGCCACCGCGTCCGGGCCACAGGTTCTCGGTGACGTCCCGGTCCTCGAGCAGGTGCGCGGGCTGGACCGAGGCCGTCACTCCCAGGGCCGCCATCCGCGCCACGTCGCGGTCAGTGAGCATCTGCGCGTGCTCGATGCGGGCGGCGATGCCGACCTGCTCGACGGCGTCGAGGGCGACCGCGGCGGCGGCGTCCCCGATCGCGTGGATCGCGGCCGTCAGCCCCAGCGCCTTCGCCCGGGCCAGTGCCGCGGTGAGCTGCTCGGGGCCGACGCTGAGCACGCCGCGGCCGGCGTACCCGTGCCCGTCGGTATAGGCCTCGCGGGTGTAGGCGGAATGGGAGCCGAGCGCGCCGTCGACGATCACCTTCAGCGGGCCCATCCTCACCAGTCCGGTCTCGTCGAGCACGGTGCCCGTCGGCCCCGGAGCGTTCTCGAGCTCGGCGATGTACACGGCGGTGCGCACCCGCAACCGGGGAGAGCGGGCTGGCCACTCGAGCCAGGGCCGCCCCCATTCCATGTCGACCAGGCCGACGACGCCGCGCTGGAGCGCCTGCCGCTGCATCATCGCCGCGCCGGTGGCGAAGGACTCGGCGACGCCGGGCAGCGCTGTCAGCTGTGGGGCGAGGTCGAACCACTCGTCCTCGGCGACGATTCCGTCCCGCGCCGGGAGCCCCAGCAGCTCCAGCGCCGCGGAGTTCAGCCAGGCGTGGTGGGCGTCGCCGCCGATCAGCACGGTCGGCACAGGGCCGGTGGCCTCGTCCAGCGCCGGCACCGTCGGCGGGACCGCGAAGTCGATCAGCCGGTGGCCGAATCCGATCAGCGCCTGTCGAGGATCGGTGCCGGTCTCGCGGCGGCGCCCGAGCTCGCGCCGGACCAGCTCGAGGATCACGCCGACGCTCCCGGCACCGCTGGTGTCGAGGCGCGAGTGCGCCTGGGCGAGCTGACCTGTGTGGACATGCTGGTCCCACAGGCCGGGGATCGCCGGCGCCCCGCCGCCCTCGAGGACCTCCTCCCCGGGGGAGCGGGTCAGCTCGGCGGCCACCTCGGTGATCACGCCGTCACGAACGCGCAGGTCCACCGGCCGGGCCGGGACCTCGCCGGAGGCGGCATCCAGGAGCCGCACCTGTCTGATCAGCACCGATCCAGCGTAGCTCCCCGCGCCATGACGACTGTCATGGGTCGAGGATGATCGCAGGGTCTGGGACCGGGGGCCGAGGCTCGCAAGACTCGCTGCCATGAACACCACGACCGCTCCCGGCCCCACTGCTCCCGCCCCCGGCCGTGCACCGCACGAGCCCCCTCCCGCCGCCGCCATCAGCCTGCGCGGCGTCACCAAGCACTACGGCCAGGTCCGCGCCGTCCAGGACCTCGACCTCGAGATCGGTCACGGCGAGATCGTCGCGCTGCTGGGCCCCAACGGCGCCGGCAAGTCCACCGCCATGGAGATGATGGTGGGCCTGGCCGGTCCCGACACCGGGGCGGTCAGCGTCCTCGGCGCCGACCCCGTCACCGCCACCCGCACCGGGCTGATCGGCGCCATGCTCCAGGCCGGGGCGCTGCTGCCGGACCAGAAGGTGCGGGCGATGCTGCAGATGCTGCACGCCCTCCAGGCTCACCCCATGCCGCTGGCCGACGCGGTCGAGCAGGCCGCCGTCGGCGATCTCCTCACGCGCCGCATCGGCGCCCTCTCCGGCGGCGAGGCGCAGCGGGTCCGTTTCGCGATCGCGCTGCTCGGCGACCCGCAGGTGCTGCTGCTGGACGAGCCCACCGTGGGCATGGACGTCGGCGCCCGCCGCGCCTTCTGGGACCAGATGCGCGCCGTCGCCGCCACCGGCCGCACCATCGTCTTCGCCACCCATCACCTCGAGGAGGCCGAGCGGGAAGCCGCCCGCGTGGTCGTCATGGACCGCGGACACGTCGTCGCCGACGGCACCGGAGCCGAGATCAGCGCGATCGTCGCCGGCCGCGTGATCACCCTCCGCGGCGCCGGGCCCGAGCAGCTCGCGCAGCTGCCCGGCGTCGAGAGCGCGGGGGTCGACGAGACCGACCCCGGTCGGGTCCGCGCGGTCTGCTCGGATTCCGACGCGGCACTGGCCGCCCTGTTCACGGCCCCCCTCGCCGAGGACGTCCACGAGGTGCTGGTCTCCGCGCCCGGCCTCGAGGAGGCGTTCCTGCACATCACCGACCACACGGACCCCGATGATCCCGAAGGAGCCCAGCGATGAGCACCGCAGCCCCCACCCTCCCCGTCCGCGCCTCGGCCGCCCCGTCGGCGGCCACCCGCACCGTGCGCTACGCGCTGCACACCACCCGCATGACCGTCAGCAACGTCATCTTCATGGTCTTCACCATCGCCCTGCCGGTCGGCATGTACCTGCTGTTCTCGATGATGCTCGGGGACATGGACGGCGGCCAGGCCCGCGGCATGGTCATGATCAACATGGCCGCCTACGGCGGGCTCGGCGCCGCCGTCACCGCCGGCACCCAGATCCAGGAGGACCAGCGCAACGGATTCCTGCGCCAGCTGATCGTGGCCGGGCTGTCGCCGCGCTCGTTCCTGGTCGGCTCCGTGATGGCCGCCAGCGCCGTGATCGTCCCTGCGCTGATCGCCGTGGGCCTGGTCGGGGCCGTCACCGGCGTCGAGACGGCCGTCGGCCCGCTCCTGGTGACCCTGGCCGTGCTGTGGCTGGGACTGCTGCCCACCATCCTGATCGGACTGGTGCTGGGCATGGTCCTCAAGGGCGGCGCCGCGATGGCCGGCGGCGTGGTCACCATGATGGCGATGGCGATCTTCGGCGGGCTGTGGATGCCGCTGGAGATGTTCCCGCAGTGGATGCAGGACTTCGGCCGCGCACTGCCCACCTACTGGATCTCCAGCCTCGGCGAATGGACCCTGTACGGAGGCGACCTGCCGGTGACCGGGCTGCTGGTGATCGGCGCCTGGACCGTGGTGCTGGCGGTGCTGTGCGCGGTGAGCATGTCCCGGGCCGTGGGCCTGACCCGCCGCTGAGGTGGCCGCTGACACAATGGCCCGCATGGAGACCACCGAGGCGCCGAGCTGGGGATCCTGGGCGCGCGGCAGCGAGAGCGAGGCCGCCGCCCGGCCCCTGACGCCGCGGGCGATCCACCGGGCGGCCGTCGACTCCGGCGGGCTGCCCTTCGCGCTGCCTCCGGTGATGTTCACCGCCGTCCCCATCGTCATGGCCTGGATCGACGGCCCCGGGCCGCGCGCCGCGGCCGTGACGCTGCTGCTCATGGTCTACGCCGCGCTGTTCATGTACGCCACCGGCGTCGGCCTCTACCCCCAGCGGGTGCGGCTGGCGTGGTTCGCGGTCTGCACGGGGCTGCTGCTGGTGCTCGTGCCGATACTCGGCGTGTACGTGCTGTACATGGTGATGTTCCAGGCGATGACGCACGTGCTGCTGCTGCCGTGGCGGTGGGCCGTGCCCTCCATGGTGGTGATGTGCATTCTCGTCGGCTCCACCGCGATCGCCGTGGGGGAGTACGTCGCGGCGGGACTCGCGATCATGGGGATGGTGATGGCCTGGGGGATCGGCTACGGCATCCGCCAGCAGATGCTGCAGGAAGAGCTCGAGGCGGCCCAGCAGCGCAACGCCGTGCTCGCCGTCGCCGCGGAGCGCGAGCGCATCGGCCGCGACCTCCACGACCTGCTCGGCCACTCCCTGACCTCGCTGACCATCTCCGCCCAGCTGGCGCGCCGGCTGCTGGAGAGCGACCCCGAGGCCGCCCGCGAGCAGCTGGTGCACATCGAGGACACCGTCCGTCAGGCGCTGTCGGACGTCCGCGCCACCGCCAGCGGGATGCAGGCCGTGCGCGCCGCGTCCGAGATCGCCTCGGCCCGTTCCGTGCTCGCCACCGTCGGCATCCAGGCCGAGGTTCCGACCGCGCTGCCGCCGCTGCCTGACGAGCGCGCCGAACTGTTCGGCTACGTCATCCGCGAGGGCGTGACCAACATCGTGCGCCACTCCGGCGCCACCCGCGCCACGATCGCGGTGGACGAGAACTCGGTGAGCGTCAGCGACAACGGCACCGGCTTCCCGGAGACCGCCCGCCGCTCCGGGCTGCAGGGCCTCGAGGCCCGTGTCGCCATCGCCGGCGGGCACCTGGACGTCGACTCCGGGGAGGGCGGCACCCGGCTGACCGCGACCATGGGGGCAGTGACCATGGGGGAGGCGGCATGATCCGGCTCGTGGTCGCCGACGACCAGTCGATCCTGCGCTCGGGCCTGGTCGCTCTGCTGCGCCTGGAACCGGACCTGGAGGTGGTCGGTGAAGCGGCCGACGGGGCGAGCACCCTCGCGGCCGTGGCCGCGCACCGCCCCGACGTGCTGCTGCTGGATGTGCAGATGCCTGCCGGCGCCTCGGCCGACGGCACGCCCGGCCCCGAGGACGGCATCGCCGTCGCCGAGGCGCTGCGGGAAGCACCTGGCACCGGCCCCCGCATCATCGTGCTGACCACGTTCGGTCGCGCCGGGTACCTGCGCCGCACCATGGAGGCCGGGGCCCAGGGCTTCATGGTCAAGGACACCCCCGTCGAGCGGCTGGTGGACGCGATCCGCCGCGTCGACCAGGGGCTGCGGGTGGTCGACCCCGAACTGGCCGCGCAGTCCCTCGCCGTCGGCCCCAGCCCGCTGACCCCGAAGGAGACCGAGGTACTGCAGGCCGCCGCCACCGGTGCCGGCACCGCGCAGATCGCCGCCACCCTGTTCCTCAGCGAGGGCACCGTGCGCAACCACGTCTCCGCCGCGATCGGCAAGCTCGGGGTCAGCAGCCGCGCCGAGGCCGTGAGGACCGCCTCGGACAATGGCTGGATCTGACCATCACGCGCCGTGCGCGCGTAACCTTTCGTGGTGCACACGATCGGATCCCTGCTGAGTCTGCTGATCGACGTCAGCGTCCCCGCATTCGCGATCGCGTCGATGCTGTCCATGGGTCTGCGCACGCCGCTGCGCGCCTTCGCCCTCCAGATGCGGGACCGGCGCACCGTCTTCTCCGTGCTCGGCGCCAACTTCGTGGTGATCCCGGCGGTGGGCACGCTGATCGTCTGGCTCCTGAACGGGCTGCTGCCCCACCACACCGGCGAGGGCTTCGTCATCGCCCTGTGCGCGGCGGGCGCGCCGTTCGTCCTGCAGCTGGGAGCGATGGCCCGCATCCCCTACGGCGAGACCGCCGGGCCGATGGCGGTGCTGCTGCTCGGCTCGATCGTCTTCATGCCGCTGGTGGTGCCGCTGCTCCTGCAGGACATCGAGGTCGACGGCTGGGCCGTGGCGCGGCTGCTGCTGGGCACGATGCTCTCCCCGATGATCGCCGGTATCGCCATCGCTGCGGTCTTCCCGCACCACGCCGACAGATTCGCGCGCACCGCAGGCACGGTCGCCGCCGTCGCCGCGGTGCTGATGTTCCTCTCCGGTTTCGGCTCCAACTCCGCCCTGGTGCTGCAGCTGATCCTCTCCCCGGTGCTGCTGGTCGCCGCGGGCCTGGTGGCGCTGGCCTTCGTCGCCGGCCGGGTCGCCGGCGATCTCGCCGGGGACGTGCTGACGGTGCCCGACGGGCCCGCGATCCTCTCCAGCCAGCGCAACATCGCCGCCGCCCTGCTGGTGGCCCGCTCCGACGGCGTCACCGATTCGGTGACCATCGCGATCCTCCTGCTCAGCGCCGTGGGCTTCGTGATGCTCGTGCCCTATGCCCTGGTCACCGGCCTGGCCCGGCGGCGCCGGGCGGGGGAGAAGAGCTCGGTCGGGGTGCTGCTGGGCGTCGTCGGCCCCAAGACGGACTGAGGCGCGGCCACGTCGCACGTTCCGGGCCGTCCCCGCTCGCACGTGGCAGCCGCCTCCTCACGCCGGAGCGCCCCGGGATCCGTGAGTCGGTTGGATCCGGGCACCCATACCAACAACCTCGCGGATCCCGCGGTCGCGTTCTGCTCAGCTCGGGGCGGAATCCAGTGGGCTCGTCGGGGTCGGCGACATAGGCTGGCAGGGTGTCGTCCCTCCTGCGCATCATCCGTTTCACCCGCTCCCTCGCCCCTCTGTACGCCGCGGTCATCCTCGCCTCGGTCCTCACCGCGGTCGCCGGACTGGTGGTGCCGTTCCTGATCGGGAACGCGACCGACACCGTCGCCTCCGCCGTCAATGGGGAGACGCCCACCGGCACCGCTGTGCGCACCGTCCTGCTGATCGCCGGCGCGGTGCTGCTGGCCGAGCTGGCCAACACCGTGGTCTCCAACGTCGGCGGCTGGTTCGGCGACGTGATGAGCAACCGGATGCGCACCATCCTCTCGGTGCGCTACTACGACAAGCTGCTCCACCTGCCCCAGCGCTGGTTCGACGGCGAGGTCACCGGCACCATCGTGGCTCGGCTGAACAGGTCGATCACCGAGATCACGAACTTCGTGAAGATGATGTCGAACAACTTCGCGTCGATGCTGATCACGACCTTCGCCGTCCTCGTGATCAGCGCCTGGTACGCCTGGCCGCTGGCGCTGCTGCTGCTGATCGTCTTCCCCGTCTACGTGTGGCTGACCTCGCTGACGTCGGTGAAATGGCAGCGGCTCGAGGGGGAGAAGAACGAGCAGGTCGACATCGCCTCCGGCCGTTTCGCGGAGGTGGTCGGGCAGATCCGCGTGGTGAAGTCGTTCGTGCGCGAGCGCGGGGAACTGGCGGACTTCTCCCGTCGCTTCCGCTCCACCGACGCCACCACCCGGGAGCAGTCCTCGCACTGGCACCGGATGGACATCATCCGCCGCGCATTCCTGAACCTCATCTTCTTCGGCATCTACGCGATCATCTTCGTGCGCACCGTCCAGGGTCAGTTCTCCCTCGGTGAGATGGTGCTGCTGGTCCAGCTGATGACCATGGCCAAAGCACCGGTGGAGTCGATGAGCTTCGTGATCGACTCCGCGCAGCGCGCGATCGCGGGCTCCAAGGACTACTTCCGGGTGATGGAGACCCCGGTCGATCCGCGCACCGCCGCCGTGATGGCTGCACGCCCGGCCGATGCTCCGGACGCCGGTTCGGCCGACGGGCGGGCGGCCGAGGCCCCGATGCTCGTCGGTGCCGGCGCATCGGGTCCCGGCGCTGCCGACGGATCGGCCTCGGGTTCCAGCTCTGCTCCCGCCGACGGGTCTGCTCCCGCGGCCGGTTCCGCCGTCGCCACGCTCACCGAGTCGCCGCTGATCGAGCCGGTGCCCGGCGCGCCCGTGGTCGCCTTCGAGGACGTCAGCTTCGCCTACGAGGACGGCGAGGACGTGCTGCACGGGATCGGCTTCCACATCGAGCCCGGCGAGAAGATCGCCCTGGTCAGCGAATCCGGAGGCGGCAAGTCCACCATCGTGAACCTGCTGCTGGGACTGTACGAGCCGCGCACCGGCAGCATCGAGGTGATCGGCCACCCCAGCGCCGACCTGCCCCTGGACCAGCTGCGCGCCCACATCGGCGTCGTCTTCCAGGACGCCTCCCTCTTCTCCGGCACGATCCAGGAGAACATCGCCTACGGTCGCCCCGAGGCGAGCGAGGAGGAGGTCCGCGAGGCCGCCCGCCGCGCCAACGCCGACGCCTTCATCCGTCGCTTCCCCGAGGGCTACCAGCAGGTGATCGGCGAACGCGGCCTGAAGCTCTCCGGCGGTCAGCGCCAGCGCATCGCCGTGGCCCGCGCGATCCTCAAGGACGCCCCCGTGCTGGTCCTCGACGAGGCCACCTCGGCGCTGGACACGAAGGCGGAGATCCAGGTGCAGAAGGGCCTGGACGAACTGATGGCCGGCCGCACCTCGCTGATCATCGCCCACCGCCTGTCCACGATCGCCGAGGTGGATCGCATCATCACCCTGCGCGAAGGCGTCATCGACGAGATCGGCTCCCCGTCCGAGCTCGCCGAGACCGGGGGCATCTACGCCCAGCTGCTGGACCTCCAGAGCTCCGGCGACACCCGGCGCCTCGCCAAGTACGACATCACGGGCTGAGTCGCTCGATCGGCGCCCGACGGCCCAGATCTGGAGCACCCCCTCGTTGAGGCCGGAACTGACCTGTCAAAACGGCCTTCCAGAGGGGGTGGTGGGGTCCGCGCGGGTGCGTCGGTCAGGAGAAGATGGAGCCATGGCATGGGACGGCGTGGCAGAGGCGTACCGGCGGTCATTCGCGACCCTCTGCAGGGGCGCCGTGCCCGCTCTGCTGGAGGCCACGGCACCGGCCGTCTCGCATCTCGACGTCGGCTGCGGGACCGGTGATCTCGCGCTCGCCGCGGCCCGGGCCGGGCGGCGGGTGGTCGCGGCGGACCCGGAGCCCGACATGGTGGCGCTGACCCGTCGGACGGTCGAGGCCGACGGCGCGGGCGTGAGCGTCGTGGAGGCCGGGGCCCCGGGACTGCCGTTGCCGGACGCGGTATTCGACGCGGTCACCGCCAACTTCGTCGTCAACCACGTGCCGGAGCCCCGAGCCACCATGGCGGAGCTCGCGCGGGTCGCGACACCCGGAGGACGGCTCGCCATGACCATCTGGCCGGCCGAGCCCGGGCCCCATCTCGCGGCGTATGGGCAGGCCGCCCGGGACGCGGGTGCCGTGCCCGTGGCGAGCACGCGCCTTCCTCCGGAGCTCGACTTCCCGCGCACGCCGCACGGCCTGGCAGACCTGGCGCGTGGTGCCGGGCTGCGCGTCGAGAGCGCCGGGGAGATCACCTGGACCTGGCACATCACCGCCGACGACCTCATGGCCGGGATCGCGGGAGGCGTCGCCACCCCTGGCCGAATCCACCGCGCCCAGAAGCCAGAGGTCCGCGCCGCCATCGAGCGGCGAGCGCGGGAGCTGTGGAGCGCGTACGCCACGGACGGCGGAGGTGGCGTGGCCGACGCACCAGGCATAACCGGCGCCACGCTCGCCTTCCCCGTCTCCGCCGTGCTCGTGTCCGCCGTCGTCCCCGTCGAGACCGCCTGAGTTGTCGCTGACCGAGGGTCATAGCGACCACTGAGAGGCTCTCGAGGGGACAGAAGCTCCCATCGCGAGCCGACTCACCCCTTCAGCAGCCGCGGCAGCGCCCGCACCAGCACCACCATGCCCACGAGCTCCACGACCGTCTGCGTGACCACCGCCGCCGGGACCAGCGCCAGCTGCGCAGGCATCGCCAGGGCCAGCGGGAGGACCACCAGCGAATTCCGGGTGGCACCGGAGAAGGTGAGCGCCCGTGCCGCGCGCACCTCGAGGCGGGCCACGCGCGAGAGGAGCAGGCCCGCTGCCGTGGCGAGGGCGAGGAAGGCCGCATAGACGGGCACCAGCGCCAGCAGCTGCATCCCACCGGTGCGGATCAAGGGGACTTGGGAGCCGATCGCCGTGACGAGGACCAGCACCATCAGCGGCACCATCGTCGCCGAGAGATCCCAGCGCGGTGCGACGCGCTGGATCAGCATCGCGGCTGCCAGCGGCAGCAGGATCAGCAGGACGAGAGCGCGTATGAACGGGCCGACGTCGATCAGGTCCGCGATACCGCTCGCGCCGCCGCCGAGCAGCGGCACCAGCACCGGCAGCGCGAGCATCTGGGCGAGCATCAGCACCGGAGTCGCGGCGAGCAGACGCTCCCGGTCGCCGCCGGCCAGGGCCGTGAAGACGATGACGTAGTCGATGCACGGGGCCAGCAGCACCAGCAGAGCACCGATCAGCAGAGCCGGGGAGGCGGCCAGCGGACGCGTGATCGCCCAGACCACCACGGGGACGACGACGAAGTTCAGGACCAGGAGCGCCGCGAGGAAGCGGCCGTCGGCCGCAGAGACCCGGAAGCGTGTCAGCGGCACCCCGAGGAAAGTGACCAGCAGCAGGGCCGCGATGGACGGCTCGACCGCGGTCTCCATCGCTCCAGCGGCGCGGGGCAGCAGTGCGCCGAGGACGGCGCCGACCGCGATCGCCGCGAGATAGATCGGCACCTGGCGACGCTCGAGACGGCCGGCCCAGGCCGCGAGCGCGCTCGTCGCACCGCGCGCGTTCCGCTCGCGGGGCTCGACACCTCGGCTCCCGTCCATGGGTCGCTACGGTAGTGCGAGCGGCTCAGGGGGCGTTCGGGGGCACGGGATAGCATGTCTCCCGTCACACGTCCGGGGGCGACGAAGGAGCTCACATGGGATTCATCCAGGCATTCAAAGGCGCGATCGGCGGGATGTTCGCCGACCAATGGCAGGACTTCCTCACCGTCCCGAACGGGCTGCCGCAGACCGCGGCGCTGTTCCCGGCCGTGCCGCGCGGCACCAATGCCGGTCGCGGCTCCAACGTCCGCGGCTCGGAGAACGTCATCACCAATGGCTCACGGATCCTCGTGCCCCAGGGCTACGGTCTGATCACCGTGGTCGACGGGCGGGCCACGGGCCTGATCACCGAGGCCGGCGGCTACGAGTTCAATGATCAGTCCCCGGACTCGCGGTCCGTGTTCGCCGACGACGGCATCCTCGCCTCCACCGTCGGCATGTCCTGGGAGCGCTTCAAGTTCGGCGGCCGGCCCACTTCGCAGCAGCTCGGCTTCTACGTCAGCCTCAAGGAGATCCCGGACAACAAGTTCGGCACCCAGTCGGAGATCTACTGGGACGACGCCTACCTCAACGCCCAGGTGGGCGCTGTCGCGCGCGGCTCCTACACGATGCGGATCATCGACCCGCTGCTGTTCGTGCACAACTTCGTGCCCGCCACCTTCATCGGCCCGAACGCCCCCGTCTTCGACTTCTCCGATCCGGACAACGCCGCCGGCAACCAGCTGTTCCGCGAGGTCGTCGGCTCCCTCGCCCAGGCGTTCTCGCGCTACACGAACGATCCGGACAAGGGCAACCGCATCTCCCGCATCCAGGGTGACTCGGTGGGCTTCGCCCAGTCCCTCTCCGCCGCCGTCGAGGAGGGTTACCGCTGGTCCACGGACCGCGGCCTGGCCATCGTCAAGACCGCCATCGCCTCGATCGAGTACGACCAGCGCACCCGTGAGCTGCTCACCGACGTGCAGAAGGCCGACGCCCTCTCCGGTGCCCGCTCGCAGTCCTTCCTCAATCAGTCCGTGGCCCGCGGCGTGGAGAACGCCGGCGAGAACGGCGGCGGCGCTGGGCTGGCCATGTTCGGTGCCGGCATGGGAGCCACCGGCGGCCTGGTGAACCCGGCACAGCCCTGGGCGCCGCCCGGGCAGCAGGGCGGCCCGGCGCAGGGTGCGCCCCAGGGCGGCGCCCCGCAGCAGGGCGGCCAGCAGGCGCCTCAGGGCGGCCAGCAGGCAGCGCCGCAGCAGGAGGATCCGGTGGCCAAGCTCGCCCAGTACAAGGAGATGCTGGATCAGGGCCTGATCACTCAGGAGGACTACGACGCGGCGAAGAAGGCCGCCCTCGGTCTCTGAGATGTCCGTACCTCCCGAGCGCCCGGAGTGGGCGCGCCCGGACCAGCCCGCCCGGCCGCCCGCCGAGAGCGGGCGGGAGCCGGCCGTGCAGGGACCGCCGGGGCAAGGCGGACCGCCTCCCTCCGGTCAGCAGCCCGGCTCCCCGCACCAGTCCGGGCCGCCGCAGCAGTCGGGGCCGCCGCCCCAGCAGTCCGGGCCGCCGCAGCAGGGGAAGTCCCCTGCGCAGATGCTCGGTGACGATCAGATCGCCGGAGCGACGGAGGCCGCGCGCCAGCACGCCGCACACCGGATCATCGACACCAGCTCGGGCCGCAGCGACGGACTGAGCAAGTGTCCCCGCTGCGGCAGCACGGACATCAAGTACTCACTGAGCGCCAAGGCGCTGGTCTGCGCGTACTGCCGTCATCAGTGGAACGAGGACAACGCCGAGCAGGCCTTCGGCTTGGATTCCTCGATCGCGGAGCTGCAGGGCCACACCATGGCCTCGGGCACGGCGGACATCCGTGAGGACGTCTCGGTGGTCACCCTGAAATGCCAGGGCTGCGGCGCGGAAGTCGTCATCAACGTCGACCAGGAGCTGCAGGCCCGCTGCCACTGGTGCCGTCAGACTCTGTCCGTCAACACCCAGATCCCCAACGGCGCGGTCCCCGACGCGGTGCTGCCCTTCGAGCTCACCCGCGAGCAGGCCATCGAGCGGATCGACGAGTTCGCCGGCAAGCGCAAGGCCTTCGCGCACGGCCGCTTCAAGCAGGAGTTCGTGCCCGACAACGTGATGGGCGTGTACATCCCGTACATGGTCGTCGACGGGAACATGCACGCCGTCCTCGGCGGCACCGGCGAGGTCACCACGCGCCAGTACACGGTGCGCCGCCGGGTCGGCAAGGACAACTACGTCACCGAGACCTACTACGACGCCGACGTCTACAACGTCCAGCGTGCCTTCGACCTGCTCGTGGACGACCTGACGGTGGAATCCGCCCAGCGCTTCAACGCTCGCGACAACTCCCAGGCGACCAACAACATCCTCAACGCCGTCCAGCCGTACGACACGGAGAACGCGGTCGCCTACAACTCGAACTACCTCAAGGGGTTCACCTCCGAGCGCCGCGACCTCGACGTGCAGGACGTCGATGACGCGGTGGAGGACAAGTTCCTGGCCATCGCGCGCGCGAAGGCGCTGCCGACCATCGGCCGCTATGACCGCGGCGTGCGCTGGGAGCAGGAGGGCGTCGCCGTGCACGGGACCCGCTGGGTGGCGGTGTACGTGCCGGTGTGGCTGTACAGCTACGCGGACTCCGCCAAGGGCGAGAACTCGCTGACCCACTACATCGCCGTCAATGCGCGCAACGGCAACACCATGGGGTCGGTGCCGGTCTCGCATCCGAAGATCTTCGCGGTCGCGTGCCTGGCCGGCAGCGTCGCCGCGGCGGTCGGCGCGGTCGTCGGCTTCGGCTGGTTCTTCGCAGGATGAGGGCGTCGAGAATGGATGAGGAAAGGGGCCGAGACGATGCTGCCACTGCTCGCTGAGCTGGCCGGGGATCCGGCGACCACGATGCTGCTGGCCGACGGGGACTCCCGGGTCATCGGCCTGTCCTTCCCGTTCCTGGCGGGGCCGGCCGTGTTCGCCGCGGTCTACGGCGGCATCTACCGCTACTACCGCAACACCGACAAGCGCCACCACTTCGAGAAGGAGACCGAGGTCTCCGTCGGCAACCTCAAGCAGCGCGACGCGAAGGTCGGCACCAACAACCGCCAGAAGTCCCGCACCATGAGCGGGGACAACTCCACCGACCACCTCAAGAGGGTCCGCCGGATCGCGGTGGACTGAGATGGGGTCTCCCTCGGCGCGCGCCCTGCTGATCACCGGTGCCGTCGGTGTCGGCAAGACCACGGTGACCGACGCCGTCGGCAGCGAACTCGCCCGCCGCGGCGTGCCCGGGGCGGCCATCGACCTGGACGGGCTGCGGCGCTGCTGGCCCGCTCCCGACGGCGACCGTTTCCACGGCCGGCTCGAGCTGGCGAACCTGCGCGCCGTCTCCGTGAACTACCGGGACGCCGGGGCACGAGTGCTGGTCGCCGCCGGCGTGCTCGAGCGTCGCGCGGACCGTACGCGTTACGAGGACGCTATGGGGTGCCCGTTGACGGTGGTGCGGCTGCAGGCGCCGCGTGACCTGGTCCGTGCCCGGCTGCACCGGCGCCACGAGCTCGACCCGGATGGCCTGGACTGGCATCTGGAGCGTTTCGACGAGCTCACCGAGATCCTCGACGCCGCCCACGTGGAGGACGTCTCCGTTCCCGTCGCCGCGACTCCCGAGCAGACAGCGCGGGCGGTGCTGAGCGCCGTCGGTCTCTGAGCCGGCGGCCCGAAGCCGTCACTGCCCGGTGGGCTCGGCCCTCGGCAGCAGCATCGTCGAGAAGTCGTGCTCGCCGTGGTCGGCGGCGATCTCCGCCTCCAGGGAGGCCAGCGCCCCGCGCAGTGCGGGCAGATCGGAGCTGGGTCGTGCGGGCCCGTCGGCCGACGCGGAGGTGACCGTGTCGATCATGAGCCGGGTGTCCTTGGCGATCGCATTCGCGGAGAAGTCTCCACCCTCGGTGCTGCGTTCCCCGCGCACGAACGGGCCCTTCATCCCGGCGATGACCGCGAGCCCGGTCGAGCCGAGCATCTCGAGGGTCTCCTCGTCCGTGGCGCCCGCCGCCTCTCCCAGGGCCAATGCTTCGCGCAGACCCTGCGCTGTCACCGCGAGCGCCAGGTTCGCCAGCAGCTTGCCGGTGGCGGCCCGGCGACCGGACTCGACGCCGTGCAGGCGCTCCGGGTCCGCCCACGGCGCCACCAGCTCCGTGACCTGCGCGCGCAGCGCGTCGTCCGGGGTGCCGACGTAGACGCCGAGGGTGCCGTTGCGGGCGGGGCCCAGGGTGCCCAGGATCGGCACGCCCACGTAGGTGGGGACGGCCGCGGCGAACTCGTCGGCGTCAGCGGGGGAGACGGTGGTGGTGTCCACCCAGGGGACGCCCGCCGGGATCAGACCGGGGCCGGTCACGGTCTCGCGGACGGTGTCGGGACCGAACAGCGCGGTGATCACGACTTCGGCTCCGTCGACCGCCTCCGACGGGCTCTCGGCCACCGCGGCCCCGGCGTCGGCGAGGCGGGCGGTCTTCTCCCGCGTACGGTTCCAGACGGTGAGCTGATGATCGGGGATCAGGTGGAGGGCCAGTTCGGTGCCCATACGGCCGGTGCCCAGGAACGCGATTCTCATGCGTCCAGTCTGGCACTGCGATCCCGGCGCTGTCAGGGGCGGCTGCGTCTCTCGCCGGTGGGCGGATGGCCGACCGGAGGGTCACGGCAGGAGGCCGGTCGAAGGCCGCAGGGGGAGGGTCGTCGCCGTCCTCGGTCCGGAAGTCCGGCGGGATCCGCGCGGGCCCGTCGGAGACCCGCCGGGACACGCGCATGTCTATCTGACACGAAGCCGCGACCTGAAGACGGGGAAAACGCCCTGTCCAGGGGCGTTTCCGTCCGAGCGGGAGACTGGATGGGGAGGAGTGATCGTCCACATCAGGTGTCGCTCGCGCGGACCAGCATGCACAATGGAGACCATGACACCGCGCATGAGCCGACGCCGAGCGATCGCCGTAGCCGCCGCGGCAGGCCTCAGCCTGCCGGCAGCTACTGCCTACGCCGGGCAGCAGCCGGCCCGTCGCGGTGAGCGCATCGAGCAGCTGCGGGTGGCCACCTACAACGCCTCGCTGAACCGGGCTGCGGCCGGAGATCTCTTCGCGGACCTGGAGACCGGCGAGGACGAGCAGATCCGCGCGGTCGCCGAGGTCATCCAGACCAACAATCCCGATGTGCTGCTGATCAACGAGTTCGATCATGACGATCAGCAGCAGGGAATCGATCTCTTCCGCAGCAACTACCTCGAGGTCGGCCAGAACGGGCGCACCCCGGTCTACTACCCCTACGCCTTCACCGCTCCGGTCAACACCGGGGTCGCCAGCGGGTACGACCTCAACGCCGACGGCACCGTCGGCGGCCCGGACGACGCATGGGGCTTCGGTGAGTTCCCCGGCCAGTACGGGATGGTCATCCTCTCCCGGCACCCGATCCTCACCGACCAGGTGCGCACCTTCCAGAATCTCCGCTGGGCCGACATGCCGAGCAACCTGCTGCCCACCGAGTTCTACGGCGAAGAGGTCGCCGCCGAGCTGCGTCTGAGCTCCAAGTCCCATTGGGACGTGCCGGTGCGGGTCGGCAACTCGACGCTCCACGTGCTCGCGGCGCACCCGACGCCGCCGAGCTTCGACGGTCCGGAGAAGCGCAATCAGCGCCGCAACAGCGATGAGATCCGCCTGTGGGCCGACTATCTCAGCCCCGGCAGCCGTTCGCAGTGGATCGTGGACGATGAGGGCAAGCGCGGAGGCCTCGCCCCGCAGGAGAAGTTCGTGATCCTGGGCGACTACAACTCCGATCCGGCCGACGGCGATTCCTGGCCGGGCGCGATCGACCAGCTGCTCTCGCATCCCCGCATCCAGGATCCGAAGCCGCGCAGCAGCGGGGCGGTCGAGGCCGCCGAGCTGCAGGGTGGGGCGAATGCTGGCCACTCCAGTGACCCTCAGTTCGACACCGCCGACTTCTCGGACGACCCGAGCCCGGGCAACCTGCGCGTCGACTACGTCCTGCCGGAGAAGAACCTCCAGGTCGTCTCCTCCGCCGTGTTCTGGCCCGAGCAGGGTGCGCCCGGCAGCGAGCTGACCGGTGAATACCCCTTCCCCACCTCGGACCACCGCCTGGTGCGCCTCGACATTCAGGTGCGTTCCTGAGCTGACACACCACGGGCCGCCGCTCCATGGCTCGGCCCGCGCACGGAGGATCTGCGGCATGGCACCTGCGCTCGACCCGATCATCGACGTCGCCCAACTCCACGAGCTCCTCGACCGGGGCGCGGACCAGGGCCCTCCCGTCCATCTGCTCGACGTGCGGTGGGCATTCGACGGTTCCAAGGGCCACCACACCTACCTCGAGGGGCATCTGCCCGGGGCCGTGTACATCGACCTCGATACCGAGCTGTCGGCACCTCCCCGGCCCGACGCCGGCCGCCATCCGCTGCCCGACCCGGAGGAGTTCGCGGCCTCGCTGCGCCGCGCCGGCGTGACGGCGGACTCCGTGGTGATCGGCTACGACGACTCCGGCGGCGCCCCCGCCGGACGCCTGGTGTGGATGCTGCGCGCCCTGGGCCATGAGGCGGCCATGCTCGACGGCGGCCTGGCCGCCTGGGACGGCGAGCTGAGCACCGCCGACGAGCACCCTGCGCCCGGCGACGTGCCGGCACGCCCGTGGCCGGCCGACGCGATCGCCACCGCCGACGAGGTCGCTGCCGGAGGCGCCGTGGTCATCGACGCGCGGCCCGCCGAGCGCTACCGCGGCGACAGCGAGCCCATCGACCCCCGCGCCGGGCACATCCCGGGCGCGGTGAACCTGCCCTTCACCGGGAACCTCGGGGAGGACGGGCGCTTCCTGCCGCCCGAGGACCTCGCCGAGCGGTATACCGCGGCGGGAGTGCGGCCCGAGGGTGAGGCCATCGTCTACTGCGGCTCCGGCGTGAACGCCACCCACGACGTCCTGGCCCTGCAGCGCGCCGGATTCGGGAAGGTGCGGATGTTCCCCGGCTCCTGGTCGCAGTGGAGCGCCGACGACTCTCGCCCGGTCGCCACGGGGCCGAATCCCTGACCCGCGGATGTGCTCCGAGCTTTCAGGCTCCTCTGCGCGCGAAGACCATCGCTCCCGGTATCTCGTCGTCCGGTCGCAGGAGCAGCTCGGCCTCGACCGTGAACCCGGCGTCCCGCAACCACCCAGAGACGCGGCTCAGCGGGCGGTGGTGGCTGTCCACGGAGATCTGACGGCCCGTGTAGCCCTGTGAGGAGTGGTGCGTCCCCTCGCCCACGTGGAAGCCGACCAGCAGCGGGCCGGCCGGGCGCAGCACTCGGCGGAACTGCGCGAACACGCCGGGGACAGCGTGATCGGGGATATGGATCACGGACCAGAACGCCACGAGACCGGCCATGGATTCCTCGCTCAGCGCCAGATCGGTCATCGAACCCACCTCGAATCGCAGATGCGGGTATCGGTGCCGGGCGATATCGACCATCGCGGGGGAGAGATCGATGCCGACGGTGTCGATCCCGAGGCGGTGAAGATGGTCGGTGACGTAGCCCGGTCCGCAACCGATGTCGGCCACGGTCCCGCTCCCGCTCTCGCGCACCGATTCGGCGAACATCGCCAGGCCGCCGCGCAGATGGGGCCGTCGCTGCAGCAGACCGTCGACAGTGCGCGCATAACCGGTCGCATCGGCGTCGTAGGAGGCGCGGGTCTCGGACAGCCAGCTCTCGGGCATGAGCGTCACAGTAGCCGCCCGCGCCAGGCACTGAACGAGTAGGGCGTTCTCCGGGACGGCTTGCGGGCGAGCCAGGCGCTCACGTGCCCGGGTGGATCTCCCGGATCGCCTCGATGATGGCGAGGTGGCGGCGGCGCCGGGCCGTACGGTCCGCCGAGCTCGCGTCCTCCCCGAGCGCCGCGGCCCAGATGGGCACCATCTCCTCGTGGTAGGAGTGGCCGTGGCCGCCGGTGACCTTGATCGACAGCGGCATGTCGGCGGCGATCTGCCAGAACGTGATCCACGGGAACCAGCGCATGGCGGGGGTGACGTCGTGGCCCACGCGCTCCTGCAGCCAGGCCGGTTCCTCCCACAGCAGGGACGGCCGCCAGGCGACCACCGGATCCGACGGGTGCTGGGCGTAGACCACGCGCGGGCGCTGCCACGGCTCGTACAACCCGCCCCAGTAGTTGTGCTCGAGGTCGCGCGGGCGGGTGACCACGCGGATGTGCCGGCCGTTGTCCAGGATCGGGGCGATCGCCGGGGCACCCCGTCGGCCGCGCTCGGTGATCTCGCGGTAGATCGGCGTGAAGCTGGGTGTGCCCGTCCAGACCGCGCCGTCGACCTTGGCCAGCATGTCCTGAACATCGCGGAACGCCGCGTGGCCGCCGACGGAGCCCAGGGACTCCCCGGCCACGAACAGCCGCGGCCGGGACTCCTCGGGCATCTGATCCAGACGGCGGCGCACCGCATGGAACAGCAGGTGGCCGGCGCGCTGCGGGGAGCGCCCGTCGAGCAGATAGCTCAGCGCACTGGTGTAGACCGAGTACTGCAGGGAAGCGGTCGCACAGTTCCCGCCGGTGAGGAACTCGATGGCCGACAGCGACCACTCCTGCAGCCAGCCCGTACCGGTCCCGGTGAACAACACCAGCACGTCCCGGTCCCAGGCGCCGGTGCGGTCCAGCTCGGCGAGCACGGCGTCGACGGTCTGCTCGAGGGTGCGGGTCGAGGATTTCCCGGCGTAGACCCGGATCGGCTCCATGGCCTCCTGGCCGGTGGTCCGCGCGATGTAGTCCGCGCCCGCACCGGCCGAGACGATCTTGCGGCCCGGAGCCCCCAGGGACTGCCAGGACTCCAGCGAGTCCGGGCTGCCCGAGCGCAGGGGCGAGGTGGGACGGGGCACGTCGGGGGAGATCAGACGGTTCGCCGCCTCGGCGCTCTCGATCATCTGCTCGAGCAGCCGCCCGCGGACGATCCGTTCTGCGAGCACCGTGACGGTCGCGGCCGTCAGCATCAGGGAGACCGCGCCCACGGTCCGCGCGGGCAGGTAGGGCCGCAGCAGCGCCCGGTACAGGTGGGCGGTCGCGATCACGGCGCGCACCGTCACCAGGGTCCCGAACGAGGCGGAGAGCCCCCCGATCGTGCCGACGATGTGCGTGGCGAGGTTCTTGGGCTCCTGCTGGACCAGATGGCTGATCTCCCGCTGGCGGAGCACCCCGCGCACCCATGAATAGGCGGAGATGCCGATCAGGGCCGCGGCGCCCAGACCGCGGGCCCGACGCCGACGGTCCTCTGCGATCTCCACGTGCAGGCCGATCTCGGAGGCGGCCCGCAGCACCAGCCGCTCGGTCAGCACGCCGGTCGCGTAGCCGTAGATCTGGGAGAAGCCGATGTTGGCCGTCCACATCCACCAGGTCCGCGGCAGCAGGCTCGGGGAGGTGGAGATCCACCCGGTGATCGAGGCCCCGAGGAACCCGCCGGTCGACAGCGGGCGGCTCATCGCGGCCCGCCGCATCCGTCGGCCGGTCCTCCTGGTGGCCCCCCGCACGACGTCCGCGGCGCCACCGAGGACCGCCGAGAGGGCCGACACGGACGATGCGGAGCCAGATCCCATGGGGGCAGGGTATCGAACCCGGGCCGGGACGGCAGGGGCGCGACGGCCCGGGCACGCCGTAGCCTGTGGCCATGAAGATCCTGCTGCCAGACACCATCCCGCTGGACCCCACCCTGCCGGAGGGCTGGGAGTCCGCCGTCATCGACGCCCGCGCCGAGATCCCCGCCGAGCACCACGATGCCGACGTGCTCGTGGTCTGGGGCTCCTCCCGCAGGAACCTGAGCTCCGCCGCGGAGAACCTCGGGCAGCTGAAGCTGGTCCAGTCCCTCTCCGCGGGGGTGGACGGGATCCTCGCCGCGGGCTTCCCGGAGGACGTCGTCATCGCCTCCGGAGCAGGCCTGCACTCGCTGACGGTCAGCGAGCACGCCCTCGCGCTGCTGCTGAGCCTGCTGCGCCGTCTGCCCGAGGCCGCCGAGGCCCAGGCCCGCCACGAGTGGTCCCGGGAGCTGGGCGGGCTGCAGCCGCTGCACCCCGAAGGGCGCATCACCTCCCTGATCGGTGCGCGCGTGCTGATCTGGGGCTTCGGCCAGATCGGTCAGAACCTCGCCCCGACCCTCGCGGCGCTGGGCGCCGAGGTGCGCGGCGCCGCCCGCAGCGCGGGAACCCGGGCCGGTTTCGAGGTCATCGCCGACGAGGACGTGCTGGACGCGCTCCCGGAGGTCGACGTGCTCATCGACATCCTCCCGTCCACCGAGCAGACCGCCGGCGCCATCGGCCGCGAGGTCCTCGCGGCCCTGCCCGACCACGCCGTGCTGATCAACGTCGGTCGCGGCACCACGGTCGACCAGGCCGCGCTGCGCGAGGCGCTGGAGGCCGGAACCCTGGGCAGTGCCGGACTCGACGTGACCGACCCGGAGCCGCTGCCGGCCGACGACCCGCTGTGGGACGCCCCGCGGCTGCTGATCACCCCGCACGGAGCGGGCGGCCGCCCGGTGGGAGCCGACGAGCGGATCCGCGACAACGTGCGCGCCCTCGTGGAAGGCACCGAGATCCAGCACGTCGCCTCGCGCTGAGCGCGCCGGCGCTCACTCGGCGAGGTCGCGCGCCAGCTCCGCCACGGCCCGGGCGGAGATCTCCGCGACCAGGTCGATCTCGAGATGGAACTGCTGGCCCGCGGCCGGGCCGCACAGGTCCGAGACGGCCCGCAGGGCGACGAACGGCACCCCCAGCTGGGACGCGGTGCGGGCGCTCGCGGTGGTCTCCATGTCGGCGCTCAGCGCCGCGGGGAACCGCTGGCGCATGGGCTCCGCCAGGGGAGCGGTGACGAAGGCGTCCCCGGTCAGCATCAGCCCGCGACGGACTCCCGGGTCGCCCGGATCCTTCCGGGCCGCCTGCTCTGCCGCGTCGACCCAGTCGGGCTCGGCGAGGAAGCGCTCGGGCCCGCCGGGCAGCTGCCCCGGGGCGTAGCCGAACGCGGTGGCGTCGGCGATCGAGTACGTGAAGGACTCGCCCACGATCAGCGTGCCGACCTCGACGTCGGCCGCGAGCCCGCCGCAGGACCCCGCGGCGACCACGGCCCGAGGTCGGTGGGAGAGGATCCCCCAGGTCGCGGCGGCGGTCGCGGCCGCGACGCCGATGCCCGTGGTCACCACCACGGTGTCCAGACCCTCCAGCGTGCCGCGCACCGCAGCGACGCCCCCGGTGAACGGTGTCGGCAGCTCGCGGGGCCCGGCGAGGCGGGCCGTGACGGGGCTCGCCTCCTCCGGCATGGCCGTGAGCACCAGCAGCGGCCCGGTCGGATCACAGGAGGTCGTCATGACGGCAGGTTACCCGGCTGCCGGCCGGCACCCGCACCGGGCGCGGGAGCGGGGCTGCGGCCCGTTCGTTAGGCTGGCACCATCCGCAGCGAGGCGACCTCCGGGTCGCAGGTAGGAGGCAGTCATGGGTCGCGTCCGAGATGCAGTGGTGACAGGAGTCCGCGCGGTGCGTCGCATCCCGATCCCGTCGACGGTGTCCCATCAGGCGCTGCGGGAGGCCCGCCGCCCCCAGCCCCCGGCCCCGGTGCAGAAGGCCCACGCCGTCGAGAACGAGATGATCGGGCGCACGCGCACCGTGTGGCTCGACGGGCATCGCGCCGACAAGGGCATCATCGTCTTCCTCCACGGCGGCGGCTACGTCTCCGGTCCCTTCGTCAGCGACTGGGCGTGGCTCTCCCGCCAGGTCGACGACCACGGCTGCGCCGGGCTGATGGTCGACTACCGCAACGCCCCGGACCACCAGCACCCGGTCGCCCTCGATGACGCCGAGGCCGTGCTCACCGCTCTGGTCGCCGACGGTCGGCTCGCCGGGCAGCCGTGGGTGCTGGCCGGTCAGCACGCCGGCGGGGGACTGGCCTTCGCGATCGCCCGGCGTCTGCGCGAGCGCAGCGAGATCCCGGCACCGGCCGCGCTCGTGGCGATGTCCCCGTGGCTGGACCTCGAGCTGACCAACGCCGGCATCACCGAGACCGACCAGGTCGACCCCGTCCATGAGCGTCGCCTGCTGCGCGATGCCGCGCGACGCTATGCCGGCCGCACCCGGCTGGATGACCCGGATCTCTCACCGATCAACGCGAGCCTGGAGGGTCTCCCGCCGGTCCACCTCAGCGTGGGCATGCGAGACCTGTTCCTCTCCGACGTGCGCGTGGCCCGGCTGCAGCTGGAGGAGAACGGGCTGGACCTGTCCTACCGCGAGATCAGCGGTCGCCTGGGGCTGCAGCTGATCCCGCGCCGCGGTGAGGACATCGAACGTCTCCACCGTGAGCAGTCCGACCTCATCGGCAGGGCGCTCGGCTCCGCCTGAGCCCGGTCGCTCGGGGCCGGTCAGCTCTCGACGATGACGAGAGCCGCACCCGCCTGGCGGGGGCTCCAGCGGCGCGTCGGCACCGCCTGGATGATGCCCGCGATCAGCAGGGCGTGGCCGACCATGTAGGTCGCCATCACCCACACCGCGCTGTAGGCGATCGCCGCGCCCGGCAGGAACCAGTCCATCGCCAGCAGCGAGCTGGAGAGCATGAACAACGTGCCTCCGGTCCAGGTCAGCCCGTTGCCACCGGCGGACAGGAAAGCCATCGTCACCAGGGCCAGCCCGTAGACGGCCACCACGGGCAGCATGGGGCCGGCGCCATCCGCGCACGCGACGAACAACCCGATCATGACGCCGCCGTAGGGGATCGCCAGGGCGATGCGCAGGGTGTCCTTGGTGCGATTCCACATCGGGGCCAGCGCCACGGCGTAGCAGACCAGGGCCAGCAGGAAGCAGCCCACCGAGATCTGCTGGACCGCCTGCGGCGCCAGCTGGCTGAGACTGTCGCCCACCCAGGCGAACACCAGCCCGATCACCATCATCGTGGTGCTGCGCGTGCGATGCGGGATCGCTGTCAGCAGCACTGCGATCAGCAGCGGCGCGAGTATCGACTGCGTGCTGCGTCGTAGGAGCTCGGAGTCCGCCAGCAGGGCGAGGAGGTGCACCCCCGCGGTCAGGGCATACGCCACCCACAGCACGAGGTGGGCGGTTCGGATCGGCGGCACTGTTCCAGGTTAGAAACCCGGGAGGCTCCGGACCAGGAATATGACGAACGGTAGGGGCACGTTTAGGTAACGTCCTGACGCATTCGGGGCACAGGTCGACCGGGACGTCGTTTTCGAGCCGGGGACCCGCCCCGACCTGCACCGGAACCGGATGGAATTGCTGTCGGGTGTCCGGAAAGTATGTGCTCGTGGACCCGGTTTTCTCGCTCCGTGGATGCCGCGGCCACCGAAGCGCTGAGCCCCGCCCCCGCTGCGCTCGGGAGCGGGAGGCGCGCCGCGGTTCACATCTGCTGGGGCGCGTTGACTCCGAGCGCTTCGAGGCCCTCGACGAGGACGCGCTCGGTCAGCTGCGCGAGCGCGAGCCGGCCGGCACGGATCTCGTCGTCCGGCTCCGGGAGGATGGGCGAGGCGTCGTAGAAGGACGTGAACGCCTGGGCGAGGGAGAAGAGGTACCCGCACAGCCGGTGCGGCTCGTACTCCGCGCCGACCTGGGCCAGGGTCTGCCCGAAGTCCAGCAGCTGCAGGGCCAGGGCCCGCTCGGCGTCGTTCTCGACGTGCGGCTTCGCGCCGCCGGTCACGCCCTGGGCCTCGGCCTTGCGGCTGATCGAGCGGATCCGCGCCACCGCGTACTGCAGGTACGGCGCCGTGTTGCCGGTCAGGGCGAGCATGCGGTCGAGGTCGAAGGTGTAGTCCGAATCGTGCGCGGTCGAGAGGTCCGCGTACTTGACCCCGCCGATGCCGATGTCGTGGGCGATCCGGCCCCGCTCGTCCTCGGGGAGGTCCGGGCGCAGCTCGTCGATGACGGTGCGGGCGGTGGCCACGGCCTCCTCGAGCAGTGCCATCAGGCGCAGCGAGGAGCCGGAGCGGGTGCGCAGGATCTTCCCGTCGCTGCCGAGCACGGAGCCGATCTTGACGTGGGTCGCCTCGACGCTCTCGGGCAGCCAGCCGGCCTCGCGCGCGGCGGTGAAGACCATCTGGAAGTGAAGCTCCTGGGCGGAGCCGACGACGTAGGCGATACGGTCCGCACTCAGGTCGCGCACGCGGTGGCGGACCGCGGCGAGGTCAGTGGTGGCGTAGCCGTAGCCGCCGTCGGACTTGCGGATGATCAGCGGCAGCGGCTGCTCGTCGCGGCCGGTGAACCCCTCCGGGAACACGCACAGCGCACCGTCGGAGATGCGGGCGATCCCGTCGTTCTCGAGGTCCTGGCAGACGATCTCGAGCTGCGGGTTGTACGTGGACTCCCCGGCGAGGTGCTCGTCGCTCAGGGTCACGTCGAGCATGTCGTAGATGCGGTGGAAGTACTGCTTGGACAGGTCCACCAGGTGCGTCCAGATCCGCAGGGACTCCTCGTCACCGGACTGCAGGGTGGCCACCCGGCGGCGGGCGCGGGCGGCGAAGTTCTCCCCGTCGGCCGCAGCGGCCCCGGAGGCGCCGGCCGAGGCCTCCGCCTCGGCGGCGTCGAACTTGGCGCGGGCCGCCTGGTAGAAGGCGTTGGGGTCGGTGGTCAGCAGGCCGGCCTCGGCACTGTCCTCGCCGACGTCCAGCAGGTGCTCGATGAGCATGCCGAAGGGGGTGCCCCAGTCTCCGATGTGGTTCTGGCGGACGACGGTGTGGCCCTGCTTCTCCAGCGTGCGGGCGATGCTGTCACCCACCACCGTGGTGCGCAGGTGACCGACGTGCATCTCCTTGGCCACGTTCGGCGCCGAGTAGTCGACCACGACCGTCTGCGGCTGCTCGGGGGAGGGGATGCCGAGGCGGTCGTCGGTGGCGAGCTCCGCGGCCTGGGCGCCGATCCACTCCGTGCGCAGGCGGATGTTCAGGAAGCCCGGCCCGGCGATCTCGGGGGTCTCGGCGATGTCCTCGAGGTCCACGGCGGCGAGGATCTCGGTCGCGATGTCGCGCGGCTTCTTCCCCAGGCGCTTGGCCAGGCCCATCGCGGCGTTGCACTGGAAGTCCGCGAACTGGGAGGGACGGATGATCGGGTCCGCGTCGGCGTACTCGGGCCCGAAGGCGGCAGCGAAGGCGGACTGGAAACGCTCGGTCAGCGCGATCTCGGGAGCAGGCATGCGACCAGGGTAGCGGCGGTGAGGTCATCCCCCTGGTCGCGATGAGGTCCGGTGCCTAGGCTGACGCCATGCGCACGCTCATCACCCTGATCCTGAATCTCATCTGGCTCCTGACCGCCGGCTGGTCCCTCTTCCTCGGCTACGTGCTGGCCGGGGTCCTCGCCTGCATCTTCATCGTTACCATCCCCTTCGGCCTGGCCTCGTTCCGCATCGCGGGCTTCGTCATCTGGCCGTTCGGACGTGAGGTGATCGACACCCGTCGCGGCGGCGCCGCGAGCGCGATCGGCAACGTGATCTGGTTCGTCATCGCCGGCTGGTGGCTGGCGATCGGCCACGTGCTGACCGCCGTGGCCCAGGCCATCACCATCATCGGCATCCCCCTGGCGTGGGCGAACATCAAGCTGATCCCGGTGACCTGCTTCCCCTTCGGCAAGGAGATCGTCGACTCGGAGTCGGCCCGGGCCGCCATGCTGCCCACCACTCGCTGACCGCCGCCGTGAATCCTCTGTTCCGGGCGGTGCTGCGCCTGTTCGCCGCGCCCCGGCTCGACATGCGCGAGGACTACCAGCGCGTGCGACGGATCCAGCGCCGGCTGGCCTCACTGCCCGGGCCGCGGTACCGCACCGCCTGGGAGACGCTCTCGGGCAACCCTGCTGACACCGGCGGCAGCGGCGATCAGGTGCCGGTACGGGTCTTCCCGCCGAAGGAGAAGCTGCACGAGGACGTGCTGCTGTTCTTCCACGGCGGCGGCTGGGTCACCGGGGACATCGAGAGCTATACCCCGGCGTGCGCCACCATGGCGGACCTCACCGGCTGCGTGGTGGCCTCCGTGGACTACCGGCTCGCCCCGGAGGACCCGTTCCCGGCGGGCCTGGAGGACTGCTACCGCCTGGCTCATCAGCTGCTGGAGGATCCTGGCCGGCTCGGGCTCGAGGACGCCGACCGGATCGTGCTGGTGGGGGATTCCGCCGGCGGCAACCTGGCCGCCGCCGTCTCGCTGCTGCTGCGAGAGAGGGGCCATCGTGGCGCGAAACGGCAGATCCTGCTGTATCCGGTGACGCACTGGGATCACGACCCCGAGACCTCGCCCTTCGCCTCGGTGCGCCGTCACGGTGAGGACTACCGGCTGACGAACACCGAGGTCCAGGACTACATGGAGCTCTACGTCCCCGATCCCGACCAGCGCCGCCACCGGCTCGTCTCGCCGCTGATGGCCGAGGACCTCAGCGGCCAGCCGGCCACACTGCTGATCACCGCCGAGCGGGACCTGCTGTGCGACGAGGGCGAGGCCTACGGGCGCGCCCTGCAGGAGGCCGGGAACACCGTGCGCCTCCACCGCGTGGACGGGGCGCTGCACGGCTTCATCACCCTGCCCCGCTTCTCCCGTTCCCTGCGCGAGGCCTATGAGGTGATCAACGACTTCCTGCGCGAGCATCCGGCCGACGGGGACGCGCCGGCCGGGCACGCGCCCGCCACCGGCTCCACCGACGGGGGCGCGCCCGCCACCGGTTCCACCGACGTGAGCGCGACCGTGGACGGTCCTGCCGCGGCGGACCCCGTCGGCCCGGAGGACCCGCGGTGAGCCGCAAGGCGTGGGTGCGGCTGGACAACGCCTCGAACATCTTCCTCGCCGCCCGCAGCGAGATCGATCCCAAGGTGTTCCGCATGAGCGCCGAACTCGATCACGACGTGGACCCGCAGCTGCTGCAGGACGCGCTGGATCTGACATACGACCGCTACCGGCTGTACCACGCGGTGCTGCGGCGCGGCGTGTTCTGGTACTACCTCCAGGACAGCGACCTGCGGCCGGTGGTCTCCACGGACGACCAGCCCACCTGCGCCCCCATCTACCAGGCCGACCGGCGCACCCTGCTGTTCCGGGTGGTCCACCATCACCGGCGCATCGTCCTGGAGGTCTTCCATGCCCTCTCCGACGGCACCGGCGCCCTGTGGTTCCTCTCCGACCTGGTCGCGGCGTACGTCCGCCTGCGCCACCGCGCTCAGGAGCGCTCCGCCGACGAAGCAGCTGCGGCCGGGGAAGACTCCGTGGCAGGTGAACCCGCCGAGGGCGGTGGAAGCCCGGCTCCGGCCGACGCCGCCGCTGTCGGCCGGGGCGTTCCCGAGCCGGCGCAGGAGCTGACCACCGACTCGTTCGCGCACTACTTCCGCCGACGCCGGCGCCACCACGGCAGCAGGGGCGAGAGCCCGGTCTCCGGCACCGGGAGCGCGTCCAGCTCGCGGTCCGACGCCGGTTCCGGCAGCGCGCCCGGCTCCCGGTCCGCCTTCAGCCGGGCGGCGGCGCCGGCTGCGCTGACCGTCGCCGACATGGCACGGCGAGCACCCCGCGCGGCCTGGGAGCGAGGCCGCGCACGAGAACCACGGAAGCGGGTCCACCGGGTCCGCGGCACCCGGACGCCCGACAACCGCACCCGCGCTGTCGAGCTGACCATGCCCGCCACACAGGTGCTCGAGCTCGCCCGCGCCGAGAACGTCTCGCTGACGGTGTACCTGACGGCCGTGTTCTTCGAATCCGTGCGCCGGTCCTCGGGCGGTCTCGGCAGGGCCCGCACCCTGGCGGCGTCGGTGCCGGTGAACCTGCGCCAGTTCTTCCCCTCCACCTCGGCGCGGAACTTCTTCGCCACCATCCGGGTCGAGCACACCTACGGCGAGGGGGCCGACGATCTCGGCGCGATCTGCCGGCAGCTGGAGGGCCAGTTCGCCGCGCAGGCCACTCCCGAGGCCCTCGAGGAGAAGCTGCGAGGCTTCATCCGGTTCGAACGCACGCCCGCACTGAGAGCCGTGCCGCGGCCGCTCAAGGACGCCATCCTGCGGGCGGTGAACTGGGGCAGCAATCGCGGTCTCACCGTCGCCGTCTCGAACCTGGGGCGCGTGAGCCTGCCCGAGCCGGCGGAGTCGGAGGTGCGACGGATGCTGTTCCACGTCTCGGCCGTCCGGCCGCAGTTCTGCGCCATGTCCCACGCCGGCCTGCTCACGCTCAGCTTCACCTCGCCCTTCGTCGAGACCGGCCACATCCGCGAGTTCGCCCGGCTGCTCACCAGCGCCGGGGTCGACGTGACCGTCGCCGCGGCGCGGGTGACCGAGGGCGAGCTCTCGGAGGCGCAGCAGAGCGGAGCCGACCTCGCGGGGGCCGAATCATGACGCGGTGCCCCGAATGCGGGATCCGCATCGACGGCGCATGGGACCGGTGCCCGCTGTGTGCGGCGCCCGTCGTCGCCGATGCACCCGTCGGCACCGGAGCGTCCGTCGGTGCCGGTGCCGGTGCCGGTGCCGGTGCCGGTGCCGACGCCGTCACGCGCGCGCCGGACAGCCCGTTTCCCGCCGTGCCCCTGCGGTTCTCCCGCCGGCGTGTGCTCCGGGCGCTGTTCCTCACCTCGATCGCCGTCATCATCGCGTCGTTCCTCGCGCAGCTGCTGTTCAGCGCGGAGCTGGGCCGCATGGGAGTGCTGCGTTCGGTGTGGCTGGGCATCAACGCCATGTGGCTCGTGGTGCTGACGGCCGTGCGCACCCGGCGCAACCTCGCCAAGAGCACCGTGTACTTCGTGGTGCTGGTCGCCCTGGTCTGCGTGTACTGGGACTACCTCGCCGGGTGGCACGGCTGGTCGGTGACCTTCGCGGTCCCGATCGTCTGCGCCTCCTCCATCCTCGCGCTGCTGATCACCGTCCGGCTGATGCGGATCGCCGTCGGCGAGCACATCGTCTACAGCGGCCTGACGGTGCTGCTGGGCCTGGCCCCGATCGGGTTCCTCGCCTTCGGGTGGGTGACCACCCCGCTGCCCTCGGCCATCTGCGGCGCGCTGAGCGTGGTCGCCCTGGTGCTGCTCCAGCTCGCCCGCGGGCCGGACGTGCGCCACGAGCTCGCCAAGCGGCTGCACCTGTAGCGCGGTCGCAGCGCGTGCCCCGGGGAGCGGCGCCGGATATGTGTGCTTCGTGACCCGCGGCGCGCCGCGGACGGGTTCGGCCTCCGCGTCCCTAAGATCGAAAGGTCTGTGCGGGCCGGTCAGGGGGCCGCCCCAGCGCACCGGGAACCAGGAGAGCAGGTCAGATGAGCAGGAATCGACGGGGTGAGGAGAACCAGGACGCGGATTGGATCTTCGCGTCGGACGACCCCGGAACCCTGCCCACCGACCGGCTGCCCGACCGCGCGGAGTTCGACCGCTACGCGGCTCCGCTGCTCGCCCAGCGCCACGGCCGTCAGGCCCAGCCGCCGAGCGAGCACGAGACCGTGGACCTCAGCGGCCTCGACCCCGAGCAGCTGCGCCGAACGGGGTCCGAGCCCGACGCGAAGACCGGGGCCATCCCGGCGCTCGACGAGGAGGCCGACCCGGACGGCGTGACCGCGGACGCGGCGACCGGCCCGGCCACGGCCGACCCGGAAGCGGCCGACGCGGGAGCACCGGGCCAGAACGCCGCGGACCGGGCAGGTGGAGCCGTCCCGGCAGGCAGTGCCGAGGCAGAACCCGCCACCGCTCCGCTGCGGCCCCCGCGCGATGTCTCCTACGCCCGCTCCGGCACCACGCCGAACGCCGAGCACGACGACGTCCCGCCCAACGGGTTCGTGCTGCCGAACCGCTTCAAGGATCTCGGCATCTTCGACGCGCTGCGGGACATACTCGCCCTGATCTGCATGGCCTCGTCCATGACCACGACCTTCACGGTCGCCCACAACTCGCTGGTGGAAGGCGTCGGCAAGGCCGCGATCGGGATCGGCCTGATCGCGCTGGTCGCCGTGCACCTGCTGCGCTGGATCCCGCAGGAACCACCGCTGGGGGCAGTACGGATGGTGCGGGTGATCGGCCTGCTGCCCGCCCTGCTCGCCGCCGTCGGCGTCGTGCTCGCCGATCTGGTGCTCTCCCTGCCGGTGCTGTTCGCCTCCCTGCCCGACGGCCCGCCCGTCGGCATCGGGATCGGGGTGCCGCTGCTGCTGCTCGGCGCCGTGATCGGCATCGAGCCACGCGCCCACGAGGGCTACCTCCCCCAGGCCAGAGCCCGCCGCACCGCCCGGATCCTGCTGGTCGCAGTGGGCCTGGCCGCCGCCGCGGCCCTGCTGCTCGCGCTGGTGATGATCATCGGCCGCATCGTCACCACCGGCTGGGCCTACTCCCTGATGACCTTCGCCGACGCCATGATCTCCGCGCTGCTGATGGGCATCGTGCTCGCCTCGGCGCTGCTGCGCGAACGCTCCTGGTTCGTGTTCTCCACCGCCGCGGCAGGCGGCCTGGTGATCGCCGCGCTCGCCGACAACACCCTCCAGCTGCAGTTCGCCGCGCCGCTCAGCGTCGCCACCGGCTTCGTGTACCTGCCGTTCCTGTTCACCGCGTTCGGGCTGATGATCTCCCGCTCGTTCGTGCGCACCATGCCGATCTCCTTCCAGCGCGCCGACTGGCTGGTCTACACCGTGCGAGCGTTCGAGTTCAGCGCGATCATGCACGTCGCCGCCGTCGCCTGGCATCTGATGGCCGCGATCGCCGCCACGGCGGGGCAGGGTCGCGGCGGGCCCGTGCTGCACCTGATCGACGCCGGCGTCTGCGTCTGCTTCGTCGCCGTCTCCCTGTTCGCCCGCACCGCCCTGCTGGCACGCCCGGCGGTCATCGCCCGCGCCAGCGGCGTGATCGCGGGTCTCGTCCTCGTCGTGGTCGGCTTCCTCGCCATCATCGTCAACTCCCTGGCGATGGGCGCCGGCGCGGGCCTGGTCACCGGCGGCACGGCCCTTGCCATCGGCATCGCCGCCGCGCTCATGCTCACCGTGCCCGCCCCGGTGCGCGACGAGTTCGGCGCGCCGGACATCGCCCAGATGTTCGCCGACTTCCGCAGCCGCGACACCGGAAGCACCTCGCTGCTCAGCCAGGTGCCGGACGTCGGCGAGGAGACTGCCCGCAAGAAGTCCTTCCCCGGTCACTGACCGCCGGCCGCACCCGGCCCCGATCCCCGTCGGCAGAGACCTGCCGGCCGCGCCCCTCGGCCGTCCGGCCGTCCGTCCTCACCCCGGGAGAAGCATGTTCCGCTGGACCCTGCACGGCAACGGCCGCACCATCGCGCCCGACGCCATCGTCACCCCCGAGCAGCGCCTCGCCTGGCCGCTGACCATCGGCATCGGCGCCCAGCACGTGGTCGCCATGTTCGGTGCGACCTTCCTGGTGCCGCTGCTGACCGGGTTCCCGCCCTCGACTACGCTGCTGTTCAGCGGCATCGGCACGCTGCTGTTCCTGGTCATCACCCGCAACAAGGTGCCCAGCTACCTCGGCTCCTCCTTCGCCTTCATCGCGCCCATCACCGCCTCCACGGCAGCGGACTCCATGGGCGCCGCGCTGGGTGGGGTGATGATCACCGGGCTGCTGCTGGCCGCGCTGGGGCTGCTGGTCTCCCGGGTCGGAACTGGCTGGATCAGCACGCTGATGCCCCCGGTGGTGATGGGCTCCATCGTGGCCCTGATCGGCTTCAACCTCGCCCCGACGGCGTACGAGAACTTCCAGGAATCCGCCGTCACCGCGACCATCACCCTGTTCGCGGTGGTGCTGTGCACCGCCGTGTTCAAGGGTCTGCTGGGCCGGGTGTCCGTCCTGGTCGGTGTGCTCGTCGGCTACGTGGTCGCGGTGCTGCGCGGCGAGGTCGACTTCGCTCCGGTGCGCGAGGCGGCCTGGATCGGGCTGCCCGAGTTCCATCACCCCGAGTTCAACCTGGGCCTGCTGCCGATGTTCCTGCCGGTGGTGCTGGTGCTGCTGGCCGAGAACGTCGGCCATGTGACCAGCGTCGGGCTGATGACCCACCGCAACCTCGATCACATGGTGGGCCGCACGCTCGCCTCCGACGGGCTGGCCACCGCCCTCTCGGCCGGGTTCGGCGGCTCGCCCACGACCACCTACGGCGAGAACATCGGCGTCATGAGCGCCACCCGCGTGTACTCCACCGCCGCCTACTGGGTGGCGGGCATCGTCGCCATCGGGCTGTCGCTGTCGCCGAAGATCGGCGCCGCCATCTTCACCATCCCGCCGGGCGTGCTCGGCGGGGTCACCTTCGTGCTGTACGGGCTGATCGGCATCGTCGGCGTGCGCCTGTGGGTCGACGGCAGGGTCGACTTCTCCCAGCCCAAGAACCAGTTCACCGCGGGCGTCGCGCTCGTGGTGGGCATCGCCAACGTCACCTGGGCCATCGAGGGCATCGAGCTGACCGGCATCGCCCTGGGCACCCTGGCCGCGCTGATCATCTACCACGCCATGAACCAGCTCGGCCGCGCGCGGGGCACCGACGCCGAGCACGTCGGCCCGCAGGTGGCTGAAGCCGGGCGGCAGGACTGACGCGTTCGGCGCACCGGGAGGACCCGATGAACACACCGGCAGACGGAGTGCCTGAGGTGTCTCAGGATTCGCCGCCGACGCCGACGCCGACGACGCCGCCGCCGACGCCGACGCCGACAGAGGCGCCGGTGTTGGTGATACTGCGCGGGAACTCCGCGTCGGGGAAATCGACCAGCGCCCACCGAGTCCAGCGCTCCCTGCCGCGGGGACGGGTCGCCGTGATCGGGCAGGATCACGTGCGCCGGGAGATGCTGTGGGAGCACGAGCATCCACATGCCGACACCGCCGCGATTCTGCCGGTGATCGCGCGGCACTGCCTGGCGATGGGCCGGATCACGATCGTCGAGGGGATCCTCGACCGCGAACGGTACGGCGCCATGCTCGAGCAGCTGCTCGCCGGGCACGACGGGCCGAACCTGGTCTACTACCTCCAGGTGAGCCTGGAGGAGACCCTGCGTCGCCACGCCGTCAAGCCGATCGCCGGAGAGGTGAGCCCCGACGAGGTCGCCTCCTGGTACCGCCCCGCAGACCAGCTCGGAGTGGCGGGGGAGCAGACCCTGGGGGAGGAGCTCAGCGAGGACGAGCTGGTCGCGCGGATCCTCGCGGACCTCGCGGGGCGGAGCTGACCTGCCGCCCCACAGCAGACCGGCCGGCCCCGAGGAGTCGGGACCGGCCGGCCTGGTGTGCCCAGAGGCGTGTGTCTGCTTATCAGACCACCGGGACGTCGACCGCCTCGCCGGTGCGTGCGCTCTCGTAGGCGGCGAGGATGATGCCGAGCACCGCGATGCCCTCGGCCTCGGTGTTCAGCGGGCGACGGCCCGTCTCGAGGCACTCGACGAAGTCGGCGATCTCGGCGGCGAAGGTGTTGACGGCCTCGTGCTCGAAGACCTGCTCCTCGTCCTCGCCGCGGATCTTGACCCGCAGCGTGGTGCCGTCCGAGCTCAGCGAGCCCTTCTCGCCGACGACGCTGAAGCGGTCGGTGCCCGGCGCGGCGTCGTAGGCCCAGGAGGTCACCAGCTGGCCCACGCTGCCGTTGTCGAAGCGCACCAGGATCTGCGCGGAGTCCTCGCCCTCCATGAACTTCAGGCGGTGGGTCGACATCATGGCGAAGGCCTTGACCGGCTTGGCGCCCGCGAAGTGCATGAGCAGGTAGGTGGGGTGGTAGCCGGTGTCGATGTACTCGCCGCCGCCGCTGGTGGCGGCCTTGGCGCGCCATCCCATCGTGGAGGGGTCGAAGTTGTTGAAGAACGAGTCGGTGGTGCGCACCTCGTACACGTCGCCCAGGGCGCCGGAGTCGATGACCTCCTTGGCCTTGGCCACCGCCGGCATGAACAGCTGGTTGTGCGCGCACATCAGCGTCACGCCCGCCTTCTCGACGGCGGCGCGCACCTCGGCGGCCTCGTCAGCGCTGAGGCACAGCGGCTTCTCGCACAGGATGTGCTTGCCGGCCTCGGCGGCGGCCACGATGGCTGCCTTGTGCAGGTGGTGGGGCAGGCAGATGTCGACGGCGTCGACCTCCGGGTCCTTCACCAGCTCGGTGAAGTCCGTGTAAGCGCGGGCGCCGGTCTCCTCGACGCGCTTGGCGAGGGTCTCGGGCACGGCGTCGGCGATCGCGGTGATCTTCACGCGCTCGGGGATCGTCGCGTAGCCGGCGATGTGGGCGTTGGCGATGCCGCCGGCTCCGATGAGGCCGATGCGGACGGGCAGGGAGATGGTCATGGTGTTCCTTGTCTGCAGAATATGGAGCCGCGCGGCATCCGGGGCCGCGCGGCGTGCGGGATAGTGCGGCTCAGGCGCGGGCGTCGTCGTTCGCAGCGGCCACCAGTGCCGTCAGGGCACGTGCCCGGCGGAGGTTCTCCTCCATCGTGGCCTCGGTGCGGATCGACTCCACCCACTGGGCGAAGGGGATCGGGTCGTCGGCGGGCACATCGACCGTCGACCAGCCCTCACTGGTGCCCAGTCGCATCACGGCGTTGCCCTCGTCGTCGTTCTCGAAGCCGTACAGCACCGAGCCCTCGGTGCCGTGGACCTCGATGGTGAACGGGCTGGCCGGGGTGACGAACCCGGTCTCGATGACGCCGATGGCGCCGTCGGGGGTGGAGACGGTGACCGAGGAGTTGTCCTCGACCCCACGACCGGTCTGGTCGGTGTAGGTCGAGCGCACGGTGGAGATCTCCTCGCCCAGGATCAGCTGGGTGAGGTAGACGGGGTGGGCGCCGAGGTCGGAGAAGGCCCCGCCGAGCGCCTCGGAGGCGTCGTAGAACCGGGCCGGCAGCCAGTCGGCGGTGGAGCCGTTGTGGGCCAGGCGCACCCGCGAGTACGTCAGGCGCCCCAGGGTGCCCTCATCGAGGATCGTGCGCAGGGCGAGGGTGTAGCCATGGGTGAGCCGCGGCAGGGACACGGTGATCCGCACCCCGGCCTCCTGGGCGGCGCTGATCAGCTGGTCGCAGCCCTCGACGGTGGGGGCCAGCAGCTTCTCGGTGAAGATGTGCTTGCCGGCGGCGATCACCTTGGTCATCAGCTCGACGTGGTCGCTGGTGGCGGCGGTGACGGTGACGCCGTCGAGGTCGTCGCGGGCCAGGAGAGCGTCCAGGTCCGTGGTGGCCTCGACGCCGAGCTTCCCGGCGAGCTCACGGCCGCGGTCGGCGTCGTCGTCCCAGACGGCGACGAGCTCGGTCTCGGGGTGATCGAGGGCGGCGCGGCCGTATTCCTCGGCGTGGACGTGCCATGCGCTGAGCACGGCGATCCGCAGGGGAGTGGTCATGTGGTTCTGCTCCTGGATGGTGGTTCAGGTCTGTCGGGGCTCGAGCGTCGTGACTCGAGTCTGTCGCGTTCGGACGCCATCGGGTCCCGTCGACCGGGATCCGGTCCGGCGTGGACCGATGGCGGTGCGGTCGTCGATCGTGGTGTGCTGCTCAGCCCTCCGGGATCTCGCTGCGCTGCCCGTACGTCTCGGGCATCTGGTAGCCCTCGAAGAGGGACATCTTGGGTTCGATCATGGACTGGTTGGTCTCGATAGCTTCCTGCGGAGTCATGGACTTGATGGCCACCGACGTCCTGGTCCGATCGAGCGTCGACCAGATCGCCGAGCCCACCGGCAGGGGAGGCCGGGAGGTGGAATAGGGGAGCATCGTGCGGAAGATCTCCGCCGAGGGGTTGTAGTTGCCCTCCTGGATCGTCGGGATATTGGTGGGGAGATCGCCGAGCGGGGGCATCGTGAGGTTCTGGCCCGGGGTGCCCGCGTAGAACTTCATGAACTCCCACAGCGCCTTGGTCATGTTCGCGCCCTTGGGGACGACGAAGGAGCCACCGCCGGACCACGTGTAGATGTCGTCCTCCGGGCTGCTGACCGGCAGATAGGTGAACTTCAGCGGCAGATCCGGGGCGTACTTCTCGTTGCCGCGGATCGCGAACGGGCCCGTCGTGAGCATGGCGAGCCGCTCGCTGAACATGGCGTTCTGGGTCGGTGGGGCATTCGGCGGCTGGTAGGTCGCGAAGAACGCGTCGACCGAGGCGTAGGGGAACTCGTCCGCCCAATCGGCGAAGAGCTCGTACACGCTGCGCCACTCGGGCGAGTCCAGGGTGACGGAGGCGGTGGCGTTGTCGTACACCTGGGCGTCCAGGCCGAAACCCCAGGTGTAGGCCCACGCCTCGTCCCGCCAGGCGGAGAACCCGAGGTACTCGTAGTTGCCGCGGGAGTCGACCTTGGTCATCTTCCGGGCGGCCTCGCGCAGCTCGTCCCAGGTGAGGACGTGCTGCTCGGGATCGAACATGTCGAGGTCCACGCCGAACTTCCGCAGCACGTTCTCGTTGTACTCGATGCCGCGGGCATCGGTGCTCATCGGGAGCCCGTACAGCCGGCCGTCATAGGTCAGCTCGTCGATCGCGAACTGCAGCCATTGCTCGGTGAACTCCTCGACGGAGACGCCCTCGTACTCCTCGATGAGGCTGTCGATGGGTTCGAGCAGACCGATCGAGGCGTTCTGGACGGCGTTGAAGCGGTCCATCATCCACAGATCGGGCGCGGTGCCGCCGCGCACCGCGGTGATGATCTGGCTGTTGTCGGCGGCGCCGTTGGAGGGGACCTGGTCGACGACGATGTTGACGTCCCGCCCCGCCTCGGTCTCCTTGAAGGCTGCGATGGCGGCGTCGTCGAACCGTTTGTCCGCGGCGCCGAAGCCCCAGTACCGGATCACATTGTCGCCTTCGGGTGGCCGCGGGGCGCAGGCGCCCAGCGCGAGCGCGCCCGAGGCTGCTGCACCGCCCAGGAATGTGCGTCGGTTGATCACTTGAAACCTCCGATGGTGATACCGCGGATGAAGTACCGCTGGAACACGAAGAACAGGATGAGCAAGGGGAGGATGACCAGGAAGGACGCGGCCATCAGGAGGTTGAACGAGACGTCCTGGGCGTTGACCGACCGGAAGGCCTGCAGGCCGATCGACAGCGTCTGGACGCTCTCGTCCTGGAGGTAGATCAGCGGGCCCATGAAGTCGTTCCAGGAGGCGACGGCGGCGAAGATGGCGACCGTGGTCAGGGCGGGCTTGGCGGTGGGGAACACTAGGCGCCACAGGATCGTCCACTCGCGGGCGCCGTCCACGCGGGCCGCATCCAGCATGTCCTTGGGGATCTGCAGCAGGAACTGGCGCAGCAGGAACACGTAGAACGCGGAGCCGAACATCGACGGGATGATCAGGGGGAACAGGGAGTTGACCAGGCCCAGACGCGCCCACATGTCGAACATCGGGATCAGCGTCACCGGGAACGGCAGGAACAGCGTCGCGATGACCAGATAGAAGACGAGGTCGCGGCCGGGCCAGCGCAGGCACGAGAAGCCATAGGCGACGATGAAGTTGGAGATCACCGAGAACACCACGACCGAGATCGTGATGATCGCCGAGTTCGCGAAGAACTGCAGGAACGGCATGGCCGTGACGGCCTCGACGAAGTTCCCGAACTGCCACGACTCGGGGATGAACGTCGGTGGGAACTTGGCCAGCTCCTGGTCGGATTTCACCGCGGAGATGATCATCCAGTACATCGGCAGCAGGAAGAAGACGGCCAGGGCGATCATGACCACCCGGGCGATCAGCGTGGCGTACCAGGGACGCAGCGTCCCGTCGGCGCGACGGTTGAGCATCTCGGCTTCGGCCGTGCGAGGCCGACGTCGGCGGGACGTGCCCGGGAAAGGTGCGGGAGCGCCGTTGCGGGGCGCCGGGCCGTCGGTGCGGGTCAGGGTGCTCATCAGGCTGCCTCCACGTCGTAGTTCACGAACCGGCGCGAGAGCCAGAAGATCAGCAGGGCCAACGTCAGGCCGGCGAGGAACAGCAGCACCGCCAGGGCGGAGGCGTATCCGAGCTCCGCGAAGCCGAAGGCGTTCTGGTAGAGGTACATCATGTAGAACAGCGCCCCGGCATCAGGGTCGCCGGTGCCATTGGTGACGATGTACGCCTCGGTGAACACCTGCAGCGCGCCGGAGACACCGGTGATCAGGTTGAACAGGAGCACCGGGGTCAGCAGCGGCAGGGTGATCGAGAGGAACTGCCGCATCGGGCCGGCGCCGTCGACTCGCGCGGCCTCGTAGACGGTCTTGGGGACGTTGCGCAGACCGGCCAGGAAGATCAGGGCGGCATTGCCCGCCCCGAACTGGGCCATCAAGATGATGGCGATCTTCACTCCCGTCGGATCCCCGAGGAGGTTCACGTTCGAGCCGCCGAACAGGTTGAGGATCTGGTTGAAGGCGCCGAACTGGGGATTCAGGAACACGATGAAGATGAATGACATCGCGAAGGCCGGAATCAGCGAGGGCGCGTAGAAGATCGTGCGGTAGAAGGCGACCTCGCGCATGTTCTGGTTCATCGCCAGAGCCAATGTGAGGGCGACGATCAGCCCGAGGGGCACCGCGATCAGGGCGAAGAACATCGTGTTGCCGGCCGCCTTGGCGACCAGCGGGTCCGTGAAGGCGCTGACGTAGTTGCGCAGCCCGACCCAGGTGGGGGAGCCCATCCCGGAGTAGCGGGTGAAGCTCAGATAGATCGAGTAGCCGACCGGGTAGACGATGAAGACCAGGATCCCGATGATCCACGGCGAGATGTAGCGCAGGCCGACGGTGAGGTCGCGCTTGTCGGCCAGCGTGAGCCGACGGCCGCGCAGCGGCGTTCGCGGCGGCGTGACCTCGCTCGGTGGGGGTGCGGTTCCCGACGCGGCGGAGTTCGCGGATCTGGTCGCGGTCATGGGTCTCCCTTCGGTGCGACGACGGAGAGCCGACCGTCGCGGACTGGACAGCGGGTCGGCGACGCTCCGAGCCGACTGCGGCTCGTGGCAGGGATGCGATGTGGACCACTCTGTCGTACGGACGCAGACATTACTCATACCGATGGAGTAATTCAATGGGGCATCATGACCCCAGCGGAAGGAGGGCGATGCGCGCGACGACGATGCCGCAGGTGGGGGCCCGGAACGAGCTGATCGTGCTGCGGGAGATCCGCGTGGCACCACGGGGTGTCGACCAGTCGACGCTGATGTCGCGGTGCGGTCTCTCGCGCCAGGCGGTCTCGCAGATCACGAGGCGCCTGATCGAGCGGGGGCTCGTGATCGCGGAGCCGTTGTACACCAATCGCCGCGGCAAGCCGGCGATGTCGCTGCGCGTCCGGCCGCAGGCGATGCTGTCCGCCGGGATGCATCTGGATCCCGCCCACATCACGGTCACGCTGGTGGACATGCTCGCTCGCCCGGTGCTGCAGAGGGCCCTCGAGGCGCCCGGGGACGATCCTGCGGCCGACATCGACCGGATCGGTGCGGCACTGGACGGCATGCTCGCCGAGCTGCGCGCGGCCTCCTCCGCAGACCCGGAGTCGGAACCGCCCGGCACCCTCCAGGGGATCGGCGTCGCCGTTCCCGGAGGGCTCGATGCCGCAGGCGGCAGGATGGTCGACCCGCCCTGGCTCCCCGGCTGGCGCGACGTCGCCCTGGCGGAGATGATCCGACAGCGCACCGGGCTGCCCGCCGTGCTCGACAAGGACACCAACGCGGCTCTGACCGCCGAATGCTGGCCGGGTCGCTTCCCCAGCCACGAGACGGTGCTCTACCTCTACGCCGGCGCCGGGGTGGGATCGGCCGTCGCCGGCCACGGCGGCATCCATCGGGGCAGTACCGTGCAGGCCGGCGAGATCGGACACCTGCCCACGGGGATCGACTGCGCCCGGTGCCCGTGCGGGCGGATGTCCTGCCTGGGCATCTACACCGACGTGGCACGAGTCCTCGAGCGGGCACGTCTGGCCGGCGTCCCCCTGGACGCGCAGGCGCGCCCCGCAGAGTCGCTGGGAGTGCTGCGAGACCTGGCGCGGACGGGCGATGAGATCGCACGGAACCAGCTCCGCGAGTACGGCAGGGCCCTGGCCGAAGCAGCGCGGACTCTGACCAGCATCCACGATCCGCACCGCATCATCGTCGGCGGCCCGTACTGGGACTTCATGGCGGAGGAATCGATGCCCCTGGTGGCCGCCGGCGCCCGGCGGGCTCTGGGCGGCTCCCACGATGTCGACGTGGTCTCCTCGACCTTCGGCGATGACGTCGGGGCCATCGGTGCCGCGACCCTGTTCCTGGACCGCAAGCTCTCCCCGGCCTCGGTGTGAGAGCCGCCGGAGCGGCGTCCATGCACCGTGCGGTCGGAGCCGTCGTCGTCTCCGCGATTGCCGATTAGCATGAACGGGTCCCCACGGCGACCGTCCCAGCGGGAGGCATGGTGTCCGTTCTCGACGCGAGGCCCGCAGCCGCCGGCAGAGCGGCTGCGTGGCGGCGCGCGCTCGGCGCCGGCGCCGCGATCGCGCTGATGCTCTGCGGATGCGGCTCCGGCTCTGCCACCCCCGTGCCGATCGACCAGGCCCGCGCGATGAGCGAGGAGATGCTCCCTCCGCTGCAGGACGCACTGCTCACCGGCCCCGATGCGCAGTGGACCGATGGCCGGGAGCAGGCCACGACCGACGTACGGGGCACCTGCCGATGGACCCCCGGCGACGCCACTGCGGAGACCGCGATCCCGCAGGAGAAGTCGACGTGGATGGAGCGCCGCGACGCCGTCAACGACGTCCTGGAGCACCACGGCTTCGACGCCGTCTGGGAGCCGATGCAGAAGAACGGCACGTACGGCTTCTCCACCAGCCGCGAGGACGGTGCGGGCATCGCGCTGTATGCCACCAAGGGCGGCACCGTGATCCGGCTGTTCAACGTTCCCGTGGCTGACGGTGCCTGCGAGTAGATAGGTCCCCGGGCGCGGCGGGTCGGGGAACCGAGCGGTCAGAGCCGATCCCGGCGCTTCACCTGCGCACGCCGGATGCGTAGGTTGGGACCTCCAGCAGGACCCGCCCGCCCGTCACGCCGAGTGCGTGACGCTCACGAGGGAGAGATCCATGAGAGTCGCTGTCGTCGGTGCCACCGGGAACGTCGGAACGGCCGTGCTGGCCGCGCTGCAGCAGCGACCGGAGGTGACCTCCGTCCTCGGCATCGCCCGGCGCCTGCCCGACCAGGACCTGGCCCCCTACTCCTTTGCCGACTGGGCCTCGATCGACATCGCCGCCGCCGTCGACCCGGACCAGGCCGTCTCCGAGCTGACCGGCGCGTTCCGGGGCGCGGACGCCGTCGTCCACCTCGCGTGGCTGATCCAGCCCAACACCCGCCGCGAGCTGCTGCGCCGCGTGAACGTGGACGGCACCGAGAACGTCGCCCGCGCCGCCGCCGAGGCCGGCGTGCCGAGGCTCGTGGTGGCCTCGTCCGTCGGCGCCTACTCGCCCTCGCCCGGCAACGAGGTGCGCGAGGAGACCTGGGGCACCGAGGGCATCCGCTCCTCCCACTACAGCGTCGACAAGGCCGCCCAGGAGCGCGTGCTCGACGAGTTCGAGCACGCCCACCCGGAGATCGCCGTGTCCCGGCTGCGCCCTGCGCTGATCTTCCAGGGCGACGCCGCCTCCCAGATCCAGCGCTACTTCCTGGGCACCTGGATGCCCATCCAGGCGCTGCGCGCGGGACGCCCGCCGGTGCTGCCGCTCCCGGCGGGGATGCGGATCCAGGCCGTCCACGCGGCCGACGTCGCCGCCGCCTACGCAGCTGCCGCGGTCACCGGGGCGCGCGGGGCCTTCAACATCTGCGCCGACGACCTGCTGGGCATGCAGGAGCTGGCCGACATCGTCGACCACGGCCGCTTCCTCCAGGTCCCCCACTCGGTGGTGCGCGCCGCGTTCACCGCCGGCCATCGCGCCCGGTTGCTCGCCGCCGATGAGGGCTGGTTCGACATGGGTATGAACGTGCCGGTCATGAGCAACGAACGAGCGAAGGCGGAACTGGGCTGGGCGCCCCACCACACCGCCGCCGAGGCGGTCGAGGAACTGCTGGAGGGGATGATCGCCGGCCACGGTGCCGGCTCGGTGCCGATGCGTCCGCGCGATGTCCGCCGCGCCCAGCTCCCCGTCGATCAGGTGCCGGCCGTGGCCGGTGCCGGGGCCAGGGCCGATGGACCGAGCGGCCGCGTGGGCGAGACGGCACCCGGGGGAGCGACCCGGCATCTGCCCGTCGAGCCCCGCCCGCAGATCTCCGAGAAGGTCACGCAGGACCTGCTGAACCTCTACCTCTCCGACCATCTCACCGGCGCCTCGGCCGGCGTGGAACGCATCGAGCGGATGGCGGCGGCGTTCGTGGACACTCCGGTGTTCGCGCCGCTGTCCAGCGTCGGCCAGGAGATCCGGGCGGAACGGCAGTTCCTCGAGGAGCTCATCCACGATCTCGGCTTCCGACAGCTGCCGCACCGGCAGGCAGTGGCCTGGCTCGGCGAGCGCGCCGGGCGGCTGAAGAACAACGGGCGCCTCGCCACGCGCTCACCGATGACGATGGTGCTGGAGACCGAACTGATGCGCAGCGCCGTGATCGGCAAACGGGGCGGCTGGCAGACCCTCCAGGACAACGCCGAACTGCTGGGCCTGGGCCCCGAGGTCTTCGCCCGGCTCGCCGAGAACGCGCTGCGGCAGGCCGAGATCCTCGACCAGGTCCACGCCTACGCGCGCCGCCGAGCCTTCCGCCGGGATCTGGAGACCCATACTCCCCAGGAGACGGACACCCCGCAGGACTGACGGAGCCCGGGCGTCACGCCGTGACGGCGGCCAGCAGCTCCAGGACGTGGCGGTACGCCTTGCCGGTCGCCGCCTGCATGCCCAGCTCGCAGGTGCGGTTGGCCGAGACGTACCAGTCCGTCTCCCGCCGGGCGACCTCGGCCGCCTCGGCGGCGGTGGCCGAGGCGGTCAGCTCCGGATGCAGCATGCCGCGGTCCCCCGCGTAGGCGCAGCACCCCCATTCCACCGGCACCACGACGTCCTCGGCGCAGGCCTCAGCGATCGCGACCAGATCGTCGCTCGCGCCCAGATGGGTGGTCGAGCACGTGGGATGCACGGTCACCGAGCGCGCCGGCTCGCGGATCTCGAGGCGGTCCAGCAGGTGGCGGCGCACGTAGGTGATCGCGTCGATGACCTCGATGCCGGTGCCTTCCACGGCCTCCACGATGCCCTCGGTGCAGCTCGCCGCATCGACGATCACCGGCAGCTCGCCGCCATCGGTGGCCTCCCGCAGGGCGTTGCGCACCCGCTCGCGCATCTGCTCCTTCGCCGCCGTCATGCCCTTGGAGGAGAACGGGGTGCCGCAGCACAGGGAGGCGGCGTCGTCCGGAACGGCGAACCGGACTCCCGCGCGCTGGGCGAGGAGGGTCAGCGACGCCGGGACGCCGGTCGTGCTCCCGCTCCCGCTCCCGCAACCGCAGCCTCCGCCACACCTGCCGCGGGACTCCTCGGCGGCGCCGAACATGGTGTGCACGCAGGCCGGGAGGTAGACGACACTGACGTCGGCCCCGGTGCGACCCCGGCTGCCGGCACGGCGCACCGACCCGCCACGGCGCGGCAGCTCCGGGCGGTACTCGGGCACCGTCTCCGCACCGAGCAGAGCCCGGCCGACGTCGGTCGCCGCCCGGGGCAGCGCCGCGGGCATCACGCCGGCGGCGGTCATCGCGGCCGAGGCCCCACGGGTGACCGTGGCCCACCGTGAGGACGCGGCCTTCCAGGCCGTGGCCGCCGGTGGCTCCGCGGATTCCGCGCGCAGCCGCCGCACCAGGTCACCGGTGTTGATGTCGACCGGGCAGGCGGTCACGCACATCCCGTCGGCCGCGCAGGTCTGATCGCTCTGGTACTCGTAGGCCTCGCGGATCGCCGCCGCCGTGGCGAGGTCGCCGCGCTGCTCGGCGAGGTTCGCGTCCCGTCGCAGCACGATCCGCTGGCGCGGCGTGAGGGTGAGATCCTTGCTGGGGCAGACCGGCTCGCAGTAGCCGCACTCCACACAGCGATCGGCCTCCTCCTCGATGCCGATGACGGGCTTGAGATCGCGCATGTGGGCCGAGGGGTCATCGGTGAGCAGGACACCCGGATTGAGGATCCCGGCGGGGTCGACGAGCTGCTTGATCTCCCGCATCACCTGGTACAGCTCCGGGCCGTACTGGCGCTCGACGAACGGGGCCATGACCCGGCCCGTGCCGTGCTCGGCCTTGAGGTTGCCGCCGTGATCGAGCACCAGCTCGGCCATGTCCTCCGTGAACGCCTCCAGTCGGTCCTGGGACTGGCCGAGCCGCTCGTTGAGCAGGAAGTGGATGTTGCCGTCCTTGGCGTGCCCGAAGATCACCGACTCGGTATAGCCGTGGCGTTCGAACAGGGACTGCAGGCCGCGGCAGGTCTCATCCAGCTCGGGAACCGGCACCACCACGTCCTCCAGCAGCGCGGTCGAGCCCTCCGGTCGGGCGCCGGCGATCGCGGCGTAGAGCCCCTTGCGGCTGGTCCACATCGCGGCCCGGCGGGAGGCGTCGGTGGTCATCTCCAGCGGCGTCGACAGCCCGAGGCCGCCGGCCAGCGCGGTCGCCTCGGAGGCCTTGTGCTCGAGCTCGTCCGGGTCGTCGCTGCGATGTTCGACCAGGAGTGCGGCATGGTCGGCGACGTCCAGTCCCCGGATCTCCTGGGGCGCCCCCGCCAGGTTCTGGGCGACGGTCAGGGAGCGGGCGTCCATCAGCTCCGCGGTTGCGAACCCGGCGCCGACCACCTCCGGCAGCGCCGCCGTGGCCGCCTGCAGCGACGGCAGCACCATGAGCCCGGTGGTGATGTGCTTCTGGATCGCGACCGTGCGGAACACCGCGGAGGAGACGAAGGCGAGGGTCCCCTCGGAGCCGACGATCAGGTGGGCGAGGACCTGGGCGGGCTCCTCGAAGTCCAGCAGCGCGTTGATGCCATAGCCCATCGTGTTCTTCAGGGCGAACCGCTCCTGGATGACCCGCGTGGCCTCGGCGTCCTCGCGTACCCGACGGCTCAGGCGGACCAGGCCCTCGTGCAGCTCCGGCTCGTCCTCGCGCAGGCGGGCGTCGGCATCCGGGGCGGCGGTGTCGACCACGGTGCCGCTGGGCAGCACGAACCGCAGCGATTCGAGGGTGCGATAGGAGTTCTCGCTGATCCCCGCGGCCATCCCCGAGGAATTGTTGGCGATCACCCCGCCGATCGTGCAGGCGATCTCCGAGGCCGGGTCCGGGCCCAGCCGGCGTCCGTGGCGGGCGAGGTGCGCGTTGACCTGCCGCAGGGTCGACCCGGGGCCGACGCGTACGCGCTCGCCGTCGTCGAGGACCTCCACGGACCGGAAGTTCCGGCGCACGTCGGCCAGGACGGCGTCGGACTGCGCCTGCCCGGACAGACTGGTGCCGCCGGAGCGGAAGGTGATCGGCCGACGGGTCTGCGTGGCCTGCCGCAGCAGCGCGACGACCTGGGCCTCGTCGGTCGGGGAGGCGACGGCCTCGGGCAGCAGCAGGTAGTGCGAGGCGTCATGGGAGAGCTTGTGGCGGGCGACGACATCGGTGTCGAGCATGGGCGCGCCGTCGGCGTCGAGCGATGGTGCGCGGCCGGTGTCGCGCGATGGTGCGAGCGTCATCGCCTCACGGTATATCCGCCACCGGCGTAGCGGCAGTGGCCATCTCGCCTGACGCGAAAACTCGGTTGTAGCCCGCCGTGCCGCATGAAAACGTACGACGCATGATGCAGGTGAGAGTGCTTGCGCCCGAGGAATGGCGCACGTGGCGCGAACTGCGGCTGCGCGCGCTGGCCGATGCGCCGTGGGCCTTCGCCAGCACGCTGGAGGAGGTCCTCGAGCGGGATACCGAGGAGCACTGGCGCGCAGGAGTGTCCGCCCCGATGGTCTCTTTCGTGGCGGCGACCGGCGGGGAGGATTCGGGCATGGTGCGCCTCATGCTCCCTCAGCAGCCCGGTGAGCCTGCTGAGCTGATCTCGATGTGGGTGGCTCCGGAAGCCAGGGGGAGTGGCGCCGGGCGTGCCCTGATCACCACGGCCGTCGACTGGCTCGCCGAGCATTATCCCGCCACCCGCTGCCGCCTCACCGTCCTCGAGAAGAACCACACGGCCCGGCGCCTGTACGACCGGTGCGGTTTCGTCGTGACCGGTCGCAACCCCGAGGACGATGCCGAGCTGATCTTGGAGCATGAGGCAGGGTCCGAGGGCGGCTGAGGGTCGCATGGTCAGGCCGGCAGGATCAGGTCGAGACGGAAACCCTCGTGCACGTGCTCCGCGCGGACGGCGCCACCGTGCGCCTCGGCGATGCCACGGACGATCGCCAGGCCGAGCCCGGCACCGGTGCTCCCGTCGCCCGGCTCCCGGGCAGGTCTCGCCGTGTCGGCCCGCCATCCGACCTCGAAGATGTAGCCCAGCTCCTCGCTCGAGACGCCCGGTCCCTGGTCCAGCACGCTCAGCACCAGCCGGTCCCGGTCCAGGAGGTCGGCGGAGATGATGATCTCGCCGCCGTCGGGAGAATGGCGCACGCCGTTGCTGAGCAGGTTTGCGAGGGCTCGGGTCAGTTCGCGGGGGTCCGCGTGCAGCACTCTGCCCTCGACGCCGCGGGGGACGATCGTGATTTCGCGGGCCTCGGCAACGGGCATGACGTCGGCCACCGCATCGGAGACCAGATCCAGCAGCTCGACGGCCTCGCGCCGCAGGTGGAGACTGCCCGATTGGATCAGCGAAAGCTCGAAGAGATCCTCGACCATGGCGTTGAGAGTGTCCACGCGACCCCGGATTCCGCGCACGTACTCGGCGGGGTCCTCGGCGATTCCGGAATCGAGCGCCTCCGCCATAGCCAGCAGCCCGGCCAGCGGAGTGCGCAGATCATGGGAAATCCAGGCGACGTACTGGCGGCGCGAGGCGTCGAGCGACTCGATCTCTTCGCGCGCCGCGGCCAGCTTCCGCGAGGTCTCGGCGAGCTCGGCGGAGATCTCCTGGAACTCCTTCCAGCTCGTCGGGACGGGTTCGAGGACGGCCCCGTCGCCGAGTCGTCGCGCCGAGGTGGACACGGAGGTCACTGAGGCCCGCACCTGCCGCGTGATCAGCAGCCACGCGGCGAGCAGGCTCAGCGGACCGGAGACGCCCATGACCGAGGCCAGGACGATCACGTCGTGCGCGGAGAAGTACATCTCCACCAGCACGGCGATGGTGGTCAGGGCGATCGACAAGACCGCGGCGGCCACCACGATCCCGGTCTGCGAGGCGATCGATCCCCGTCGGTTGCGGCTCAGCGCGAGCCCCGCGAGCGCGGTCACGATCCCGGTGCACACCACGGTGGTGACGACGATGAGCAGGAGGTCGGTGGCACTCAGCATGTCGGCCCCGGGTCGAGCCGGTAGCCTGCGCCCCATTCGGTGCGCAGGTAGCGAGGGGTCCGGGGATCGGGTTCGATCTTCTCGCGGAGCCGGCGCACGTGCACGGTCACCGTCGAGGCGTCACCGATGGTCCAGCCCCACACCTCCCGCAGGATCTCGTCGCGCCGCACGACCTGCCCCTGGCGGCCGAGGAGGTACAGGAACAGCTCGTACTCGCGCGCGGTCAGCGCCACCTCGTCCGCCCCGATCCAGAGCCGACGATGCGCCGGATCGACCCGGAACGCGCCGACGGTGAACTCCCGTGGGGCGGAGGCGGGCAGTCGCCGCCGCAGCAGCGCCTCGACGCGCAGCTGCAGCTCGCGCAGCGAGAACGGCTTGGCGAGGTAGTCGTCGGCGCCGTGCTCGAGCCCCTCGATACGGTGATCGACGCCGTGGAGCGCCGTGAGCATGAGAATGGGCAGGTCGGAGATGTCGCGCACGCGGCGGCACAGCTCGTCACCGCTGAGCCCAGGCAGCATGCGGTCCAGCACCATGAGGTCCGGGGTGCGCGAGCGCACGGCGTCCCAGGCGTCGCTGCCGACACTGTACGGGGTCACGTTGTAGCCGGCGACCCGGAGGTAGTCACCCACCACGGTGCGCACGGCGGCGTCGTCCTCGACGACCATCACCCGAGCCCCCGACGGGGCGGCGCTGCTGCTCATGTGAGCCAGCCTATGCGCGTCACGGGCCGGCGGATCTTACGGATCCGTCATCCCGCTGACGCGTCCGACATCCTTCTGTCCTGCGTGGTCGGCGGGCGGGTCCACTGGGTGCTGCGGGATGGACCCGCAGTACAAGCATTCCCACGGAGGCCCCCATGATTAACACCACCACCCGATTCCACCGCCGCACGCTCATCGGTGCCGGCGCGCTCTCCCTCACCGCCTTCCTGGCCGCCTGCGGCTCCGAGGAGCCGGCGGCGGAGGATGAGCCCATGGCCGACGGCGAGGAGTCCATGGACGAGGATGAGTCCATGGAGGACGAGGAGCCCATGGACGCCGCCGGGGCGGCCGAGGGAACCTTCGCCGGCGCGAACGACAAGGTCGTCGAGGGCACCGCCACCATCGACGCTGACACCCTTTCCCTCACGGAGTTCAGCTCCGACGAGGGGCCCGACCTTCACCTGTACCTGACCTCGGGTGACGACGAGGCTGCGGTCACCGCCGGCACGGAGCTCGGGAAGGTCGCCTGGGACGAGGCGGAGCAGTCCTTCCCTCTCGACGGGACGGACGTCTCCCAGTTCGACCACGTCGTGGTCCATTGCGATAAGGCCAAGGCCGTGTTCGGAAGCGCGCCGCTGTCATGACGAGGTGGGCAGGGGCAGCTCTCGCCGCGCTCCCGAGGGTGCTGCTCGGGGTCCTCTGGCTCGCCGAAGGTGCCGTGAAGGTGCGTGCGGGCTTCGGGGTGGCCGATATCGGTCTCGTGGTCGACGGTGCGGCGAACAACCCCCGCGTCCCCGGTGCCTTCGTCTGGTTCGCGCAGAACGTGATGGAGCCCTTCAGGGTGCTGCTGGGGCCGAGCATTCCGTTGCTGGAGCTCGCGCTGGGCCTGCTGCTCGTGCTCGGCGTCGTCACGGCACCGGTCGTGCTCGCCTCGACGGCGACTCTCGCGCTGTACTGGTTCTCGGACCAGATGGTGTGGCAGTACCCGGTGATGGCCCTGCTGGGGACCGTGGCGATCGCTCTGGTCGGTTTCGCCCGTCCGGCGACGCTGAGCGGTGCGTGGAGGGAGCTGAGCGCTCGCCGTCAGGTCGACGGCGAGGCGTCCGAGGCACGGACCGCGGTCGCGCCATGACTCGGCCCGTCGGCGGGTCATGCCGTGCACGTCGCGGCATGACCCGGGGTCCCTCGGGACGGGGCCAGGGATCGGTAGACTTTCCGGCATGAGTCCCGCCCCGCACGACGCTCTGGTCCTCCGCCCCTTCGAGGGGCTGCCGAACGAACGAGACCTGGTCGCCATGCGCCAGCTGATCCCGGCGGCGACCATGAGGGCGAAGACCACCGCCGAGTACGGCTCGGCCGACGTGGAACTGGCGACCATCCTGCCCATGGCCTGGCCCGCGGTGCGTCGCACGGACGGCACCGTCACCGTCGGAGTCCAGGCCGGCTACCCCGGCGGGGATCTCTCGCGCGGCATCGGGCAGGCCATCAAGCTCGCCCTCGCCCTCGAGCCCGGCAATCCGATCACCACCGTCACCCTCGACGACGAGGCGCCGCGCCTGCAGGAGATCCTCGACCTCGACAGCGACTTCGCCATCACCGTCCACGAGACCTTCGACTTCTGGCTCGACCCCAACGCCCAGCGCACCGCCGAGATCGACGAGTCGATCAAGCAGGCCAACGAGTCGATCATGCCCACCGCCCCGATCGGCGGGCTGCCCCACGCGTACTGGGTCGACGCCGGCCCCAAGGAGCACGTGCGCTGGGTGCTCGACGCCGACGAGGACCGCGTGATCGACGCTGTCACCCGCCTGCACGCCCGCCGCGAATCGGCCATCGGCGAGGGCACCAAGTACGTCGGCTCCTTCCGCGCCGAGGGCATGTCGATCCCGGTGTGGGACCTGCCCAAGGGGCACGGGGTCGAGCCCGTCGAGGAGATCGCTGCGGACTTCCGCGCTCGCTTCGAGGAGGCCCTGAACACCAAGGAACCGCTGACGGCGCTCGAGCGCCGGGCCCGCGGCGGGATCGTGGCCCGGCAGGTGACGCTGCGATGAGCGTCGCGGGGCCGCTGACGGCGAACCGCCCCGAGCGGGTGGCCGTCGTGATCCCCGCCAAGAACGAGGCGGAGCGGATCGAGGCGACCATCGAGGCCGCCCGCGCCATCGTCGGGGTCGATCTGGTCGTGACCGTCGACGACGGCTCCACCGACGCCACCTCCGCCGTCGCCATGGGGGCCGACGCCCTGGTGGTGCGGCACAAGACCAACCGCGGCAAGGCGGCCGCCATGGCCACCGGTGCGCAGATGGTCGCGATCCGTGAGCATGCCGAACGCGCCGATGGCGGCGAGGACTTCTCCGAGGAGCTGCACGCCGAGCCGCGCGCTCCCGGCCACACCGGGCCGCTTCCCGTCATCGGGGCCGACGTCGCCCCGCGCGCCCTGCTGTTCCTGGACGCCGACATGGAGACCTCCGCCACGGCGGCCCAGCCGCTGGTCGACGCGGTGCTCGGCGAGGGCGTCGACATGGCCGTCGCCCTGCTGCCGCCGCAGGCCGGGGCGGCCGGCATGGGCATCGTGGTGCGCACCGCCCGCAGCGGCATCCGTCGCGCTACCGGCTGGGAGGCGACCCAGCCGCTGTCCGGGACCCGCTGCATCACCCGCGAGACCTGGGAGGCCTGCCAGCCGCTCGCCCCGGGCTGGGGCGTGGAGACGTCGCTGACCATCGACGCGCTCTCTGCAGGATTCTGGGTCAAGGAGATCGAGGCGGACCTCCACCACCGCTCGACCGGCCGTGACCTGCGCGGTCAGCTGCATCGCGCCGCCCAGCTGCGGGACGTGCTGCGCGCCCTGGCCCGCAAGCGCCGCGGCGTGTTCGACGCCGACGAAGCCGGCGCGCCGTCCGAGGACGACCTCGACGGCGACGTCATCGCGCCCTCGCCGGCCGCTGCCACCGTCGCCGAGCGCGAGGAGCCAGACGGCCCCGCGCCGACGGCCGCCGAGGAGCCTGCCGATGCCGCGCCGACGGCCGCCGAGGAGTCTGCCGATGCCGCGCCGACGGCCGCCGAGGAGCCTGTCGACGCAGTGCCGACCTCCGCCCAGGAGTCTGCCGATGCCGCGCCGACCTCCGCCCAGGACGGCGATGTCGACGAACCGTCCGCGGACCAGATCACGCCTGCGCGCACGGCCGACGGGCACACGGCCGACGCCTTCGCCGCCGGTCTGGGCGAGCCCGCACAGGCCGTGCCCGAGGCCGACGAGCCGGAGGCCGACGCCTGGGCCATCCCGCCGGATCCCGCGACCGCTGACGTACCGGCGGCTCCCGAGGCCCCGGCCCCGGCACCGGCACGGGCTGAGGATTCCGTGTCCACCGAGGAGCCGGCGGTCACTGACGGGTCGGCGACGGGCGAGGTGCCCGCGAACGCCGAGCAGCGGGCACGAGGCCGCCGCGCGAGGCGTCGTCGGGACGATTTCTCCGTGCTCCCGGTCGAGGGCGAGTTCTCCGACGCCGAGACCCGCGCACTCGGAGACGTCGACGTCGAGGCCCTGGGACGCAGGCTGCGCGCCCTGCCGGTGACCGGGCCCTTCGCCTCCGACGACGCCGTCTACCTCGCCGGGGTCGATCTCGACGCACTCGCCGAGAAGCTGCAGGCCGCACCGGTCGAGGGCGAATTCAGCCCGGAGCACGCGGTCATCATCGCCTCCCACCTCAGTGCCCCCGAACCGGAGCTGCCGCCCTCGATCCGGCCGCCGCTGAGCCCCGACGAGTACACCTCGCTGGTCGTCCACGCCGCGGTCGACGCCGAGAATGCCGACTGACCCAGCCACTCGCGCGCCACCAGCTACGAGCCGCGATCGAGTCGAGACCGCTGCAGTTGTCGCTGGTCGAGACCGCTGCAGTTGCCGCTATGGGGACCGAATAACGGCACCTACAGCGGTCTCGACAGCAGAGATCGAGCCGAGGGGCGGAAAACCCCTCGCGGTGAGGCCGGAGCGTCGGTAGTTTCGCGGCCGATGACCGCCTCCCGTGCCTCCGCATCCTCGCCAATTCCGCTCCGCGCGGTACAGCGGGCCATCGCCGAGCAGTTCCCCCGGCTCGCCGACCTCGAGGTCCGGGCGCTGGAGACGGACGGGACCGACAACGCGATCGTCGCCGTCGGCCCCGAGATCATCGCGCGCATCCCCCGGCGGCCGGGCGACCCCGCCCCGGTAGCGGCCTCGACCGACCATGGTCCCTGCAGACGCGAGTTCCCTGGGTCGCAGCACGCTGGAACGCGTCATCGAGGAGTGGCAGCGGTGACGTCTCCGCCGACGGGTTCGTCCCGTTCCGACGGCAGCGTCGGATCCGGCAGCACCGCCGGGAGATAGGCGATCCAGATCCCCAGGATCGCGGCGACCAGCACAGGGCCGGTGTCGTTGACGGCGTACCCGAGCCAGGTGCCGGACACCAGCGCCACGCGCACCGCATACGAGGCGGGGTGGAGCGTGTCGAGCTCGGCGAGGCGGCGCCAGCCGATCCGGCGCGGCATGAGGATCGCCACGGAGGCGATCACGGCCAGGATCATCAGGATCGCGAGGGACCAGTACCCGGTGGTCATCCCGATGTTCTGCGCGAGCTTGCGCACGACCACGGAGAACAGCTCGCCGCTGATCAGCTCGTCGATGAACCGTCCCAGGTGGGTGCGCTCCTCCGCGGGCCGCAGCCAGTCCAGGAACGAGACTCCCAGCACCGCCACGACACTGCCGGCGCCGAGCGCGAGCACGTGCCACAGCCGTGGCCGGGTCCCGGAGACCAGCAGCGCCAGCAGTCCGAAGGTCGGGATCGTCGTCAGCATGGAGCCGAAGTCCGCGCCCATCGAGGGGGCCACGCACACCACCGCGACCACTGCGCCGACGGCGAGCGTCCACACCACCCGGGCCCGGGACGTGGCCACCACCGCGAACAGGCATAGCAGGGCCATCATCGCCGCGGCCAGCACCATCCCGAACAGGTGATTCGAGAGCCCGTAGAAGCGGCCCCCGGAGATCGGCTGCGCCCCGAGCGGGGAGCCGAGCTGGAACCGCGACCCCGTCGCGGACTCCCCGAGGATCAGCAGCGCGACCAGGGCCGCAGAGACCCCGGCGGGTCCCAGCCGGTGGCGGCGCCAGGGGCCGGCCAGTGAGATCGCCGCCAGGATGGCGCTGCCGGCCCAGATCACTCCGGTCAGCGCGAGCGCGTCGTTCTCGGCCCGCCACCAGGGCACCGCCGAGGCGAACAGGGCCACCGCGAGCGCCAAGGGGGTGATGGCCAGCAGGGCGCGGCCGACGGCGGCCACCCGCGGGCGTCGTGCGAACCCGGGCACGAGCACGAGCACCAGGCCGATCACGCCGAGGGCGAACCACGAGCCGAGCGCCGGCATGGTCGCGGCATCGACCTCGGCCGCGGCCAGGGAGCGGTCCAGGGCGAGCTGCTGGGGGTCACCGTGGTCGATTCCGCGGAAGGGCTGACCGGGGATGTTCCCGTCGGGCTCCGCGTCGTAGGAGGCCAGGATCGTGGGCAGCACGTCGGTCAGCACCACCACGCCGTTCTGCTTGGTGGCCCCGCTGGTCAGCGCCTGGCCGGGGAAGGCCGAATCGAGGGCGACCTGCAGGCCGACGGTCCGGGAGGCGACCGCGCCGGTCTTCTCCATCTCGTCGGGGTCCGGCGGATCGGTCGCAGCGACCGAGACCAGCAGGGTGCGGGGGAGGGCCTCGGCATCGCAGCCGCCGGCGGCCTCGAGGACGCGGCCGACGGTCTCATCCAGCGCGGCCAGGTCCTGCGCGCGGTCCGGATTGTCATGGTCGGGCACCGACCCGGCGTCGACCTGAATGATCGCATCGCCCGCGAGGGCGTCGGCGACGGCGGTGGTCTGCTGCGCGGATATCTCGCCGGAGACCTCGCGATCGCTGGCGTCGACCTCGACGGTCTCGACCGGCAGCTGCTGCCACTGGTCGGTGGGCGGGGTCGGGATGCCCGCAGTGCGCGGTGCCTTCTCCGCGAGGCCCCGGTAGCCGGTGTGCAGAGTCTCCAAGCCCTGGCGCTCGGTGGAGACCACCGTGGACGAGGTCGTGTTCATCGCGCCGGCACCGGAGCGGTCCGCCAAGCACTGCAGGTTCGGGGTCGCCTCGGCGGAGATGTCCTCCCAGCCCAGCCCCGCGGTGGTGATGACCAGCCGCACCGGATCCTCGGGTCCGTCGGCCTGCGCCGGCGGCGTCGTGCCCAGCAGCAGGGCGCCGAACAGCGCGGCCAGCACCGCGCCCGGCAGGACGCGCAGGCGACGAGCGGGCAGGGAGAGAACCGGGAGGTGAGGCACGACAACGATGCTACGGGCCCCGGCCGCCCGGAAGCCCGACCCATACAGGGCCTCCACGGATCTCTCACCGCGCCCGCGTCGTCCGTGTCCGCGAAGGGGACGTCTCTCGCAGGTGGACCGCTATATGCAGGGCGGCTTCGACTGGCCTCCCCTTCGTGGCCTTGGCAGGGCGGCCTCGGGTGGCGTCTCTTTTGTGGCCTTGGGCAGCGTTGCGCGACGGGCGGGCGTCGCTCAGCTGGAGAAGCGCCGACGAGCCATATCGTGGTCGCCATGACGAACCCGACCCCGCCGTACGAACAGGTCCGCCGCGAGATCATCGGCCAGGTCCGCAGCGGTGAGCTGACGCCGGGGGACCGGCTGCCCGCGATCCGCGCCTATGCCGGCGAGCTCGGTCTGGCCCCGGGCACGGTGGCACGCGCCTACAGGCTGCTCGAAGAGGCCGAGATCATCGTGACCAGGCGCGGGGCAGGCACCACCGTCGCCCCCGGTGCGGTGGCCGCGAGCGAGGCGTACGCCGCGGCCGTGGCGCGTGAGGGCGGGGGAGAGGCGGACCCGGCGCTGGTGGCGCTGTTCCGCGGCGTCGTCTCCGATGCCCGCGAGGACGGCCACACCGACATGGCGATCCTGGCCGCGGTGCGCGAAGTACTGGCCGGGACGGAGGAGCCCGCCGAGCAGTCCGAGCGCGTCGAGCGGGCCGAACAGCACTCGTGAGCATCCGGCTCGAACCGCTGGGACCGCAGCACGCCCCGGCGATCCTCGAGGGCCAGGACGAGGCCATCGCCCGCGAGATCTCGGGATGCCGGTGGGACGCCGAGTCGCTCTCGACGTTCCTGGCCCGCTGCGCCCGGTGGCGCGAGGACGGGCCGATCCGTGAGTATGCGGCGCTTCCCGCTGAGTCCGGCCGAGTCGCCGACGGAACCTCGACGCTGATCGGCGGCGCGGGTCTGAACACGAGGGCCCCCGGGCTCACGCGGAACCAGGCCACCATGACGTACTGGCTCCTCGCCGCTCACCGGGGCCAGGGAGACGGCCACGCACTGGCCTCGGCGGTGGTCGAGGTCGCCCGCACCGACCCCAAGATCCACCAACTCGTCCTGCTGATCGCCCCGGCCAATGCGGCCTCGCTCGCTGTGGCCCACCACCTCGGGGCGACGGCGACCGGTCACCACGAACCCCACCCGGCCGACGCGACGCGCACCGTGGAGCGGTGGACGATCGAGCTGCGCTGACCGCTCCCCGTTGCTGCCCCGTCACCCCGATGTGTCCGGGGAACCGGACGCACTGACCCGCACCGGCCGCGCAGCGCATTACCCTTGGCTCTCATGCGGTACGGCTTCCTCGGTCCCGAGACCACGTTCACCCACCAGGCACTCCTGCAGGCCCTCGCCGAGGCGCCCGAGGAGTTCGCCGGCGACGCCGAGATCGTGCCGTTCGCCTCCGTCGCGACCGCCACCACCGACCTCATCGGTGGGGACATCGACGCGCTCATGGCGCCGATCGAGAACTCCGTGGAGGGCGGGGTCTCGGGCACCCTCGACGTGCTCGCCGCCACCGACTCGATCACCATCGTCGCCGAGCAGATCGTCCAGATCACCTTCGTGCTCGCCGCCCGCGAGACCACCGCGCTGAGCGACCTCGACGTCGTCGCCTCCCACCCGCACGCGCAGGCGCAGGTCCAGGGCTGGCTGCGCGAGAACGTCCCCGAAGCCGACATCGCCGCCGCCTCTTCGACAGCCGCCGCCGCCCAGGACCTGGCCGCGCTGAGCGCCGAGGACGCCCGGGGCCGCGCCGCCGTGTGCTCGCCACTGGCAGCGAAGCACTTCGGCCTGGAGATCCTCGCCGAGGGCATCGAGGACTACGAGGGTGCCCAGACGCGCTTCGTGCTCGTCACCCGCGAGGGCAGGATCCCGGCACGCACCGGCGCCGACAAGACGTCGCTGGTTCTGCACCTGCCGCACAACCGCTCCGGCGCGCTGCTGGAGACGCTGGAGATGTTCAGCGCCAACGGCGTGAACCTCTCCCGCATCGAGTCGCGCCCCATCGGCGACTTCCTGGGCCGGTACTCCTTCTCGATCGACGTGGAGGGGCACATCGAGGACCGCCGCGTCGCCGCCGCGCTGCGTGCCTTGCACCGGATCTGTCCGGTCGTCCACTACCTGGGCTCCTACCCGCGGGTCGACGGGGTGCGCCCCGACGCGCCCGCCGAATTCGCCGACGAGGCCTATGACGAGGCCCGCGACTGGGTCGAGAAGCTGACCGGCATGGTCACGCCGGCCTCGAGCGGCGCCTGATCTTTCCATGGCACTGGCCCCGTATAACCGGCACGTTGCGCGCAACTGGGGTCCCACCCGGCGGCAGCTCGCCGTAGGGCTCGTTGGTGCCGTGCTCGCCGGCGCCGGCGCGGGGTGCGGGTTCCTGCCGGGGAGACCTCGGCGTGAGATCGAGGTCGCCGGCAGCCTCCAGCTGGACGAACTCCTCATCGAGGCGACGGGGTCCGGCACGTCCGCCAGGGTCTCCGACGGCACGGACTTCGAGTGGGACAGATTCCAGATCTTCTCGATCGGCACCCCCGCGGAGGAGATCAACGAGGCAGCTGGAGTCACTGTCATCACAGACGACTATTACGCGGTGCAGGAGCACCTCTTTCTTTTCGCGCTCGATGGTCGCGGTGTCCGCGGCATTCCGACAAGTCGCGAATCATTTACTCCGCCGTACCTCGATATTTGGTTCAGTGCGGAGACCCGCGCCTATTCGGATGACGAGACATGGCTCGGTTTCGAGGACGTCGAGGGCGGGGCTTCGGACAGTTGAGGGCAGACGCGCCGTGGATCGCTCGGCGGGCTCCAGCCCCAGCTCCCGCACTCACTCCCGCGTCGGGTCAGGGCTGACCGGCACGCGCAGCAGCAGCGCGCCGGGGTCGATGCGGCCGATGAGGTGGCTCGCCTCCACGTCGGTGTCACCGTCGAGCTGGACCGGCTGCGCCTTGGTCGTCGCCACCCGCACCTCGGTGGCCGAGTAGCGATCCATCGAGGCCAGGCGCGGCCGGGGGGAGAGCTTGGGATTGACGACCTGGGTGAGGACCTGGCTGAACCCGGCTGCGCCCTTCCAGCCGGCCACGACGATCTCGAGCCTGCCGTTGTCGACGGTCGCGTCGGGCATCAGCACGAAGCCGCCGGGGAGCTTGCCGACGTTGCCCAGCAGCACGGTCCTGGCCTTGTGCGCATGCCGCGTGCCGTCGGGGAAGTCGACCACCACGTCGATGGATCGGCCCAGGATGGTGCGCACTCCGCCGAAGACATAGGCGAGCCAGCCCAGGCGCTTCTTCATCGAGTCATCGGTGTGACCGATCATCTCGGCATCGGCCCCGAATCCGGCGATGACCAGGAAGATCTGCTCGGCGGCTGCCGCGGCTTCGGTCACGCTGCCACCGGTGCGCAGCCAGCCCACGTCGATCCGACGGTCATGGCCGGTCAGGGCCGCGGTCATGGCCGCGGCCGGGTCGTCCAGCGGCACGTCCACGTTGCGGGCCAGCAGGTTGCCGGTACCGGCCGGGATGATGCCCATGCGGGTGTCCGTGTCGGCGAGGACCGAGGCCACCATGCGCACCGTGCCGTCCCCGCCCGCGGCGACCACCAGATCGGCGCCCTCGGTGCGGGCCTGGCGGGCCTGGCCCCGGCCCGGATCCTCCACGGTCGTCTCGTAGAAGGCGACCTCGGCGCCCTCGAGATTCTCCACCACCTCGCGCACGCGCGTGCGGAACGCCTCCGCATCCGAGAACTTCGAGGGGTTCACGACGACCGCGACCTTCCGCAGCCGGTCCGCGGGGGCGTGGTCCCCGGCGCCCTCGTCGTCGGAGGCCCCAGCGCGATCCGCCTCGGTACCGGCCGCCGACCCGTCGGCCCGTCTCCGGCCTCGCGCCCCCCGCGCCACCCGGCCGCCAGGCTGCTCCTCGGCCGCGGCGCGCAGGGCGGCGATCTCGCGACGGTGTCGGCCGAGATGCCGCAGTACGACGACCAGCAGCACGACCGCCACGACCATGATGACGACCGAGGCGATGCTGAGCGCGAGGAGAGTGTGGTCCATGCGCTCAGGGTACTGACGCCGGCGTACGACTACCACGTCGCCGCAGGTACCCTGGTGCAATGATCGATCTGCGGCTGCTGCGCGAGAACCCCGATGCCGTCCGCGACGCCCAGAGGGCGCGTCGGCGCGACACGGCCACCGTCGATGCCGTGCTCGAGGCGGATTCCCGCTGGCGCGAGACCACCGCCGCGTACGAGTCCGCCCGCGCCCAGCAGAAGGCCTTCGGCAAGAAGGTCGCCCAGGCCCAGGGCGAGGAGAAGCAGCAGCTGCTGGCCGAGGTCAAGCAGCTCTCCACCGACGTCAAGCGCCTCGAGGCGGAGACCGCCGAGGCCATCGCCGCGCGGGATAAGGCGCTGCGCGAGATCCCGAACCTCGCCGAGGGCGCCCCCGAAGGACTCGAGGAGGACTTCGAGCTGCGCGAGACCGTCGGCGAGGTTCCCACCTTCGAGCATCCGGTCAAGGACCACCTGGAGATCGGCGAGGGCCTGAAGGCGATCGACATGGCCCGCGGCGCGAAGGTCTCCGGGGCCCGCTTCTACTTCCTCACCGGCGTCGGCGCCCAGCTGGAGCTGGCGATCCTGAACTCCGCGATCGACCAGGCCACCAAGGCCGGATTCACCCCGATGATCACCCCGACCCTGGTGCTGCCGGAGTCGATGGAGGGCACCGGCTTCCTCGGCGAGCACGCCGACGAGGTCTACCACCTGGACAAGGACGACGATCTCTACCTCGTCGGCACCAGCGAGGTGGCCCTGGCCAGCTACCACAAGGACGAGATCCTGGACCTCTCGGACGGTCCGCTGCGCTACGCCGGGTGGAGCGCCTGCTACCGCCGCGAGGCCGGCAGCTACGGCAAGGACACCCGCGGCATCATCCGCGTCCACCAGTTCCACAAGGTCGAGATGTTCTCCTACTGCCGCATCGAGGACTCCTACGAGGAGCACGAACGGCTGCTGGAGTGGGAGCGGGAGATGATGGCGCGGATCGACGTGCCCTACCGGATCATCGACACCGCCGCCGGCGACCTGGGCACCTCCGCGGCCCGCAAGTACGACTGCGAAGCGTGGATGCCCAGCCAGGAGACCTACCGCGAGCTGACCTCGACCTCGAACACCACCCAGTTCCAGGCACGGCGACTGAACATCCGCGAGCGCACGGAGGACGGGCTGCGCCCCGTCGCCACGCTCAACGGCACTCTGGGCACCACTCGCTTCATCGCAGCGATCCTCGAGAACCACCAGCAGGCCGACGGATCCGTCGTCGTCCCGGAGGGCCTGCGGCCCTACCTCGGCGGCCGCGAGATCTTCGAGGTCCCCGCCTGAGACCGTCCCTGCCCGAGACCACCGAGATGCCTGAACTGAGACGCTGAGATGACCGCGAAGAACACATGGCGCCGAATGCTCGGCAGTCTGCGACACCGGCGGTTCACCCGGACGTCAGATGCTGCTGGGACACTGCCCGACATGGACGCCACCACCGTGACCACCGACCGGGACACCACCCGGGAGCGCCTGGCCGAGCATCTGAAGGATCTCGCCGGCAAGCGCCTGCTGATCGGCCTCGACGTCGACGGCACCCTCGTCGACCACGACGGCACCATGTCCCCGCCCATGCGCCAGGCGCTGCAGCAGGCCGCCGACGAGCAGATCGTCGTCATCGCCACCGGCCGCTCCATCGGCGCGACCCTCCCGATCGTGGAGGCCGCCGGCGTCACCCGCGGCTACGCGGTCTGCTCCAACGGCGCAGTCACCCTCGAGATGGATCCGGAGGCCGACGGCGGCCACCGCGTGATCGACACCCGCACCTTCCAGCCCGGCCATGCGCTGCGCACGCTGCGCGAGGTCGCCCCCGATGCGCACTACGCGGTCGAGAAGGCCGACGGGACCTTCCACTCCACCGCCGGGTTCCAGGACGCCAGCTTCGGCGTCGAGGCCATCGAGAGCCCGCTGGACGACCTCATGGAGCTGGAGGCCGTGCGCGTGGTCGTGCACGTGCCCGACCTGACCCCGCAGGAGTTCAGCAAGGTCATCGCCGAATCCGGCGTCCACGGCGTGGAGTACTCGATCGGGTGGACGGCGTGGCTGGACATGGCCGCCCCGGGCGTCTCCAAGGCCAGCGCCCTGGAGGATGTCCGTTCCCGGCTCGGCGTCGAGCAGGCTCACACGGTGGCCGTCGGGGACGGCTTCAACGATACCGAGATGCTGACCTGGGCCCGCGTGGGCATCGCCATGGGCCAGGCCCCGCAGGGCGTGAAGGACACGGCCGACACCGTCACCGAATCGGTCTACGACGACGGCACCGTGCTGGTCCTGGAGTCATTGCGAGCCTGACCATGTCCTGGGCAGATGGTTCCGGTTTCGTCTCGGCCCCACATCGTCCACGACCCCGTGTCGGTGCGTGCGCGCAACAGGCGTAGCATTCCGCGCGTGCTGTTGACCAGAACCGCACGGACCCCGGTTGCGGACCGGCGCCCGCGCCCCGCTCGCACCGTCCTGCTGGCATTCGCCGGCGCCGGGATCTCCGGGACCCTCCTGCTGCTGCATCCGGGCGCGACCACGGGCCCCGGTGGTGCCACGGTGATGGAGGGTCTGTTCACCGCGGTCTCCGCGCTGTGCGTGACCGGCCTGATCGTGGTGGACACTCCGGTCTACTGGAGCGGCTTCGGGCAGGGAGTGATCCTCGCGCTGATCCAGATCGGCGGCTTCGGCGTGATGACCTTCGCCTCCGTGATCGGCATCGCGGTGATCCGCAAGCTCTCCCTGCGTTCGAAGCTCACCGCAGCTTCCGAGGTCAAGAGCTTCGGCATCGAGGACGTCCGCTCGCTCGTGATGAGCGTCGTACGGCTCTCCCTGCTCATCGAGGCGGTCGCCTCCCTCATCCTGACCCTGCGCTTCGCCCTCGCCTATGACGAGACCTGGGGACGTGCACTGTGGCTCGGAATCTTCCACGGCGTCTCCGCTTTCAACAACGCCGGGTTCGCCCTGTTCAGCGACAGCCTCATGCCGTTCGCCGGGGACCCGGTGATCCTGCTGACCGCGAGCACCGCCACCATCCTGGGCGGGATGGGGTTCCCGGTCCTGATGCAGCTCGGCAAGCAGCTGGGCACCCCCCGCCTGTGGACGATGAACACCCGCATCGTCGTCGCCGCGACGCCGCTGCTGCTGGTGCTGGGCACGCTGTACATCACGGCACTGGAATGGGCGAACCCCGAGACCCTCGGAGGGATGCCCCCGCACCTGCGGGTGCTCAACGGCTTCGCGATGTCGGCCCAGACCCGCACCGCCGGGTTCAACAGCATCGACACCAGCGCCATGGACCCGGCCACCTGGCTGGGCATCGACATGCTCATGTTCATCGGCGGTGGCCCGGCGGGCACCGCCGGCGGCATCAAGGTCACCACCTTCGCCGTCGTGTTCTTCCTGATGCTGGGTGAGCTGAGGGGCGCCGGCGCCGTGACGGTGTTCGGCAAACGGCTCTCCCGCGCGGTCCACCGCCAGGCGATCACGGTGATCGTGCTGGCGCTGGGACTGGTCGCGGTCGCCACCATCGTGCTCATGGTGCTCACCGACTTCACCCTCGACGAGATCCTGTTCGAGGTGTTCTCCGCCTTCGGCACGGTGGGGCTGTCCACCGGCATCACCGCCGACCTGCCCCGGTCGGCTCAGCTCGTGCTCGTCGCGCTGATGTTCATCGGCCGGCTGGGCCCCATCACCGCTGCCTCCGCGCTCGCTCTGAGGCCGCGGCAGCTCCTCTACGACCTCCCCAAGGAAAGGCCGATCATTGGCTAGGCACAGACTCTTCGGCGGAACCGATCCGGCCCGCGTCGCCTCGGAGAATGCGGTGGCCGTCATCGGCCTCGGCCGCTTCGGGCAGTCCCTCGCGGTCGAGCTCATGGAGGACGGCGCCGAGGTCCTCGGGATCGAGGCCCACGAACACATCGTCCAGTCCCTCAACGGGCAGCTGACCCACGTCGTCGCCGCCGACGCCACCAACGAGCAGGTGCTGCGGCAGCTCTCGGTCAACGAGTTCGATCGGGTGGTCGTGGCCATCGGCAGCGACATCCAGGCCAGCATCCTGGTCACCTCGCTGCTGCTGCGCTTCTCCATCCCGCACATCTGGGCGAAGGCCGTCAGCGATGCGCACGGGCTCATCCTCGAACAGCTCGGCATCCCGCACGTGGTCTATCCCGAGAAGGACATGGGGCGCCGCGTGGCCCACATCGTGCGCGGCAGCATGCAGGACTTCATCGAGATCGACGCCGACTTCGCGATGGTCAAGACCGAGGTGCACCCCTCCTTCGCGGGCTCCCGGCTCGGGGACTGCCACATCCGACGCAAGTACGGGGTGACGGTGACCAGCGTGAAGCATGCGGGGGAGCAGTGGCAGCCCACGACGGCGGACACCGTGCTCAAGCTCGGCGACACCATCCTGGTCACCGGCCCCACCCGGCAGGCGGAGAAGTTCAGCCGGATCGGCTGAGGTCGGCGCAGGTCGACGCTGGCCGACGGGGGCGGACCTGGCCTGACGCTAGCCGGCCGCTCGTCCTCGGAGGAGTCAGGCGTCCCGAGCCGCGACCTGGAGTATCACCTTGCCCAGATGGCCGCCTTCGCGGAGCACGTTCTGTGCCGCCGCGGCCTCTTCCAGCTCGAACGTGGCGTGGATCGGGATGTTGACGGTGCCGTCGGCCAGCATCGGCCACACCAGCTCCCGGGTGCGCTGGAGGATCTCCCGCTTGGACTCCGTCGGCCGTGAGCGCAGAGTGGTGCCGATGACGCGCGCCCGCTTGCCCATGAGCATCCCCACCGGCAGCTCGCCGCTGGCGCCGCCGAGGGTGCCGATGATGATCAGCCGGCCGTGCTCGCGCAGCATGGTCACGTTGTCGGCGAGTGCCGGACCACCGACGATGTCGAGGATGACGTCGGCCCCGCCGGCCTCCCGCACCGCGTCGGGAACGTCCGTGGCGTGTCGGTTCCAGGCGTGATCGGCACCCAGCTCCCGCACCTGCGTGATCGCCTCGTCGGAGCCGACCGTGGTCATCACGCGCGCCCCGAGCTGGCGGGCGATCTGTATCGCCACGGTGCCGATGCCACCGGTGCCGCCGTGGATCAGCACCGTCTGCCCGTCGGCCAGGCCGCCCTCGAGCACGAGGTTGGAGACGACGGTCGCGCACACCTCGACCACGCCTGCCGCGTCGGTCAGATCCATGTTCTCGGGAGCCGGCAGCAGCTGGCCTTCGGGAACCGCCACCACCTCGGCGTAGCCGCCGCCGGCCAGCAGCGCCACCACGGCCTCGCCGGTGTCGCGACGGTGGCCGGAGACCTCGAGGCCGGGCAGCTCGGAGGCGCCGGGCGGTGGCGGGTACTTCCCGGCGGTCTGGGCGACGTCGGCGCGGTTCACGCCGGCGGCGACCACGTCGATGAGCACCTCGCCGGGGGCGGCCACGGGCTCGGGCAGCTCGGCGAGCTCGAGCCCGTGGTCCTCGGTGATCGTCATCGCGCGCATGCTCACAGCTCCGTATCCACGACGGTGCGCCCGCGGACCTCGCCGGCGAGGATCCGCTGGGCGTACGGGATGGTCTCGGACAGGCCGATGCTCGTGGTCATCGAGTCGAGGATCTCCGGATCCAGTTCCTGGGCCAGGGCGTCCCACGCCCGCTCACGCATAGCGCGCGGCGCATCGACGGAGTTCACGCCCGCGAGGGTGACGCCCCGCAGGATGAAGGGCAGCACGCTGGCGGGCAGGTCCGGCCCCTGGGCGAGTCCGTAGGCTGCGACGGTGCCGCCCCAGGCGGTCTGCGCCAGGACGTTGGCCAGCGTCGTGCTGCCGACCGCGTCGATCGCCCCCGCCCAGCGCTGCGACTGCACGGGCCGGCCGGGTTCCTCACTGAGCTCGCGACGGTCGACGACGTCGGCCGCCCCGAGCTCACGCAGGTACTCGCCGTTCTCCGCGCCGCGCCCGGTCGAGGCGACCACACGGTACCCGCGAGCGGCGAGCAGGGCGATCGCGACGGATCCGGCCCCGCCGGAGGCGCCCGTGACCAGGATGTCCCCGTGGTCGGGAGAGATCCCGGTGTCCTCCAGGCGCAGCACGGAGAGCATGGCCGTGAACCCGGCGGTGCCGATCGCGGCGGCGCGCTCGGCGGAGAGGTCCGCGGGCAGCCGCACCAGCGCGTCGGGACGCACCCGCGCGCGGGTCGCGAAGCCGCCGTGGCGGGACTCGCCGATGCCATCACCATTGAGGATCACGAGATCCCCGGCGGAGTACTCCTCGACTTCGGAAGCGGTCACCCGGCCCACGATGTCGATGCCGGGGATCAGCGGGAAGGTGCGGGCGATGCCCTTGCCGGCGATCGCCATCCCGTCCTTGTAGTTGTAACTGGAGAACAGCACGTCGAGCTCGACGGGGCCCTCGAGCAGCGACTCGTCGGCCTCCTCGTCCAGCCGGGCGTCGGCGCCCTCGGCCTCGATCAGTACGGCACGCATGGCGCGTTCCTCTCCCTCGGCGACAGGTCCCCTCAGCCTATTCGCGATCGCGCAGCTGTGGAGGAGGTGCCGCTGGGCGACGAGCGGCGCCGGGCTGGTCACCGGTACACTCTGCGGGTGCCTCCGGGCACTGGGAGGGTTGTCAGAGCGGCCGAATGAGATGGTCTTGAAAACCATTGTGCGGTAACCCCGTACCGCGGGTTCGAATCCCGCACCCTCCGCCTTTGTGATGTCGCAGGACATCGGCATGGCCCGAACCCACGCAACGTGGGTTCGGGCCTTTGTCATCTCTGCTGTGGTTGGTAGTCGCGGGTGGGGTCGATGGTGAGCTCTCTGAGGACTTCTCCGGTGGTGGCGTCCAGGACGGTGGCGTGGAGGTCCTGGCTGAGGATCAGGACGCGGGTTCCGCTGTGGGGTCGGCCGATGCCGATGTGGTGCATGCGTCCGTTCACTCGCAGGGTCACCGTCCCGCCGGTGTCGACGACGTCGTCCCGGACGCGTTCGTGGGTCGGCGTGGGAATTGCGTCATTGGGTCCGGCTTTGGGCATGGAGCCATAGAGCGCAGCGGGGACGGCCTGGTGGGGCAGGGAGCGGTGTGGCCTGTGCTCGTTGTAGACCTGCTGGAACCGGTCCAACAGGGACTGCAGCTGCGTGAGGGTCCCGGGCTGATGGGGCTGGGCCCGCAGCCACTTCTTCATTGTCTGCTGGAACCGCTCGACCTTCCCCTGGGTCTGCGGATGGCCGCCCCGGCCGTTGATCTGACGGATGTGCCAGGAGGCCAGCAGGGCTTCGAACCCGTTGCGTCCGGGGCGACCGCTGAAGCGGG
>NZ_JBZXYT010000005.1:0-143773 GCF_059391765.1 Brachybacterium sp. SYSU DS0246 | reverse complement strand
CTCTGCTCCACCGGGCCCCCCAAGGGCAGGGGGGACCCCGGCCCCCCCCGGGCGGGCAGCGCCGGGGGCCGCCCGCCCCCCCCCCCCCCCCCCCCCCGGGCCATTCGCCGACGAGGCGCTCGAACGTGCGCGCCCCGCCGCGGTCCACGGCCGCCTTGATCGCCGCGTAGATGGCGCCCTGCAGGGCCGAGGCCAGAAGCACCTCCCGCAGCGGGAAGTCGGACTCCAGCGCCTTGGGCGCCTGACCGGCCTCCTTCGGGGTGACGAGCTTCCAGACCTGCTTGAACAGCACGCCCGCGAGGGCGCCGCTGACGACACCGCTGAGCAGCCCGATGGGGCGGTAGAGGATCTTCGCGGACGTATGCGTCGACTTCTTGTGAGGCATGAACGTGCTCCTTCCGGACTGGCGGTGCTGGACGTGCGGGCGATGCCGGCGGCCGGGATCGACGGGCCCGGGCTTCCCGGCTCGAGTCGATCCCGGCGCGACCTCGGGTCAGCGCGCTGCGCGAAGTCCGCGGCTGGCGCCGGCCTTGTGCCTAAGGCGTGCCGGGACGGTGGCGCGGGCCTTGCTCTGCAGGCGCGCCGGAGCGGCGGTGCGAGCCTTGCGCTTCAGCCGCTGCGGGGACGCGGCGCGGGCCTTGGCCTCGGCGCGCGCTGCGCCGGCCACGCGCCCTGCCCGGGCGGCGCGGCCCATCCCGGTCGCGCCCACCCGACGCGCGGTGGGCGTGGATTTCGAGCGCTTCCCGCCCGAGGCGCGCACGATGATCGCGGCGACAGTTGCCAGGGTCACCGCACCGGCTGCGCCCAGAGCCGTCCAGCCGTTGCGGTTGGGACGACCCTCGGCGTCGGTGAGCGCCTCTCGCGCCTGGGCCACGGAGGACTGGGCCTTGGTCCGGGCAAGCTCGACCTGCTCGCGGGCGCGAGTCTGGAGCTCCTCGGCCTTCTGGCCCGCCTCGTTCTTGAGGTGCTCGGTCTGCGCCTTCGGGTCGAGCTTCTTGGACAGCGCCTCGACGGTCTCGCCCATCTCCTCGCGGGTGCGGGCGATGTCCGCCTCGAGCGCCTCGGGGGAGTCGTCCTCCGCCTTGACGGCGTCGGACTCGGCCTCGGCCCGTGAGCCGTCGCCGGCGGCCCGGCGGCCGTTCCCGGAGCCCGGGTCGGTGGCGGGCCCGGGGTTGGGGTCGGTCTGCGAGGCCGGGCGCGTGTTGGGGGTGTGCTCTGCTTGATTGCCCGCAGCGGCGGTACCGGGCTGGTCGGGCTTGTTGGGCTGGTCGTGTCGGTCCTCGGGGGGCAGGGCTGTGGTCATGTCAGATCCTCTGCTTGATCTCGTCGGCATCCTGACGAACCGTGGAGACGGTCCGCTCGGGCGTGGGGGACAGGTCCTCGGCCTTCTTCTTGCCCATCAGGGCGGCGATGCCGGCCGCGATGAAGACCACGACGGTCACGATCAGCGCTGCGGCCCAGGCGGGCAGGAACAGCGCCAGGACCAGCACCAGCGTGGCTAGGAGCATGCCGAACCCGAACCAGGCGAGCACGGCGCCGGCGCCCACCAGACCTGCGGCGGTCCCGCCCTGCTTGGCCTTCTCGGTGTACTCGGCCTGAGCGAGCTTGAGCTCATCGCGGACCAGGCGCGAGGTCTGCTCGGAGAGCCGATCGACCAGATCGGCGACGGATGGTTCTCTCGATGGATCGGGGACTGTCACCGGATACTCCCTTCGGATCCTCAGCTGCGGATATCCCTGTATGGGTCTCTGCGGCCGGCCCGCATGACCAGCCGGTTCGCGCGGGCCCCAGCGGTGGGACGAGCCATCAGCCACAGCGGACGCTGTGTGATGGGCCAAAGCCTTCGGCAGGCGTCGCCGCCCGTCAAGAAGTCGCGTCGGCCCGCACCACCGAGCCAGCTAGTGACCTGCACGTTCGGTGGCGGACCGGACGGACGGCGGGGTCGACCGCATGGTCGCGATCCGGCCGGGCCGACGTGATGGCCGCTGACGTGCGTCGGAACTCTCCGGACCGCGCCGAGCGGGCGCCGGGGCGTTCTCTGCCCGCCGCCGGCATGGTTCGATCGCCGCACGAAGCGCGAGAGGTGTCATGCGGCGAAAGGAATCGGCGATGTCATCGAAGAGCACAGACCCCGCGAGCACTGAGCCGTCGAGGAGCACGGGCCCCACGGCGGGCACCGAGACGTCCGCGGGCAGTCACCCCGCTGATGCCCCGCACCCTGAGGACGCGCGGAAGCCGGACAGCCCGGCCGATGTCACGGCCCCCTCCTGGCGGTACGTCCTGCGCACCACGATGCGCGAGTACTCCGCCGACGGCTGCAGCGATCTCGCCGCCGGCCTGACCTACCGCACCGTGCTGTCGATCTTCCCGGCCCTGATCGCCCTGGTCTCCCTCCTGAGCCTGGTGGGCCAGAGCGAATCCACCGTCACCGCCGTGCTCGACCAGGCCCAGGGCATCGTCCCGCCGGACATGTGGCAGTCGGTGCGGCCCGCGCTGGAATCGATCCTCACCGCGCCGGCCGCCGGGATCGGCCTGATCATCGGTCTGCTGACCGCGCTGTGGTCCGCCTCGAGCTACACCAAGGCCTTCGCCCGCGCGATGAACACCATCCACGACGTGCCCGAGGGGCGCGGGGCGATCAAGCTGAACCTGCAGATGTACCTGCTGACGGCGCTGTTCCTGCTGCTGGGCGCGGTGGGGCTGCTGATCGTCGTGCTCTCCGGGCCTGTGGCCGAGGCCGTGGGCAGCGCCATCGGGCTGGGCAGCGTGGCGATCACCGTGTGGTCGATCGCGAAGTGGGTGGTGCTGGCGGCCGTCGTCGTGTTCACGATCGCGCTGCTGTACTACGCGACCCCGAACGTGCAGCAGCCGAAGTTCCGCTGGGTCAGCATGGGCGCACTGCTGGCCATCATCGTCGCGGTCCTGGCCAGCGTCGGCTTCTTCCTCTACGTCTCGAACTTCGGCAACTACAACGCCACCTACGGGGCGCTGGCCGGCGTGATCGTGCTGCTGCTGTGGATCTACATCATCAACGCGATCCTGCTGTTCGGCGCCGAGGTCGACAGCGAGATCGAGCGGGGCCGCGAACTCCAGGCCGGCATCCCCGCCGAGGAGGAGCTGCAGCTGCCCGCCCGCGACACCAAGGCCAGCGACAAGCGGGCGCGGAAGTACGCCGAGGACGTCGAGCGCGGCCGGAACCTGCGCAAAAGCGCCGGCCGCAGCCAGGAGAACCCGTCCGGTGGCCGCAGCCAGGAGAACCCGTCCGGTGGCCGCAGCCAGGAGAACCCGTCCGGCAGGCGCGGCCGGGAGGGCTCCTCCGGTCGGCGGAAGCGGGAGCGGGGCCGCTCCTAGCTGTCCCCTCGAAATTGGAGCCAGCATACGCACCGATAGCTCTACATAGCGCCTACGTGTGCACATGCTGGCTCCAATCCGGGTCCGCTGGATCCTGGCAGGCTTCGCAACACCCGGCTGGCCCGATGTCGCCGGTTGGCCCCATGTAGCTGGGTCGGCCTGTCGTCACTCGGCTTGCCCCGGGTCACTGGCCGGCCCCACGTCACTCGATCTCGAGCAGCTTGCCGCTCTTGGAGAGTTCCGGGTCGGTGCAGGAGGCCAGGTCGAAGCAGCACGGGCGGCGCTTGCCGGAGCGGAGCTTGTCGATGGAGACGTCCACCCGCCGGGCACGCGTGTCGGGGTTCTTGGTGGCGCCTACCCAGCGCACCCACTCCCAGCGGGCCATGGGCGTGATACTCGCCCAGGTCTGCTCGAGGTCCTCCGCCTCGGACAGTGCCGCGCCGAGATCCTCGGGGATCTCTGGTTCGGGCCAGGTGGCCGACGGAGTCAGGGTGAAGGCCACGGTGTCGCCGTCGTGCAGGCCGGCGGACTGCCGCAGGTCCGTGTCGATGGAGAGCCAGTGGCCTTTGCGTCCGTCCGGCTCGATCACGGTCTCCACCGCGACGCCGTTCACCTCGCCGGTGACCGCGACCTGGCCGCGGGAGGGGAACTGCGCGCTGGCCTCGTCCGGCAGCGGGAGGATCAGGCGCTCGCCGATGGCGCGCACACGCGCGTGGCCCTGGATAGTCGGTGCCTTGGAGCTGGATCGTGACGTGGGACGTGAAGCCATGGCAGTTCTCCTTACCCCGGCGCCGGTGCTGGAACAGGACGTGCGGGCTGGAGGGGAGCACCGGACGCGTGCTTCCAGAATAGAGCCCCGCCCGAGGTGCCCTTACTCCTCGCGCTGGCGCCGGCTGGCCCACAGGGCGGCAGCTCCGCCACCGAGCGCGAGGGTCGTCAGTGCCGCTGCTCGGCCCGGCTCGGTGCCGGTCTCGGCGAGTTCGTCGCTGCGACCGTCCGAGGTGCCGCCATCGGAGCTGTCCCCGGTGGCCGCGCCGTCGTCGGCCGCGCCGTCGTCGTTCGTATCGGAACCGGTCGAGCCGCCACCGCTGAGCAGTTCGCCGATCAACAGAGCCTGGGCAGCGGCCTGCCGGGCCGAGGAATTCCGAGCCTGATCGGGCTGGAAATCGTCCGTGGCAGGCTCGGGCGAGGCGGGGCGCTCCTCGGGCCGGGCGGGTCGGTCGTCGCTCCCGTTCGGTGCGGGATCCTCGCCGTCCTCCCTGCCCTCGTCATTCCCGGGGGCGGGGTCGGCCGGGGGAGTGGTCGTCGAGATGTCGCCATCCTCGGCCGGCTCGTCGGGTCCGGTGCCGTCGTTGGGCGCATCAGGGTTCTGCCCGTCGTCGGCCCCGTCGTTCCCGTCAGCCCCGTCGGCCCCATCAGTTCCGTCGTTGCCGGCCGGATCATCGGGAGCGTCATCGCCGTCGGCGCCGGATCCGGCTCCGTCATCGCCGTCCGTCGCATCATCCCCGTCGGCCCCGTCCGACCCATTGCCCTGGTCGGGCGCGGTGCCGTCGGCATCATCCGGGCTCGTCGGGTCCAGGCTGGTCGGTTCAGGGTCCTCGGTGGGCTCCGGCTCCGGTTCGGGGTCCGAAGTCGGTGAGGCGGACGGGTCCTCCGGCGGCTCCGTCGAATCGTCGGGCGGTTCAGCCGGATCGGCAGGCGGTTCCGTCGGCTCCGGCTCCGGCTCCTCTGTCGGTTCCGTCGGCTCCGTCGGCTCCGGCTCCTGCGTCGGCTCGGGCTCCGGTGCCGGCTCTTCTGCGTCCGCCCCGGTCACGGTGAACTGGCCGGTGACCTGGTCTCCACCCGCCTCGACGACGAACGAGTAGTCGCCCGGCACCTCGGGGCCGTACGTGGACGAGAGGGTGCCGTCGCGATCGGAGGTGACCGGGATGGTCTGCGGGCCGGTCCCGGAGGGGCCCGCGATCTTGATCGTGCCCGGGGAGTTCGTCGGGAAGCACTCACCGGTCATCGTCACCGTCTCGCCGGGCGCGAGCTCGGAGGGAGAGGCCGAGACCCGTGCGCTGCTGCACACGTCCCCGGCCATCGGTGCCGTCTCGGCGACGCCCGGCGCGATGAATACAGCTGTCGGAGCCAGCGAGCACGCTGCAGCCAGCAGCAGCCCGGCTCCGATCCTGGCGGCGGCCGGGCGGCGGCGGGTGGTCACAGGGAGAACTCCTCGAAAGACACGGGGGACCGTCATACTCTATGGGGAGGTCCCCCCGTTGTCCCCCGCATGGAGTTCATCCTCGGGCAAACACTTCGTGAACGACCTCTTCGGTGTCGACCTGAAGGAGCCCGCCATGACGCAGGACGAAGGACCAGTCGTCGCTCTCGACGGAGGCCCGAGCCCCGACCGCCTCGAGCGTGCCCACGAGGGCGCCGTCGGCACCGCCCCGGCTCCGGCGCTGCCCCCGCTCACCGACTCCGAGGCCCAGGACATCGCCGCCGAGGCCGATGCCGTGGTCACCGAGGTCGCCACCATCGTCGAGGGCAAGAGCGAGGTGGCCCGCATCGCCGTACTGGTGCTGCTGGCCGGCGGGCACCTGCTGATCGAGGACATCCCCGGCGTCGGCAAGACCATGCTCGCCAAATCCCTCGCGGCCGCCCTCGGCGCCGAGCGCCACCGCATCCAGTTCACCCCGGACCTGCTGCCGGGAGACGTCACCGGCGCCAGCATCTTCAACCAGGCCACCGGGGAGTTCGAGTTCCGCCGCGGCGCCGTGTTCACCCAGATCCTGCTGGCCGACGAGATCAACCGCGCCTCCCCGAAGACGCAGTCGGCCCTGCTCGAGGCCATGGAGGAGCGCCAGGTCAGCGTCGACGGCACCACCTACGAGCTGGATGAGCCGTTCATGGTGGTCGCCACCGCCAACCCCGTCGAGATGGAGGGCACCTACCGCCTGCCCGAGGCGCAGCGGGACCGCTTCCTCGCCCAGACCACGATGGGCTACCCCATCCAGGCCGCCGAGACGCGCATGCTCGCCGCCCAGACCGGCCCCGTCCCCGAGGGCGACCGCGAGACCCTCGACGCCGTGCAGCGGCGCACCACCCCGGAACGCATCGCGGCGCACGTACGCGACGTGCGCCGCGTCCATGCCTCCCCGCTGATCCTGGACTACGTGGTCCGCCTGGCCGACGCCACCCGCTCCCACCCGCAGGTCACTCTCGGGGCGTCCCCGCGCGCGGCGGTGCACCTGGTGCGCGCGGCCAAGGCCCACGCCGCCCTCGCCGGTCGCACCTTCGTCGACCCCGAGGACATCCGCTCCGTGTTCATGCCCGTGTGGCGCCACCGCATGCACCTGACCCCGCAGGCCCTCTCGCGGGGCGCGAGCGCGGGCGATCTGCTCGACCAGGTGCTGCGCAGCACCCCCCAGTCGTGACTCCGCGCCCGGGGACGGTCCTGCGGCCCACCGCTCGCGGCATCGTCGTGATCGTGCTGGCCGTGGCCTGCTGGGTGCTGGCGGACCTGACCCGGGTGATGCCCGCCCGCTATCTCGCCGCGGCCCTGCTGCTGGCTCTGCTGATCGGCGCCGCCGGCATCCTGATCTCCCGCATCGGGCTGGATGCGCGGCGCCAGGTGGTCGACGACGCCGTGCCCGTCGGCTCCGTGGCCCGCGTGCAGCTGGACCTCGTCGGCCGGCCCCCGCTGACCGTGCTCCCGCTGGGCCGCGGCGCCGTGCGCGAGCACCTGCCCGCGGCCCTCGGCGGTCAGGGCGACCTCACGCTGGCCCGGCACATGCCCCACGTGCTGCGAGTCAGCCACCGCGGCCCCCACGAGCTGGGGCCGATCAGCATCATCGTGCGCGACGTGTTCGGGCTGTTCCATCTGCGCCGCACCCTCGAGGACGGCCAGCGCATCACCGGACTGCCGGTCGTCGCCGAGCTCACCTCCGCCGCCGCCCGCGCCACCGGCATCACCCGCGAGGGCACCCTCGGCGCCGCCATGGCCCCCGGTGTGGGGGAGATCGGGCCCATCGCCCGGCCCTACGCCACCGGGGACGACATCCGCCGCATCCACTGGCGGGCCAGCGCCCGCACCGGCCAGCTGATGACCCGCGAGGACGAGCCCGCCGAAGGCCACAGCGCCGTGGTCGTGCTGGACACCACCCGGCGCGGCGAGCCCGATCCGGAGGTGGAGGACCGCCTGGTCTCCCACGCCGCGACCGTGCTGGAGTCCCTGGGCCAGAACGGCTGGGAGGTGCGCGTGCTGGAGGCCTCCGGGGACGAGATCACCCGCACCGGCACCCGCCGCGGCCTCTCCGGCACCTCGCCTCTGGGCAGCGAGGCCGACGCGCTCGAGCAGCGCTCCTCACTGATGGCACTGGCCGAACTCGACTTCGACGACGACTGCACCGGCATCGGCCAGGACCACGCCGCCGGGCACACCGCCCTGGCCATCGCCCTCGGGCCCGACGACGGCGAACCGTTCGCCGGCCTCGAACTGGACCGCTTCGCCGGTCGCGCCGCGAACCGCACCGCCATCGCCCTGCGGGCCCTGCGCGAGGACGACGAGGACTCCGGCCGGCGCCGGCCCGCCCGCCGGATCGGCCCCGGCGCGGAGGCCGACGAGATGGGGCACGACGGCGTGGGGGCCGACGGGATACGGGCCGATGGGACCGCGGCCGACGGTGTGGGGGCGGACGGCCCACTCGGCGATCCCGCCGTCGGCCCCGCGCCCACCCGGTCCCGGCTCGGGGCATGGACTCTGGTGCGCGGCACGACGGCCGACAGCCTGACCGACCTGCTCACCGCGGCCGAGGCGGAGGAGACACCATGAGTGCCCTGATCGGACGCCCGGCCCTGCGCGGCCGGCACCTCGTCAGCCGCTCGCTGCTGCTGCTGGTGGCGATCCTGCTGGCCTCGGCGCCCATGTCCATGCTGCTGGCGGGGTCCTCCTGGCTGATGCTGACGGCCGCGGCGGCGACCCCGGTTATCCTCGGCGGGATCGCGCTGCGCCAGGTGCTTCGGCACCAGGCGCTCGTGCCCCTCGGGCAGGTCATGGTGGTCGCGCTGCTGGTGCTCGTGATCGAGCTGTACCAGGGCGTGGTCCGGCTCGAGGACGGCCCCATCAGCATGATCACCGACCAGGCTGCGATCTTCCCGGCCGCCGTCAGCGAACTGGCCTCCGGCATGGCGCCGCTGAGCCTCGGCGCCCGCGCGACCGTCATCGTGATCCTGATGATGGCCCTGGTCACGCTGGTGCTGGACCTCGTCTTCGTGGACCTGGGGTGGCATACGCCCGTCGGCATCGCCCTGCTGTGCTTCCTGCTGGTCCCGGCCCTGCAGCAGCCCTCCGGCGGCCAGTGGTGGACGGTCGCCGCGCCCGTGCTCGCCGGTCTGATGATCCTGGCGACCCGCACCGTCCACGCCGACCCCTCCTATCTGGAGGGCGACCGCCGGCCGCAGGCAGGCCCGCTGGCCCGCCCCGGTCGCCATGCCGCCGTCACCGCGGTGTGCCTGGTGCTGGTGGCGGGGCTGGCCGCCCCGCTCGGCGCCGCGCTCCCGCAGGTCGCCTCGCCCCGCGTCGCCCTGAACATGGACGTGATCAACCGCTGGCAGAACCGCGACATCCCCCAGCTGGGCCCGGTGATGATCGATGACGACGTCTCGGTGCGCCGTTCCCTGCTGCAGCAGGAGGACGTCGAGGTCGCCCACTACACGACCACCGATCCTGAGCCCTCTTACCTGCGCCTGCGTACGCTGAACACCTACGACGGGGAGACCTACCGCAGTGACTCCGACAGCGAGCAGCCGGCTCTGAGCACCGCCGCGTTCTCCGACGCCCGCGACGACGGCGCACCCGTCTTCGGCGGCGACGACCTGGTCGAGACGCAGGTGGAGATCGGCAGCCTCGCCGGGGACCGGCTGCCCGTGCCCGACAACATCCGCGACATCTCCACCGCCGACCCGGCCGTGCTGGAGCAGCTCTCGCTGCGGCCCTCCAACGGGGAGATCGCCGTGGCCGGGAGACGCGCGGGGCTGACGGGCCTGCAGTACACGGTGACCTCCGAGGAGAGCAGCGCCAGCCCCGACCAGCTGCGCACCGTGGCCCCCGCCGTGTTCGAGACCCCCTTCGACGAGGGCTACACCTCCCGCGACGAGGTGCCGCCGATCGCCGCCGACCTCGCCGAGGAGATCGCCACCGATGCGGAGGCGGACAACGCCTTCGACACCGCCGTCGCCTACCAGGACTACTTCCGCTCCTCCTTCGCCTACTCCCTGACGGTCAGCACCCCGCCCGGGGAGGACCCGCTGGAGTCGTTCCTCTCCGACCGCATCGGCTACTGCGAGCAGTTCGCCGCCGCCTTCGCCCTGATGATGACCTCGCAGGGCTACCCCACGCGGGTGGCGATCGGCTTCACCGCCGGGGAGCAGGACGGTGACGAATGGTCCGTGAACTCCCAGAACGCGCATGCCTGGCCCGAGGTGTGGTTCGGGCCCCGGTACGGCTGGGTGCGGTTCGAGCCGACGCCGGCCGCCGCCAACAACGGGGTGCGCCCGCCCGGCGTCACCGATGAGACCCAGGGAGCCGACGAGGCCGAGGAGCCGGCGCAGGAGGAGACGGAGCCCAGCCCGGAGGCGGCCGAGGAGAGCCCCACCACCGAGGAGACCTCCTCAGAGGACCCGGAGGACTCCACGGAAGCGGCGGCATCCGACGGCGGCGGGCTGGGCAGCAACCCCGAGACCGTCAATCGCGTCGAGAGCGGGCTGGTGCTCGGCCTCTCGATCGGTGCCCTGGTCGCCGCGGCGGGCGCGGCAGCCGTGGTGCTGATCCGGCGGCACCGCATGCGACTGCGTGAGGACCGGTGGAACAGCCTTCTGCTCGGTGAGGGTGAGGGTGACGGTGGCGATGGGCCCGGTGGCTCCGGCGGTCCCGGTGGCTCTGGTGGCTCCGGCGGGCCCGGTGGGCCTGGTGGTGCCGGTGGGTCCGGCGGGCCTGGTGGTGCCAGTGGGTCCGCAGGTCCTGGCGGGGCCGGTGACGGGATGGCTGCGGCGGTGCTGGCCGGCACTGCCTCCCCGACGGCCGTCGAGCGAGTGCGGCGCCGAGCGGGGGAGCTGGCCTGGTCCGAGCTGACCCGGGAACTGGCCGTCCGCAGCCTGGCGATCCGGTGGCTGGGCTGGACCGGCGCCTGGGGCGTCCCCCCGCAGACGCTCTCCCTGGACCAGACGCTGCCCCCGGCCCGCGCGCTGGACGACCTACTGGACCAGGCAGGCCAGGGCGACACCGAGGTCACCGACGAGCACCGCGCCGCCGCGGCCCGCATCGCCTCGGCCTACACCGCCGCCCGCTACGCCGCGCCCCTGCCCGAGGGGGAGACGCCGCAGGCAGTCGCGTCCCCGTCGCAGGTCGGGGAGGGCCCGCCGTACGCCGGCACGGATGCCCAGAGCGATCCGCGTCCCGACAACGTTCCCGCGGGAACGCATGGCGAGCGTGCCGGAGACGTTCCCGCGGGAACGCGTGGTGAGCGTGCCGGGGACGTTCCCGCGGGAGCGCGCGGTGAGCGTGCTGGGGACGTTCCCGCGGGAACGCGCGGTGCCCAGCACCCGCTGCGCCGGGACGCCGACACCGTCGTGGAACTGGTCCGCAACTCGCGCTGACCCCTTGGCCCGCACCCGTGGTGCCCCAGGCGCCCCGTGATGCATCCCTGTCGTGGGTGCCGGCCGATCCCGCGTGCCGCCGGCGCGCCCCACGTGCCGCCGGCGGATCCCGTGTGCCGCTGGCGCACCACACGTAACGCCAGATCCGTGAAGCTGTTGGTAAGACGCTCCGATTCCAACGGGGTCACGGATCTGTCGGCGCCCTGCCCGGCCCAGCCTCGCGCGCTCCGCCCTGCCCGGCCTCGCGCGCTCCGCCCTGCCCGGCCTCGCGCGCTCCGCCCTGCCCGGCCTCGCGCGCCCCGCCCTGAGACGCCGTCCACCGTGCGTGCGACCCGTCGCGTGCCGTGCCGAGGATAGGTACTCTGGGGCCGTCGTGCGCGCGGCAGGGCCGTCCTCGGGGGTGGATCCGGAGCTACGGAATGGGTCGGCGCGCTTTGCGAACGTCGTCTCGAAGGGGTCCCACCACATGTCCGTCACCGCTGGAGTGAAGCGGCGTCGCCGGCGCACCACCGTCGCCTCGAGCGCTGTCCTCTCGGTGATCGCCCTGGTCGTGACCGGGTTCGCGCTGAACTACCCGGGTCTGACGTCCTCGGACATCGAGAGCTCCAACGGCGGCGTCTGGGTGATGAACCAGCAGGACGGGCTGATGGGCCGGATGAACGTCGATGCCGGTGAGCTCGATGCACGCCTGGCGACCACGGGCGACGATCTCGACATCATCCAGTCCGGGACCACGGTGTTCGAGACCGGTTCGAACGGGATGACCCCCATCAACACCGCCTCGGTCCAGCGCGGCGGGTTGGTCGACCTGCCGCCCGAGACTGATGTGAAGCTCGGTGGGGACCGGGTGGTGATCGCCACCCCCGACGGGCGCGTCTGGATCCTCTCGCCCGAGGAAGCCGCGGCGTTCACCCCCAGCGGAGTCGACCCCAACTACACCGCGGAGGACGGCGCGCCGCTGGTGACGGTCTCCAGCGAGGGCACCGTGTTCCTCCTGGACGGCGACCAGCTGCTGACGTTCCCCCACTCCCAGGACACGCGCAAGACGAAGCCCGGGAAGCCGAACGTGGCCAGCAACGTCTCCAGTGACCCCGAGATGCTGGAACTGACAGCCGTCGGCGAGAAGCCCGTGATCCTGGACAAGGAGAACGGAATCCTGCGCGTCGGCACCGAGTTCAGGACGGTCGATCTCACCGATCAGGGTGTCTCCAGCCTCGAGTCGGCGCGCCTGCAGAAGCCCAGCCCCACCTCGAAGAACTTCGCGCTCGCGACCGAGGACAGCCTGTTCGTGATTCCCTTCAGCGGCGGCGATCCCCAGGAGATCTCTGCCGAGGGGACCGGCGAGCCGGTGGTCCCTGCCCAGGCGAAGGGCTGCGTGTACGGGGCATGGAGCAAGTCGATGCGCTACGTGCGCGCGTGCGAGGGCCAGGAGCCCGTGGCCGAACCGGTCCCGGAGGCGGATACCGCGGGGGACCTGACGCTGCGCGTGAACAACGACCTGGTGGTCCTCAACGACCAGGAGTTCGGCTTGTCCTGGAAGATCACGGACAAGATGCAGATCGTCGATGACTGGGTGATCAACCAGGACATCAAGACGAACACGTCCGAGGAGAAGGAGAAGGAAACCCTCACCACCACGATCACGAACATCGCGGCCGAGCGCGACGAGGAGAACCGCCCGCCCACGGCGAACGACGACGAGTTCGGCGTCAGACCCGGCCAGAGCGTGGTGCTGCCGGTGACGAGGAACGACACCGACCCCGACGGGGACATCCTCACCGTCTCGCTGCAGGGGGAGCAGCCCTCGATCGGCACGGTCACCCCCATCCGCGGCGGGACGCAGATGCAGATCGAGGTCGCCGATGACGCCAGCGGCAGCGCCTCGTTCACCTACATCGCCGACGACGGCCGCGGGCAGAGCGATACCGCCACCGTGACCCTCGACGTGCACCCGGAGGGGGAGAACTCTGCCCCGGCGCCGGCCGAGGATGCCGTGACCAAGGTGAAGGTCCGCTCGGGCGAGGAGGTCAGCGTCAACATCAAGCCCTACTGGGAGGATCCCGAGGGTGACGCGTTCTATCTCGCCAACGCCACCACGCAGCCCGAGGACATCGTCACCTTCCGGCCCGACGGCCAGCTGACGTTCAACGACGCGGGCCTGGAGACGGGCACGAAGCAGGTCCAGGTCACCTTCCGCGACGAGTTCGGTGAGACCGCCGAGGGCACCGTCGAGGTCGAGGCGGTCAGCGAGAACGACATCCCGCCCGTGACCACCGCCGACCACGCGAGCGTCGTCGCCGGTCAGGACACCACCATCGAACCGCTGGCCAACGACCTCAACCCCAACGGCGGAGACCTCGAGCTGACCAACGTGTCCGAGACGGAGGGACTCGAGGTGGAGCCGGCACTGGATGCGGGCACGGTCTCGGTCTCCGGCGAGAGCCCGGGGACGTACTACCTCGAATACACGGTCGCCGCCGCCGGCTCCAGCACGGCCACCCAGGGTCTGATCCGCGTCGACGTCATCGAGCCGGCCTCGGAGGAGCTCGCGCCGGTGGCGGTCGATGACATGGGAACCGTGACCACGGGGTCGGACACCTTGATCGACCCGCTGGAGAACGACGTCGACCCCACCGGGGGCGTCCTGGTGGTGAACTCCGTCTCCGTGCCCGAGAACAGTGGGCTCAAAGCGACCATCGTGTCTCATCACCTGGTCCGGGTCGAGGCCGAGCCGGGGGCCGAGGTCTCCGACGAACCGGTCGCGCTGACCTACGAGGTCGCCAACTCCGCCGGCACCACGACCGGCACCATCCGCACGATGGTGGCCAGCACCGACACCCAGTTCGCCAACCCTTCGGCGGTGCCCGACGAGGCCGTCGTCCGCGCCGGGGACATGGTCAACATCGACGTCGTCGGCAACGACGTCTCGCCGACGGATCTCGACCTGCACCTCGGCCAGATCCTCGACGACTCCGACGCCGAGACGAAGGGGCACGTCGAGACGCACGAGGACCAGCTGCGCTTCACGGCCGACGACGACGCCAGCGGCGAGGCGGTGGTGACCTATGAGGTGGTCGACGAGAGCGGTCGCACCGGCTCCGCCCGCGCCACCATCACGATCGTGCCCCGCGATGCGCCCAACACGCCGCCGGAACCGGACAACCTCACCGCCCGCACGGTGGCGGGCACGCCGGTGCGGATCCCGGTGCCGACCACGGGCATCGATGCCGACGGGGACTCGGTGATGCTCACGGGCATCACCAGTCCCACCCCGCAGCTCGGCGAGGTCACCGAGGCCAACGGCCAATGGATCGAATACGTGCCGCACGAGGACGCCGCGGGCACCGACCGATTCAGCTATCAGGTCATGGACCGGCACGGCGCGATCGGCACGGCGGACGTGCAGGTCGGCGTGGCGCCGCCGAACGAGATGAACCTCGAGCCGTACGCGGTCGACGACACCGTCGAGGTGAAACCGGACCGCGAGGTCCAGATCCCGGTGCTGGAGAACGACACGGACCCCGAGGGGGCGCCGCTCAGCGTCGTCCGCGAGGACGTCGAGGCGATGACGGACATCGAGGTCGCCGATCTGGACCAGGAGAAGAACGACGGCGTGGTCACCGTGACCAGCCCGTCGGAGCCGGGAACCCACACCGTGCTCTACAGCGCCTCGGACGGGCAGCTGAAGAGCTCGGCGACGATCACCATCAAGGTCGATCCCAATGCGCCCGAGCGCGCGCCGATCGCGCGGGACGACTTCGTCTCCGCCGAGGAGGTGCTCGATCCCGAGGCCGAGTACGTCGACGTGGACGTGCTGGCCAACGATTCGGATCCCGACGGCAGCACCAGTGATCTGAAGGTCTCGCTGGACGAGGCTCCCGAGGGCACGCAGCTGCGCGACGACGGGATCGTGCGGGTGACCCCGCAGGAGGAGCAGCAGCGACTGCGCTACATCATCGAGGACGTCGACGGCCTGACCTCGGCCGGGTACGTCTGGGTGCCCGGCACCTCGAAGCAGGCCCCCGTGTGGGTGGGCGAGCCGATCCAGGTCCAGGGCGGGGCCGAGGCGACGGTGGACCTCTCCGATTCCGAGAACGTGCGGGTGCGGCCGGGCGCGGAGCCGGCGACGATCACCGATCCCAGCCTCGTCACCGCTGCCCACAGCGACGGCTCCGAACTCGTCCAGGACGAATCCACGCTGGCCTACCGCCCGGCGGAAGGCTTCTCGGGCAAGGACACCATCTCGGTGGAGGTCACCGACGGCGAGGTGGGCGACTCCACCGCGGCGACCGCGACCCTCGCGATCCCCGTGGAGGTCGCGCCGGAGGACTCCAACCTGCCGCCGACCCTGCAGGGCGCTGTGCTGGAGGTCGAGCAGGGCGGGCCGCAGGCGAGCGTCGACCTGGCCGCCTCCGCCGAGGATCCCGAGGGCGACGAGCTCACCTTCTCCCTCGGCGAGGTCCCGGCCACGGACGGCGTGAGCGTCGGCCTGGAGGGTTCGACCGTGACCGCGAAGGCCGGGGCGGAGGTGCCCAAGGGAACGATCGTGGACGTGCCGGTCTCGGTCACCGACGGGCACAGCGACCCGGTCCCGGCCAAGGTCCAGCTGACCGTGGGCGGCTCGAACCGGCCACTGTTGGCCGCCGTACTGGACAAGGACCAGATCGACGCCGGGCAGACCAAGTCCATCGACGTGCTCGCCAACGACTCCAACCCGTTCCCCGGCGGCAAGCGCGAGGTCGTCAGCCCCACCATCACCAGCGGTGAGGGAGAGGTCGGCCTGGACGGGAACAAGGTCACGATCACCCCGGATGCCGGCTTCCACGGGATCCTGACTGCGCAGTACGGCGTCAAGGACGACACCGGCGACCCGGACCGGCAGGTCACCGGCGAGATCCGGGTGACCGTGCGTGCCGCGCCCGAGCCGCCGTCGGCCCCGCGGATCGGCGAGGTGGGCGACGGATTCGTCGAGCTGAACTTCAAGGCCGGCGCCGACAACGGTGCCCCGATCACCGGCTACGAGGTCTCCACGGCCACCGGGCCGTCCGTGACGCAGGAGTGCGCCTCGACCTCGTGCACCATCTCCGGGCTGCAGAACGACGTGGAGTACACCTTCCAGGTCGTCGCGAACAACGAGGTGGGCCCGTCCAAGGCCTCGGTGGCCTCGGCCACGGCACGGCCGGATGTACGCCCCGAGAAGCCGGAGACGCCCTCGGCCCAGCGCGGCGACCAGCAGTTGACCGTGGGCTGGAGTGCGCCGGTCAATCATGGCTCCGCCATCCAGAAGTACGACCTGCAGATGCAGGACACCGCCACCGGAGAGCTCCACACCCGCGAGGTGGAGTCGGGTTCGACCGAGCTCGCCTGGGAGGGGCTGACCAATGGGACCGACTACCGGTTCCGGGTGCGGGCCCACAACCTCGCCGACCAGCCGTCGGACTGGTCGGGCTGGTCACGGGCGGAGCACCCGGCAGGCAAGCCCGCCGCCCCCAGCGGCACCGCGACCGCTGAACGCGTCAGCACTGCGCTCGGCGGCAGCGTCAAGGTGACCTGGCCGAAGATGACCACGGCCGAGGCCAACGGCGAGCCGATCACCGAGTACATCGTCAAGGCCTCCTCCGGCGCGGAGCAGACGGTCGATGCGAGCACGAGGTCGGCCACCTTCAGGAACCTCGACCGGAACAAGGAGCACACCTTCACCTACATCGGTGTGAACTCCGTGGGCCGCGGCACCGGTGCGTCCTCGCCGTCGGAGGCCGTCGTCCCCTGGGCGGTGCCCGAGGCTCCGACCGGGGTCAAGGCCTCCCTGCCCAGCGAGGGCAAGGGCGACGGGCCCAACGGGCGAGCGCACGTGGAATGGAATGCCGCCAAGAGCAACGGCACCGAGATCAAGGACTACGTGATCACCTGGTCCGGCGGCGGCCGGAAGGTGGTCGACAAGTCGGCGACCTCCGCGGACATCGGCAACCTGGACAACGGCACGACCTACAGATTCCAGGTCCAGGCCCGGAACCGCTTCACCGAGAGCGACCGTTCCGGTGAGTCGAACTCAGTGAAGCCCTACACCAAACCGGCGAAGCCGCAGGTGTCGATCTCGACGAAGAGCTGCACGAACAGCAAGACGTGCCCGGTCTCCGTCACGGCGGAAGCACCCGGCGGCGATGGCGGCGGGGGCGGCAAGACGCTCGAGGTGTGGGTCGACGGATCCAAGAAATCCGTGAACGGCAACTCCTATTCGACGACCATCACGGCGAAATCCGGTTCGAGCCACAGCATTGAAGCGCGCGTGGTGAACGGCAAGGGTCTCTCCAGCGACAAGGTCTCGCAGAGCAAGAAGGCCCAGACCTATACTCCGCCGGATCCGGCCATGGACGGTGGCGTGACGTGGGGGGAGAAAGTCCCTGCCGGCACCAAGGGGTGCGACAGTGGGAACTGCCGGTACTTCCGCTTCTCGCTGAAGAACCTTGAGCCCGGCGCGACGTACAAGGTGACGCTGTCCAACGAGGGCGAGACGAACTACAAGTGCTTCGATCTGAAAGCCGGCAGCAATGGCCGGGCCACGACGGCGGCGAGGTCGAACTTCTACGGGTATGTGCGCGGTGGGGAGCCGGACTGGCCCCTGACGATCAAGGTCGGCCGCAAATGCGGGAACACCAAGGTCGTGGCCGACGGCATCTACATGCCGAGCTGAGGGCCGAGAGGCCTTGCCCGCGTCGGCCACGGGGGCTCGCCATGGGAGACGGTCGCAGCGGCTCGCCGTCGCCCGCTGGTGCGGTGGCCCGCCGTGGCCTGCCGATGCCGCGGCGGGTCTCTTGGCACGGGAGCGGTCGTCGACTACTGGCGATATAGCGGGAACCGATCCTCATAGAGCAACGGCACCCGCTCCTGATAACGGCACCCGCTCCTGATCCAGTACCCGACGACGAGGCACTCGCGCGAAGATCGCTAGGCTGGTGCGGCGGTGCGCCCGGGAGAGCGACGGTAGTCCCGGAAGAACGGCGGTCCGAGCAGGAGAGGAGTCGAGGATGTCCCATCCGGCAGGGAACACGGGGTGCGGCTGCGGCTGCGGTACACCCTCGCGCGATCAGTTCGTCGAACTCGGCTCGACCCGTACCGGGCAGACCGCCACGGGTGACGGCGCACAGCCTCGGCACGGCATCGAGCAGGTCCGCGTGCCCGCGGGGACGTTCACCATGGGCGACTCCTCGGGCGACCGTAATCGGGCCGACGGGGAGACCCCGCGCCACCAGGTCGCCCTCAGCGCCTTCGAGATCGACGCCACCAGCGTGACCAATGCCGACTTCGCCCGCTTCGTCGAGGCGACCGGCTACCGCACCGAGGCCGAGACCTTCGGGTTCTCCGCCGTGTTCCACCTCGCCGTCGCTGCGAAGGACGAGGAGATCATGGGCCCGGCCCAGGGCACCCCGTGGTGGCGCGGCGTCCAGGGCGCCGACTGGCGCCACCCCGGCGGCTCCCGGTCCGGCATCGACGGGCTCGAGGACCATCCCGTCGTCCACGTGAGCTGGAATGACGCCGTGGCGTACTGCGAATGGGCCAGCCGCCGCCTGCCCACCGAGGCCGAATGGGAGTACGCCTCCCGCGGCGGCCTGGAGGGCGCGAAGTACCCGTGGGGTGACGCGGAGGTCGACGAGGGCGGCTGGCGCGCCAACATCTGGCAGGGCGACTTCCCGCGCGTGAACACCCGCGAGGACGGCTTCCTCACCACCGCGCCCGTGCGCACCTTCGAGCCCAACGGCTACGGGTTGTGGCAGACCGTGGGCAACGTGTGGGAGTGGTGCCAGGACTGGTACCACCCGACCACCTACCGCCGCGGGACGACCGCGGAGCACCGCACCACCGCCCACGACCCCGTCGGCCCCGAGGACGGCCAGGCCCGGGTGATGCGCGGCGGCAGCTACCTCTGCCACATCTCGTACTGCAATCGGTACCGCAACTCGGCCCGTTCCCAGAACACCCCGGACTCGTCCATGGGCAACGGCGGATTCCGCACCGTCGCCCTGGTCGACAGGGACGGCCCCGACTCCTCGGCGACCCCCCGAAAGGCCGACGCATGAACGCTCCCCGCCGTTTCCCCGCCTCCGTCTACCGCGACGGCGAGGAGCCCGATCCGCGGTTCAGCCTCGCCAACGAGCGCACCTTCCTCGCCTGGCTGCGCACGGCGCTGGCCCTGTATGCCGGGGCGTTCGCCCTGGAGGCTCTCGCTCTGCCCCATGCCGTGGGCTGGCGCGTCTCCGCCGCCTCGGTGTTCCTCGTCCTCGGCACCATCGCGTCCCTGCAGGCCTGGCTCGGGTGGCGCGCCACCGAGAAGTCGCTGCGCCACGGGAGCCCGCTTCCCGGCCTGGCGGTGGGCGCCGTGCTGGTGGTGGGCATCATCATCGCCGCGGCACTGGTGTTCATCGGGTTGGTGGCGTGAGCGACGAGAACGAGCACGAGCACGAGCACGACGGACCCGTCGGCCCCGCGGGGGACGACGACCGCGAAGCCACCGGATCCGCGGGCCGCGGGGACCGGGACGAGGCCGACGCCTCCGGTGATCCGGACGGCGTCGACGGCGAGAGCGTCCACCCCGATCCCGCGGAGGCCGACGGTGAGGTGGCCCAGCCCGGTCAGGACGTCGCGTCGATCTACGACCCGGGGCTGCAGCCCGAGCGCACCCTGCTCTCGTGGCGGCGCACCTGTCTCGCGTTCGGGGTCGCGAGCCTGGTCGGGATGCGGTTCACCGTCGAGCAGCTGGGCATGTTCGGCGTGGTCGCCGGGCTGGTGGGCGCCGGCCTCGCGGTGCTCGCCTACGTGCTGACCGCCTCCGGCTACCAGCGGGCGCAGGACTCGCTGCTGGGACTGGGGCAGCTGGCCCGCGACGGCAAGCCGATGCTCGTGGGCACCGCGGCCGTGCTGTGCATCGGTCTGGTCTGTGCCTCGTACCTGGTCGTCAACCTCATCCGCTGAACGGACGCGGCCCCGACCGCCTCCCTCGTTGCGACGCCCAAAGCCGTCGGCCCGTGGAACCAGGACGCCGTCGGCCCATGGAACCAGATGGCCACGGCGGACGGCGGACGGCGGACGGCGGACGGCGGACGGCCCGGCACGGCGCGGCGCGGAGCGACACGCGCACCCATTCCACCTTTACGTCTCAGCGCTGCGATGTTTCGGGGGAATGGGCGGCACCGTACGGCGTGGCGCCCGCCTCACGACGTTCCCGCGGGAACGCTCCTGAGCCGACGCGCCGTTCCTGCTGGTCTCAGCGTCAGTCCTTGACACTGGTCTCCCCGTCAGTCCTTGACCGGGTCGGCGACGTCGCGTGCGCCGTGCTCGCCCTCCGACGCGGCGGCGATCCGGTCGGACTCGGAGGCGCCCTGGGCATCGCGGCCGAACTTGCGGTGCTTGGCCTGCTCCTCGAAGATCCGGGCCGCGCGCACCGAATCGACCTCGCCGACGACGGGGTTGGGCTGGTGGGTCGCGCGGGTGCCGCCGTACAGCGTCAGCAGGTTCATCGCCACCGCGCGCCGGTTGCGGTGGCCGATCATCTTGGCCACGTGCACGCCCAGCCACGCCGCCCAGCCGACGGATCCCGTCAGGCCCGGCATGTGCGGGATCTCCGCGATCGCGGCGTGACGGCCGATGGTGGCCATGGTGCCCAGATCGGTGTACTCAAACTTCTTGCGCGGCTTGCCGGCGACCTCCGCGGCGATCGCGGCGGCCGCGGCCTCGCCCATCTGCACGGCGGGCTGGGCGAGCTGGGGGAGCGGATCGTCCTGGGCGGCGATGTCGCCGGCCGCGTAGACCCCCGGCAGGCCCTTGACCTGCAGGTAGTCGTCGACCTGGATGCGGCCGCGCTTGTCCTGCGGCAGCCCCCACTCCGAGACGATCTCCGGCACGGTGACGCCCGCGGCCCAGATGGTGATGTCCGATTCGAGGATGGTGTCGTCGTCGAGGACCACGTGGTCATAGCCCACCGACTGCACGCCCTTGCCCAGCTGCAGTGTGACCCCGCGCTCGCGCAGCTCCTCGGCCGCGTACTCGCGGAACTCGGGACGGAACTCCTTGATCAGGTCCTCACCGCGGTTCAGCACGGTGATCTGCAGCGTGCCCGGGTCCATCTCGGGGTAGAGAATGTCCAGCTCCTGCATGCGGAAGTCCGCCAGCGCGCCGGCGATCTCCACGCCCGTCGGCCCGCCGCCGACCACGCACACGTGCAGCCGGTCCACGCCGGCCTCCGCCTCGCGGCTCGAGCGCTCCAGCTCCGAGAAGACCCGGTCGCGGATCGCTATCGCCTGCGAGCGGGTGTACATCGGCATGGCGTGCTCTTCGGCACCCGGGGTCCCGAAGAACGTGGTCGTGGCGCCGTTGGCGACGATCAGGTAGTCGTACTCGAGCTCATGGGTGCCCTGCTGGCCCTCGTCGATGGTGACGGTCCTGTGCTCGGGATCCACGCCCGTGACATGGCCCTGGCGGTAGCGCATGTTGGGCACCTTCAGCGAGAGCCCGCGCAGGAACATGGTCACGTCGCCCGGGTTCAGGCCGGCGGTGGCCACCTGGTACAGCAGCGGCTGGAAGGTCTTGTACACGTTCCGGTCGATCAGGGTGACGCGCACGCGGGCGTCCCGCAGCGCCCTGACGGCGTGTGCCCCGGCGAATCCACCACCCAGGATGATCACGTGCGGCCAGCTGTGGCCATCCTTCGCGGGAACGGTGGGACGACGGCTGAGGAACGGCATGACCATGGTCAGGACTCCTAGGGCGACGAGGACGGCCACCCGGCCACCGCTCGTGCGAGCCGGGAACCGCGCCTGCATCTGGAACGGGGAGAGGCAGAGGAGCGGGCGGGCTGCGGGCGGGCCGGCGTGCGACTCGGGAGGCGAGCCCGAGGTCATGCCGGGCCCGGAGCCTGAGAAGGGTTCGCAGGGACCGGCTCGTCCGAAGTCCCCACCGATGCTACCCACTCCGGCGGCGTGCCGTCACCGCAGGCCGGGACAGTCGGTCGGGCACCACACGGGAAAACGGTCGCCGGCGGCGAGGCGGCGCATTCGGGGCCGGTCCGCTGCGCGCGGCACTGTCAAGCGGCGGCAAAGCTGACATTACGGTCCCATCACAGCGCACAGCCGGATCGGGACGGTAGATGAACATCGGATGACATGTCGCGGCCCGGACGGGGAACGGATGGGCGTGTCTCGGCTCCGGTGCGGTGAGATGGACCGCAGCGTTCCGCGTTCTTCCACTTCTCCTTCAGGAGCCATTCATGTTCGATTCCTCCGCACGCCGCATCGCGCGCGGCGCGTCCGTGGGCCTGGGCACCGTCGCGATCGCGTTCGCGTCGGCCGTGGTGCCCCTCGGCGCCGCAGCCGCCGATCCCGGCGACCAGGTCGACCTGCTCACCTTCAACGACTTCCACGGCGCCCTCCCGGCCGGGGACGCCTTCGCCTGCACCGTCGCCAACACCCGCGCGGCCAGCGAGAGCGGCAACACGGCGCTGCTGTCCGCCGGGGACAACGTCGGCGGCTCGGCCTTCGAATCGGCCGTGCAGAACGACGAGCCCACGATCGACTTCCTCAACGCGCTCGGCGTCGACGCGGCGGCGATCGGCAACCACGAGTACGACCAGGGCTACGAGGACCTCACCGGCCGCATCGCCCCGCGCACCGACTTCCCCGACCTCGCCGCGAACGTCTACCAGTCCGACGGCACCCTCCTGCACGACGCCTGGGCCGTGGTCGAGGCCGGTGACGTGAAGGTCGCCGTGATCGGCGCGGTCACCACCAAGACGACCGGCAAGGTCAGCCCCGCCGCCATCGAGGGTCTCGAGTTCCGCGACCCGGTCGACTCCGTCAACGACGCCGTCGCCGACCTCGAGGCATCCGGCGAGGACTACGACGTCGTCGTCGCCTCGTACCACGAGGGCGCCAGCGGCAACGGCGAGGCCGGCCAGGCCCCGGAGAACAGCGACCCGATCTTCGACAAGATCGTCGAGGAGACCTCCCCCGAGGTCGACGCCATCTTCAACGGCGACTCCCACCAGACCTACGCCTACACCGCCCCGGTGCCCGGCCAGGACGGCGAGATGCGTCCCGTCATCCAGGCCGGAGCCAGCGGTGAGTTCCTGGGCTCGACGAGCCTGCAGCTGGGCGAGGACGGCGACTGGGACGTCACCGGGGAGCCCGAGCTGATCGCCACCGAGGCCGCCGATCTCGAGGCCTGCGCCGACGATCCCGCCTACCAGGCCGCCTCCACGGTCGCCGCCGACGCCATCGAGGACGCCGCCGAGGTCGGCGCCGAGCCCGTCGGCACCATCGAGGACGACATCACCACCTCGTGGGCCGGGGACAAGGCCGAGTACGTCGACGGCGTCCGCAAGCCCAGCGATCCGGTCACCGACCAGGCCACCACCAAGGGCGACAACCGCTCCCGCCACTCGGCCGCCGGCAACATGCTGGCCGACTCCATGAAGTGGTACCTCGAGGAGCGCGGCACCACGGAGGAGCACGAGGTCATCGGCTGGATGAACCCCGGCGGCATCCGCGCCGAGCTGTTCCACGAGGCGGCCGGGAACGAGGGCGACGGCGTGGTCACCTACGCCGAGGCCAACAACATGGTCCCCTTCGGCAACACCCTGAACTCCGGTGAGGTCACCGGTGCGCAGTTCGTGCAGATGCTCGAGGAGCAGTGGCAGCGCAACGCCGGCGGCGAGCCCACCAGCGAGTTCTACGCCTTCAGCGTCTCGAACAACGTCGAGTACGTCTTCGACGCCGAGCGGGAGATGGACGACCGCATCGTCGCGGTGCGGATCAACGGTGAGCCCATCGACCCCGAGGCGACCTACACGATCGTCACCGCGAGCTTCCTGTTCGAGGGCGGCGACAACATGCACACCCTGGCTCAGGCGCAGAACGTCAGCGACACCGGCGTGCTGGACCGCGAGGCCTTCGTCGAGTACCTCGGAGCCCACGAGAACCTCGAGCCCGACTACTCGCAGCGACAGGTCGAGGCCCACATCCTCGAGGGCGAGCAGCCCACCCTGCGCCTGCGCGGCCTGGAGTCCGAGAGCCTCGGCGCCCCGCAGATCACGACGGTCTCCGTCGACGCCGGCGAGCTCGGCACGTTCGAGGCTCCGTACGAGCTGGATTCGGACAGCGGCCGCTACACCGCCGAGGTCGCCCTGGGCGAGGACTTCTGCGTGCCCGAGGGCGAGTCGGTGCCGCTGACCGTCACCGCCCAGCCCGACACCGGCACCGCGGTCACCTACGAGGTCACCGCCGTCGGCGGCGAGGACTGCGGAACCCTCGAGTTCAGCGACGTGCCCCCGTCGAACATGTTCTACGACGAGATCATGTGGATGGCGAACGAGGGCTACTCCACCGGATGGGACGACGGCACCTTCCGCCCGCTGGAGCCCGTCAACCGCGACGCGATGGCGGCGTTCCTGTACCGCATGGCCGGTGAGCCGGAGGTGAACCACCCGCGCAGCGAGCCGTTCACCGACGTCGAGAAGGGCGACGAGCACTACGACGCGATCATGTGGGCCTACCAGCAGGGCATCACCACCGGCTGGTCGGATCGCACCTTCCGCCCGACCCAGCCGATCGCCCGCGACGCGATGGCCGCGTTCGTCTACCGCTACGCGGGCTCGCCCGACGTGGAGGCCCCGACCTCGCCCGTCTTCAGCGACGTGCCGGCCAGCACCATGTACGCCAAGGAGATCGCGTGGATGGAGTCCGAAGGCATCACGACGGGCTGGCCGGACGGCACCTACCGCCCGCTGAACCCGACCAACCGTGACGCCACCGCCGCGTTCCTGTACCGCATGAACACGGAGCAGGGCATCACCTACCTGTCCGAAGCGGACTGACCCCGCACGGCGGGTCGGGGAGTGATCCGCTCCCCGGCCCGCCGCTGTGTGCGGGTCGAGCAGCACGCCCGCTCCGCCAGCTCGCCGCACCATCAGAGCACCCGCACCCCCGATGCACCGCACCCCACCACGCACCCCGCCTCTTCAGGAGAACCCCGCCATGAGCATTCGTCCGCACGGCGACGGCCTGCGCCCGCGCCTGACGCGCGTCGGCATCGCCGCAGCCGCCCTCACCCTCGGGATGTCGGCCCTGCCCGGCATCGCGCCCACCGCCCAGGCCGCCGTGGTCACCCCCGGCGACCTCCAGATCAGCGAGGCCTACGGCGGCGGGGGCAACTCCGGTGCCAGCTTCCAGAGCGACTTCGTCGAACTGCGCAACACCTCCGAGGCCGACATCAGCCTCGACGGCTGGTCCCTCCAGTACGCCTCGAAGACCGGCACCTTCAACAACACCGTCTCCCTCAGCGGCACCGTCCCCGCCGGCGGCACCTTCCTGATCGAGCTGGCCTCCGGCAACGGCAACGGCGAGCCCCTGCCCGCGGCCGACCTCACCGGCGGCATCAACGCCTCCGGCAGCGGCGGCGTGTTCGCCCTGTCCGACGCCGAGGGCAACCTCGAGTGCCACGGGACCACCTGCGCCGAGGACCCGGCCGTCGTCGACCTCGTCGGCTGGGGCGCGGCGGAGACCTTCTCCGGGGACGCCCCCGCTCCCGGCACCGACAACGCCACCTCCGTCTCGCGCGTCGAGGCCACCGGCGAGAACTCCACCGACTTCGTCGAGGGCGCCCCCACGCCGACCCCGTCGGGCGCGGAGGAGACGGACCCCGAAGAGCCCGAAGAGCCCGGTGAGCCCGAGGAGCCGGTCGATCCCACCGAGGCGAGCATCGCCGAGATCCAGGGCACGGGCGAGGCCAGCCCCCTGAAGGGCGAAACTGTCGTCACCGAGGGCGTCGTGACCGCGGTCTACGCCACCGGCGGCCTGGACGGCTACGTCATCCAGACCCCCGGCACCGGCGGGGCGCTGGACTTCTCCACGCACACCGGCTCCACCGCCGTGTTCGTCTACTCGCCCGGCACCGTCGGCGACGTCGCTATCGGCGACTCTGTCCGCGTGACCGGCGAGGTCTCCGAGTACTACGAATCCACGCAGGTCACCGTCGGCTCCGACGGGCTCGAGCAGCTGCCCGAACCCCTCGGCGAGGTCGAGCCCCTCACGATCGAGGGCGGCTTCCCGACCGAGGAGACCGAGCGCGAGAGCATCGAGCACATGCTCTACCTGCCGGGCGAGGGCGACTTCACCGTCACCGACGTCTATGGCACCAACCAGTACGGCGAGGTGGGCCTGGCCATCGGCGACGAGCCGCTGAAGCAGGCCGGCGACATCATGGAGCCGGGCGAGGAGGCCACCGCCTACTTCGAGCAGCAGGCCCAGAACCTGGTGCTGCTGGACGACGGGAAGTCGACTAACTTCAGCAGCAACCCCGAGCAGCCGATGAGCTGGCTGACCACCGAGGAGCCCGTGCGAGTCGGCGCCTCCGTCGGGTTCACCGAGCCCACCGTCGTCGCCTACTCCTTCGACCAGTGGCGGCTGAACACCACCACCCCGTGGGAATCGGCCGAGACCGACGGGGTCGACTTCGAGAACACCCGCAGCGCCACGCCCGACGAGGTCGGCGGAGACCTGCAGCTGGCCACGTTCAACGTGCTGAACTACTTCACCACCCTCGGTGAGGACACCCCTGGCTGCGAGCCCTACACCAACCTCGACGGCGAGGGCACCAACGTGCGCGGCGGCTGCGACCTGCGCGGCGCGTGGGGAGCCGACGACCTCGAGCGCCAGCAGTCCAAGATCGTCGAGGCGATCTCCGGCACCGAGGCCGAGGTGGTGGGCCTGATGGAGATCGAGAACTCCGCCCGCCTGGGCGAGGAGCCCGACGAGGCCACCGCCACCCTGGTCGCCGCGCTGAACGAGCGCGACGGCGAGGGCACCTGGGACTACGTCCGCACCGGCGAGGCCTACGCCGAGCAGGGCCTGGACGGTGGCAGCGACGTCATCACCAACGCGATCATCTACCGCACCGCCGCCGTGGCCCCGCAGGGTCAGGCGCAGATCCTCGCCGGCGACGAGGCGTTCGACAACGCCCGCGAGCCGATCGGACAGGTTTTCGTGCCCGTCCAGGGCTCCGGCGAGGAGCAGGTCGAGGGTGAGCCGTTCTTCTTCACCGTCAACCACTTCAAGTCCAAGGGCTCCCAGGACGCCGAGGACGCCGAGCTCGAGGAGGACCCGGTCCAGGGCAACGCCCGCACCTCCCGCCTGCAGCAGGCCGAGGCGCTGCTGAGCTGGAGCGAGGAGACGGCCGCGGAGCTCGGCGTCGAGGACGTCTTCCACGGCGGCGACTTCAACGCGTACACGCAGGAGGAGCCGCTGCAGATGTTCTACGACCAGGGCTACATCGACCTCGGCGAGACCTACGATCCCGAGGGCTGGTCCTACAGCTACGACGGCATGGTCGGCTCGCTCGACCACGTCCTGGCCAACCCCGCCGCCGCCGAGCGCCTCACCGGTGGCACCCACTGGCAGATCAACGGTGCCGAGTCCGTGATGACCCAGTACTCGCGGTACCACAACAACACCGTCGATCTGTACGAGGGCGGCGTGTTCGGCTCCTCCGACCACGACCCGATCATCGCCGGCCTGGATGCCGGGTTCCCCGCAGGCGGTGGTGACGACGAGGATGACCAGGATGACGACGAGGAGTCCGGTCACCCCGGCAAGGGCCACGGCAAGGGCAAGGGTCACGGCAACGGTCACGGCAAGGGCCACGGCAACGGCCATGGCAACGGCAACGCCCACGGTCATGACAAGGGCAAGGCCAACGGCAAGGCCAAGGGCCACGGCAAGGACGACTGACGTGCCACCTGCTCCGGCCGACGGCGCCGGGCTCATCTCATGACGAGCCCGGCGCCGCCGCCCGGCCCGGACGCCCTGGCCCGCCGCCTGCGGCTGACCGACGCGGTCATCGTCGGCCTGGCCGCGATGATCGGGGCCGGCGCCTTCGTCTCCCTCGGCGCCGCCCAGGACCTCGCCGGGGTGCTGGCACCGCTGGCGGTGCTGGTCGCCGCCGTGGTCGCCCTGTGCAACGCCACCTCCACCGCGCAGCTGGCCGCTCAGCACCCGGCCTCCGGCGGCGTGTACCACTTCGGGGGCAAGCAGCTGGGGCCCTGGTGGGGCTTCCTCGCCGGCTGGTGCTTCGTCATCGGCAAGACCGCCTCCTGCGCGGCGATGGCCCTGGTGATCGCCGCCTACCTGGTGCCCGAATCGGCCCAGCGCCCGGTCGCCGCCGCAGTCGTCGTGGTGCTGACCGGCGTGAACCTGGTCGGCATCACCCGCACCGCGGCGCTCGCTCGAGTGCTGGTCACGATCGCGGTGACAGCACTGGTGCTCACCGCGGCACGCCTGCTCGTCGGTCTCGGTGGGGGAGCGGGCAGCACGTCCGACGGGGCCCAGGGCTTCGCCGCCGGAGCCCCCGGCCCGCTCGCCGGGGCCGATGCAGGATTGTGGGACGGCGGCCTCGCCGCGGTGCTCGGCGCCGCCGCCGGAGGACCCCTCGGCCTCGCACTCGTGGTCGCACAGGCCGCGGCGATCATGTTCTTCGCCTTCGCCGGATACGCGCGCATCGCGACCCTCGGCGAAGAGGTGATCTCCCCGCGCCGCACCATCCCGCGCGCGATCCTGCTGGCGCTCGCAGCGGTGTTCGTGCTGTACGTGGCGCTGTCGATCGTGCTGGTCGCCGTGGGCCCCGCCCCCGGCGACCAGGGGTGGGGAGCGGCGCCGTTCCGCACCGCCCTCGACGGGGTAGGTGCCGGCGCCGGCTGGCACCTCATCGTCACCGTGGGTGCCGTCGCCGCGGCCGGTGGGGCGCTGCTCGCACTGGTCGCGGGCATCTCCCGCACCATGCTCGCCATGGCGCGCGAGAGCGACCTGCCCCGCCCGCTGGCACAGGTGAACCAGCGCTTCTCGGTGCCGCAGCGCGCCGAGATCACCGCCGCGATCGCCATCGTGCTGCTGGTGCTGCTGGCCGGCGACGTGCTGGTGGCAGTGGCCGCGTCGTCGTTCGGGGTGCTGCTGTACTACGGGGTCGCGAACCTCGCCGCCTTCACCCAGCGCGGCCAGTGGCGTCTGTTCCCCAGGGCCCTGCAGGTGCTGGGCCTGATCGGCTGCCTCGCGCTGGTGGCGGCGCTGCCGGGCCGGACGATCGTGGCCGGCGTGGGGCTGGTGCTGGTCGGAGTGGCGTACCGCGGCGCCGTGCTGGCCCTGCGGCGCTGAGCTCGCCCGCATCCGCATTCCGCATTCGCACTCGTACCCGCATCGGCACCGGCGCGGGGTCGAGCGGAGCACCATCCCGCCGGACTCAGGTCCACGCGGTCCAGGTGGTGTCGGCGTCGATCAGCCAGTGGCGACGCAGCGTCAGGGCGCGTTCGGTCGCCGCGAGAGCGCCCGCGATGAGCAGCGTGGTGTTCGCCCAGGCGGGCAGGCTGATCGGGGAGGTGAACGTGCCGACCCGATCGGCGACCACGTCCACGCTCGTGACCAGCTCCGCGAGCTGCGGGACCATCGTCACGAGGCCGATCAGCAGGATCACGATCGCGACCATCCCGATCGCGGCGCTGGCCCGCGGATGGCGCCGGTCGAAGCGTGCGCGCAGGCCCTCCATCGAGCGGGGGTGCGGGCGGAGGGTATGAGGTCGGCTGCCGTCCTCCGGCACGTGGTGCATCCTGCTCAGGCCGTACATGCTGGTGGCCACCTCGATCACGCCGCCGGGGACGTCGAACGCGACCGGCGGGTTCGCGATCTGGATCTGTCGGCCGTCGCGATAGAGCTCGACCGGGGCGTGCCGCGCGCCCTCGGCGATCTTGCCGCCCTCGAGCTCGGCGGCGAGGTACCGCACGTCCACGGCGTACTGCGAGGACCGTCCCGCCCCGTCGTCCGGATCCAGGAAGAACTGGGTGCGGGTCAGCAGCTGCCACCAGCGCAGGTCCCTGAGCGCGCTGCCGTCACCGGGCTTGGCCCGACGCTGACGGAGCGCGCGCTGCACTTTCCTGAACATGATCCTCCCCGGGGCGGCGCGAGGCCGCGAGTCGTCGCTGCGAGGCGTCGTTGCCTCCATTGCAGCGGACGTCCCGCCCCGGGGCCAGTGCGATCTGTCATCTCCTCCCAAGGAAGGAGTTCACGTCCCGGGGGTCGCACCGCGGAGATCGAGGAATGCTCGCGCCAGCCTCGCCAGATCCTCCTCCGGCGAGTCGCCGTACCGCTGGTGCTGCATCGCCCGGACCGTCTTCTCCCGCACCGCGTGGCCGAGCACGAGATCCAGCACCGCGCGGCCGGCGAAGGCCGGATCGATCCCCGCTCGCAGCCGGCCGCGATCCCCGAGCTGGGCGAAGCACTGCTCCAGGATGTACTCGTGCACGCGGCGCAGCCGAGCCACACGGAACCTCCCGGGATGCTCCTGGTTGACGGCATCGGTGCTGAGCGTGGCCAGAAGCTGCATCGTCGCCGAGGCCGGGTGCCAGATGGCCGCCAGGTTCTCCAGCAGCATGTCGGCATCCGGGGCGAGTTCGCCGACGCGGGTCAGCGCGTCCTGCGCGTGCTCCTCGAGGCGATCGATGACTGCGTGCAGCAGGACCTCCTTGGAGGCGAAGTGATGCAGCATTCCGGGGTGGGAGATCCCCACGCGTTTCGAGATGTCGCGCACGCTGGCACCGTGGTACCCGTACTCGGCGAACATGACGGCTGCCGCGTCGAGGATGCGCTCCCTGCGCCGAGAGGGGCACCGGCGTCGGCGCACGCCCCGTCGCGGGTCGCGCTGTGCCCGCCGGTATGCGACACCGGCAGGCGGGATGCCGCCTCGGGCATGGTCGCGTCGTTGCTGTGCCCGAGGCGGGGGACGTCCGGCCGGTATGCCGCCCCTCGCTCGTCGATGGTGGATGAGGGGTCGGAGGTGTTCGTGAGGAATCGGTCCGATCGTGTGTGGGGCGCGCTCAGGCAGAGCGCGTGTCGTCGTGCAGTCGTAGGCGTCCGGGTGTCAGGGCGCCCGCCTGTCCGGGAGGCGCGAGAAGCACGACATGAATCGTGGTGGTCCGGGAGCTGTCGATGACGACATCGCGACCGAATCCGGAAGAGGCTGGTCGACGTGACGCCGGCATTCGCCGAATGTCGCGACAACGGGGTCCGGGTGGCGCGATAGAGATTTCGGGGCGGTTGTGGGAATGGCGATCCCCGGAATCAGAAAGAATGGTGGTCGGGAAATCTCCGGTGTGGTGCGGGCATCATCCCGTCTGCCTGCTCACCGTGCGGAGAGAACTGGGCTCGGGCGGCCTCGGCCGGGCCTCGCTCTGTGCCGATGCACAGCAGTCGACGAGAATCGGGCCCTGGCGGATGGAGCTTCTCTCGGCTCCGTGCCGTTGCGGCCTGTCCCTCGAGCATAGTGGACGAATCGGCGGCACGCTCACGCGGCCGTCATATCTCGCGCCGAGAACGCCATCGGAGACGCCGGCGGTGGTCGCGATGTATAATGTGCCCGGAAATCGGGAATAATCCTGTGGCCTGCGATGCCCGGGAGCTCGCGAGCTACCCGGCCCGCATCTCGCGCGGCAGCTCTTCCAGCAGCTGCAGCCACAGCTCCGAGGCCGTGGGGAAGCTCGGCACCGCGTGCCGCAGCACGTGCACCGGCACCTTCCCGACGATCGCGATGGTGGCAGCGTGGATCATCTCCGAGGCGTCGGGGCCGACGAACGTCGCGCCGACCAGCTGTCTCGTGCTCGCATCGACCACCAGCTGCGCGGTGCCGGTGACATCGTCCCGCAGCAGGGCGGAGCCCGCCGCTCCGCCGAAGGGGACCTGCGCGGTGACCACGTCGATCCTCTGCTCCCGGGCCTGCGCTTCGGTGAGGCCGGCCGAGGTGACCTGGGGCTCGGTGAACACGACCTGGGGAACGGGCACGTGATCCGGGATGGGCTCGAGAGCCTCACCGGTGGCCCCGGCGCGAATGCACTGGCCGATCACGCGGGCGCGGTACTTGCCCCAGTGCGTCAGCGGCGCCTCCCCGCTGGCATCTCCGACGGCATGCAGCCAGTCCGGCAGCGCTGTCGCGGCGGCATCGTCGGACGTGGGCTTCGCGGCGGCGGTGACGTCGTCGGCCGTGAGCCCGATCGCATCGAGTCCGACGCTGCTCAGCCGGGGACTGCGGCCGGTCGCGGCCAGCACCTCGTCCCCGGTGACATCGCGCCGCCCGTCGGCATCCTCGACCTGCAGGGTCACCGCGCCGCCGTGCAGCCGGCCCAGCTCGGTCCGCCGTGCATCGGCGCGCTCGCCGGAGACCACGGAGGTGCCCAGCTCCACGGTGACACCCAGGTTCCCCAGGGCCTCCAGCACGTGCTCCCCGGCGAAGGGCTCGTAGCCGCTGAGCAGTCCGTCTCCGCGCACCAGCATCGTCACCTCGCTGCCCAGCGCGGCCATCCACGTCGCGGCTTCCACGGCCACCACGCCGCCGCCGACGATCAGCAGCTGGCCGGGAACCTCCCTCACCCCGGTGACGTCGCGCGAGGTCCACGGGGCCAGCGCCTGCAGCGGTTCGGGGATCCTCGCCTCCGAGCCGGTGGCGAGCACGACTGCCCGCTCGGCGTGGACGAGTGTCGGCCCGCTGCCGTCCTGGCCGTCGGCGGGCTCGACGAGCACCTCGCGCTCGCCGACGAGCCGGCCGTGCCCGCGCACCACCTGGATCCCGGCACCCTCGGCCCACTGCACCTGGCCGGAGTCGTCGTAGTTCGAGACCCACGTATCGCGTCGTGCCAGCAGGGCGTCGCGGTCGATCTCGGTATCGCCGACCCCGTCGAGATGAGCGGCGGCGCCGGCCACGGATGTCGGCCGCAGCAGAGCTTTCGAGGGGATGCAGGCGTAGTACGAGCATTCGCCGCCCAGCAGTTCACCCTCGATGATCACGGCGCTGAGGTCCGTGCCCTCGGTGGCGTACTGGGCGGCGTTCTCACCCACGGGGCCGCCGCCGAGCACGACGACGTCGGCGGTGATCTCTGTGGTCGGGGCGGCGTCGGTGGCGTTCGCTTCGTGGGCCATGACGGCACGCTACGCCGCCCGGCGGCCGACGTCACGGGGTGTTCCTCCCCAGTGCCGTCCGTCCACAGCGCCGCGCGGCGCGCCCGGGTTGTCGGCGGCGGTCCTTAGAGTCGGAGCCATGAGAATCCTGCACACCTCGGACTGGCACCTGGGGCGCACCCTCCATGAGGCCGATCTGCACGATCACCAGGCCGACTTCCACGACTGGCTGGTCGACCTGGTGACCGAGCGCGAGGTCGACGTGGTCGTCATCCCGGGTGACGTGTACGACCGCGCGGTGCCTCCGGTGCGGTCCGTGGAACTGCTGGGGCGGACTCTGCGGCGCCTGGCCGACGTCGCCACCGTGATCCTCACGCCCGGCAACCACGATTCCGCGAAGCGTCTCGGCTTCGGCTCGGCCCTGATGCGCGACGGGGTGCACATCCTCGCCGATGCCCGCACCGCGCTCGAGCATCCCGTCGTGGTGCCCGATGCCCACGGTGAGGTGCTGTTCTTCGCTCTGCCCTACCTCGAGCCCGACATCGCGCGCTTCGCCCTCGCGGCCGACGAGACCCAGCCGCTCGGCCGCAGCCACGAAGCTGTCACGCGCGCCGCGATGGAGCGCATCGCCACCCGGATCGCCCAGCACGCGGAAGCCGCCGGGCCGGGACCGAGGGCGCGATCGGTGGTCCTGGCGCACACCTTCGTCGCCGGCGGCTCCGGCAGCGACTCCGAGCGGGACCTCAGCGTCGGCGGCGTCGACTCGGTGCCGGCCGATGCGCTGCGCGGCGTCGACTACGTGGCCCTCGGTCACCTCCACGGCTGCCAGGATCTCTCCGCCCAGGCAGGCACCACGGCCTGGTACTGCGGGTCACCGCTGGCCTTCTCCTTCTCCGAGAAGGACCATCGCAAGTCCGTGCTGCTGGTCGAGCTCGACGCCCCCGGGGAGGTGTCCGTCCAGCGCATCGCCACCCCGGTGCCGCGGCGCCTGAGCGAGCTGAAGGGCACCCTCGAGGAGGTCCTCGCCCAGGCCGAGACCCACGGCGAGGACTGGGTCAAGGCGGTGATCACCGACCCGCATCGGCCGCCCCACCTGCTCGAACGCCTGCGCGGCGCGTACCCGCATCTGCGCCATACCGAGCATCGTCCCCAGGGGCGCGAGGACAGCGACCTCACTCCCGTGGTGCGCCGTGAACAGGATCCGATGGAGGTCATGGGCCAGTTCCTGGAGTACGTCACCGGGACGGAGGCGACCGACGCGGAACGTGACGTGCTCGAGCAGGCCTACCAGAGCGTGCGCACTCAGCGGTCGGAGGCCTCATGAAGCTCCACCACCTGCGCCTCAGCGGCATCGGCCCCTTCCGCGACACCGTCGACATCGACCTCGCCTCCCTCTCGACCAGCGGCATGTTCCTGTTGGAGGGGCCGACGGGATCGGGCAAGTCCACGATCCTCGACGCGATCGTGTTCGCCCTCTACGGCACCGTGGCCGGCAGCGAAGCCAGCGGCGAACGGATCCGCTCCCAGTTCGCCGACCCCACCGCCCCCAGCGCCGTCGACCTCGTCTTCGAGACCGGCCACGGGATCTACCGGGTGCGCCGCCAGCCGCAGTACGCCCGCGCCAAGCGCCGCGGCACCGGGACCACCAAGGAGAACGCCCGGGCCATCCTGTGGCGGCTCAGCTCGCCCGAGCTGATCCCCGCCGCCCTCGCCGACCGCGCCGGGGACGGGGCCGGCGTCACGCCGATCTCGACCCGGCTCGACGAGATCGGCGGGGAGATCACCCGTGCCGTCGGCCTCTCCCGCGAGCAGTTCACCCAGACCGTGCTGCTGCCGCAGAACGAGTTCGCCCGCTTCCTGCGCGCCGGCACGGGCGAGCGCCAGACGGTGCTGCAGCGCGTGTTCGGCACCGAGATCTACCAGAACGTCGAGAAGCAGCTCGAACAGATGCGGCGCGAGGCCGCCACGGAGGTCACCGCCGCCCGCAACGACGTCAGCAAGGCCGTCGCCCGCTTCGCCGAGGCCGCCGGCCTCGAGGACGAACAGCGCAGCGAGCTCGACGACCACGCCGCGAGCGGTCGCCGGGACGAGCTGAGCGTCGCCGTTACCAGCATCGAGAAGGCCCTCACCGCCCGGGCCGAGGTCGCCGCCGAGGCCGCCACCGCCGCCACTGGGCGCGAGACCACGGCCCGCGAGCACGCCGACCGCGCCGCCACCCACCGCGCACGGATCACCCGCCGCCGCGAGCTCGATGCCCTGGCAGCGCGCCTGGCCGAGGAGGAACCGGCAGCCCGCGCGGCGCAGCGCCGACTGACCTGCGACGACGCCGCCCGGCCTGCCGCCGTCGCGCTGCAGCGGGCGAGCCAGGCCGCCCAGCGGCTGAACGACCTGCGCGCTGCCCGGGAGGACGTCGCCGCGAGGCACCGGGAGTCCCACACGGGCCTCGTCGAGCTGCTGGACGGTGAGGATCCGCTGGAGGCCCTGGCCGCCGCCGCCGAGGACGCCACCTCGGCCGCCGGGGCCCTGGGGGACCTCGTCGACCTCGAGAAGGCCCTGCCCCAGCGCGCGAGGGAGATCGAGACCCGCCGCCAGGCCGATGCCGAGCTGGCCACGAGCATCCAGGCGCTGACCGAGCAGCTCGCCGCCCGCCCCGAGGCCCGCCAGAAGCTCCACGCCGAGCGCACCACCGCCCAGGCCGCCGCGGAAGCACTCGGCGATGCCCGCGCCGCCCGCGTGACCGCCGCCTCGCACCTGGCCGCCGCCCGCGACGCGGACCGGCTCGCGAAGGAGGTCACCGCGGCGGAGAGGACCGCCGCCGCCGCGCTCGAGTCCGCGCGACGGGCCGCCGACGAGGAGAAGAGGCTGCGCGATCGCCGCCACGCCGGCATCGCCTCCGAGCTCGCCCTGCAGCTCGCCCCCGAGGAGGCCTGCCCCGTCTGCGGATCCACGGAACATCCCGCACCCGCGGAACCCGCCGAGGACCACGTCGGCCCCGAGCAGATCGAGGCCGCCGAAGAGCACCGCCGGCGCGCCGACGAGGCCGCCTCCCGCGCCGCCGAATCGCTCACCGCCGTGCGTACACAGCGCGACAAGGCCCTGGCCGATGCCGGCGGGCTCACCCTCGAGGACGCCCGCACCGCCGACGCCGACGCCCAGCAGGCCGTCGAGAAGGCGCTGGCCGCTCAGAAGCGCGCCGAGACCCTGGAGAAGGAGCTCGAGGCGCACGACGCCGAGACCACCCGGCTGACCCAGCACCGCAGCGCTCAGGAGCGCGAGCTGGAGGGGCGAGCCGCCTCCCTGCGCGAGGCCGAGGCCGCTCTGGCCAAGGACACCGAACGGGCCCGCGAGGCCCGCGGCGAGCATGCGAGCGTGACCGAGCGTCGCGCGGCCCAGCTGACCAGAGCCAGAGCCGCGACCGCACTGCGCGAGGCGCACCTCGCGGCGGACCAGGCCGCCGCTCGCCTCGCCGAACTCGAGGAGGAGGCAGCCGTCGCCCGCGCCGAGGCCGCCGAGCAGCTTACCGCCGCCGGGCACACTCCCTTCGCCACGGACGACGAGCTGCGCGCCGCCGTCCTGGCCGAGGGCGAGCGGGCAGAGCTGACGACGCTGCTCTCGGACCGCACCGTGAACCAGGCCCGATACACCGATGGCATGGCCGAGGAGGGCATCGCCGAGATCGACGCGAGCGAAGACGCGGCCGGCGCAGCGGACCAGACCGTCACGGCCGCAGCCGAAGCCCTCACCCTTGCCCGCACCGCCGCCCGGGAAGCCGGCGACCACGCCGCGAGGCTGCGCGCCTCCGCCGAACGCACCGCCGGTGCCCGCACCGCGCTGGACGGGGCGCTGGACCGCCTGGCACGTCTGGACAGCACCGCCGGGGCCATCGTGCGCGTCGCCGACCTCGCCACCGGGCGCTCCTCCGACGGCACCCGTATCCAGCTGTCGACCTACGTGCTCATGCGCCGCTTCGAGGAGGTCGTCGCCGCGGCCAACACCCGCCTGGCCCAGTTCTCCGACTCCACCCTGGAGCTGCTGCGCGACACCGGGGCCCGGGGCGCCAAGAAGACCGGACTGGATCTGCTGGTCATCGACCACCGCACCGACCAGCACCGGCTGCCCGAGACCCTCTCCGGCGGCGAGACCTTTTTCGTCTCCCTCGCCCTCGCTCTCGGCCTGGCCGACATCGTCACCGCCGAGGCCGGGGGAGTGCAGATGGAGACACTGTTCATCGACGAGGGCTTCGGCAGCCTCGACCCCGAAGCCCTGGAGCGGGTGGTCGCCGAGATCGGGCGCCTGGCCGAGCACGGTCGCACCATCGGCATCGTCAGCCACGTCAGCGAGATGAAGGCCCAGATCGCCGAGCAGATCCATGTGCGGCGTCTGCCGGACCGCTCCTCGACCCTGTCGGTGACCGCGTGACCGCGTGACCGCGTGACCGCGTGACCGCGTGACAGCGTGACCGCGTGACCGAGCCGGGCTACAAGGGATGCGGCCCGCCGGTCACCGTCACGGCCACGGGTCCTCATCCGCGGCGCCCTCGTGTCCACCCTCGCGGCCGCGATCATCGTCCAACGGTCGCTCATGGACGAACAGCGGCACTCCCAGCCGGGTGAACACCGGGGCGATCAGCGCCCCCAGCAGTGCACCGAGGGAATTGGCCAGCACGTCGTCGATGTCCGCGATCCGCACCCCGCACGGATACAGCCCCCACGCCCCGGTGTACTGCGTGGCCTCGATGAGCACCGACAGCATCACCCCGATGGCCAGCGACGTCGTCGTATCCAGCCGGAACACCCCGCGCAGGATCGCCCCCAGCGGCACGAACAGCACGATGTTCATGCCCAGCTGCAGCACCGGCCAGCTCAACAGCAGGCCCAACCCGGTGGTGCCCTCGGCATGGACCGCGAGGATCTCGCCCACCGCGTTGAAGGGGTAGGGCCGCAGCTCGCCGCCCGCCCGGTTCTGGCAGGTGCTGGCCACCTCGTAGGCAGGAGCGACCGTCAGGCCCGCCAGCGTCATGGTGTACACGCAGATCACCAGCACACCGACCAGCCGCAGCGGCCGCACCCGGCCGAAGCGTCGTCGCTGCAGCAGCACGGCGGGGAGCAGGATCGCGACGAACACCCCCACGCCGCCCGCGATGCCCACCAGGGCCAGGCGCACGAATTCGGTCACAGGAGCACGCTATGGCCAGTTGCTGGACGCTGCACAGGAACCGTCGGATGACCCTCCCGGGATCGGCTCCACCCACGGTAGGAGCGACGCAGACACATGGGCCCATCCCCCCGGAGCCCCCTGCGACCTTAGGGTTCAGCCATGATCGACGCATGGGCCTGGCAGATCCCCTTCAGCCTCCTCGGCGGCACACTGTGCTTCCTCGCGGTCCTGCTGCCGATCCTGATCATCCAGTACTACGTCTACGGGCGCCTCAGCCCCGCCCGCCTCATCGGCGCCGCCGGCGTCGCGATCTACGCCGTCGCCCTGGTGGCATACACGCTGCTGCCGCTTCCTGACCCCTCGGTCTGCGCGGGCGGCGGCGGGACCTCGCTGCAGCCGGTACCGCTGGCGACCATCGGCGACATCGGCCGGCTCGCCGGGCAGTACGGCCTGGGCTCGACCACCACCATCGCGGCGATCGCCCAGCCCATTCTGAATGTCGTCCTGTTCATCCCCCTGGGCGTGCTGATCCGCGTGATGGCCGGCCGCGGCATCCTCACCGCCACCCTCACCGGCGTCGCCGCCTCGCTGCTGATCGAGACCACCCAGTACACCGGGCTGTGGGGCCTGTTCGACTGCGCCTACCGCGTGGCCGACGTCGACGACCTGCTGACCAACACCGCCGGAGCGCTGATCGGCGCACTCCTCGCCCCGGTGGTGGCCGGCTGGATCCCCGAACCCACCGCGCTCGCGACGCTGCCGCCGCGGCCCGTGACCCGGCTGCGCCGCCTGCTGGGGATGGCGATCGACGGTGCGGTGATCTCGGCCCTGCCCGGGCTGCTGCTGACGGCCGGACTGCTGACCTACGTCGTGGTCTGGACGCTGGCCAGTGATGGGGGCGAGGTGCCCAATCCGCCCGGCCATGCGGCGGTGCTGCCGCTGGCCTCCCTCCTCATCGGGGCGCTGCTGAGCGTGGTGCTGCCGGCGCTGATGGGCAGCGGCGCCTCGCCCGGGCAGCGGATGGTGGGGATCGTGCCGGTCTTCGACGGCCGACGGGGCAGCGCGGGCCGGCGGCTGACGCGCGCCCTGTCCGTGGCCGGCCTGTACGCGGCCCTGGCCCCGATCGGCGACGTGCTCGAGGGTGTCGGGGTGCCCGTCCTGCCGGTGCTGCTGCGCCTCGCCTCGGGCGGCCTCGTCCTCGTCGCGATCGCGATCGTGCTCTTCGTCGACCGGCGGGGACTCTCGGGCCTGATCAGCGGGGCCGACCTGGTCGACCGCCGCGCCGCCCGCCACTGACGACGCGGGGCACCCCGTCGGCGCCCGGCGCTGAGTCACTAACTGGTGCCCCACGCTGTCCGCTCCCTCACCCGTCGACGCCCAGCACTGCCGCCACCCCTTGCCGCCGCCACGCTGTCCGCTCCCTCACCCGTCGGCCGCGTGCCGAGCCGGCAGCGGTAAGGTGCTCGGCGCGCTCGCCGCACCGACCACACCGCTCCTGCTCACCCCACACCCCGGATCCCAGAGCCCACCGGCCCGACCCACCGGCGTCCCGGCTGCCCCGGCGCATCCGGGACCTGCTCATCGGGGCCCGGCCGGGAGGCGTGAGGATGTCGATCCCCGGCGGGCGGCACATCTCGACACCAGAAAGCAGATCTTGCCGATGAGCCAGCCGGATACCCTCGCACCCTTCCACTCCCCGACCCCCGCTGCCGGGTCACGGATCATAGGGACCGGCCACTATCGCCCCGCCCGGATCCTCACCAACCATGACCTCGAGCAGCTGGTCGAGACCAGCGACGAGTGGATCCGCCAGCGCACCGGCATCGAATCGCGGCGGATCGCCGGCGAGGACGAGACGGTCGCGAGCATGGCCACCGAGGCCGCCCGCGCAGCCCTCGCGGACGCCGACATCGACGCCTCCGAGATCACCCAGGTCCTCGTCGCGACCTGCTCGAACGATGAGCACTCACCCAGCGCTGCCGGTCGCGTGGCCGAGGCCCTGGGCCTGCCGGCCCCGGCCGCGTTCGACGTCGGCGCCGCCTGCTCCGGCTTCAGCCACGCCCTGGCCCTGGCCGATCAGTCGATCCGGGCCGGGGCCTCCACCACGACCCTGGTGATCGGGGCGGAGAAGCTCTCGACCTACACCGACTACACCGACCGCACCACCTGCATCCTCACCGCCGACGGGGCGGGCGCCGTGGTGCTGCGCGCGAGCGAGCGGCCCGCCGTCGCGCCCGTGGTGTGGGGGACGGTCCCCGACCTCGCCGATGCCGTGACGATCACCGGCCCCGGGCCGTACTTCGCCCAGCAGGGACGTGCGGTGCTCGGCTGGGCCCTGCGCGAGGCCCCTGCCATCTGCCACCGGATCGTGGAGGCCGCCGGGGTGACCATGGCCGATATCGACGTCTTCGTCCCCCACCAGGCGAACCTGCGGATGATCGAACCGCTCGCGGAGTCCCTCGGGCTGCGTGAGGACGCGGTGATCGCCGACGACGTCATCACCAGCGGCAACACCTCCGCGGCGACGATCCCGCTGGCGATCTCCCGGATGCGCGAGGCGGGCCGGATCCCCGCCGGGGCCACGGCCCTGCTGATCGGGTTCGGCGGCGGGTTCTCCTGGGCCGGCCAGGTGGTGCGCCTGCCCTGAGGGCCCGACGGGCGGACGAGCGGCGGCGGGACGGCGCCGATAGGATGGTCACGGCCCGGCGCACCGCTTTCCCAGCGGTGCCGCGCCCCCACCCTCGACTCCCCGGAGGACCCGTGGTCGACTCCCTGACCATCCAGATCATCGTGACCGTGCTGGTCTGCCTCGCCTACATCGTGGGCCTGGTGGGGATCGTCGTCCCCGTCCTGCCCGGCACGATCACCATCGTGATCGCCACGCTGATCTGGGCGATCGTCACCGGCGGCTGGATCCCGTGGATCGCCTTCGCGATCATCCTGGTCCTCGGGGCGATCGGCATGACCACCAGCTACGTGCTCACCGGGCGGCGCCTGCACCAGCACGAGGTGCCGATGTGGCCGATCTACGTCGGCATCGCCTCCGGCATCGTCGGCCTGTTCGTGATCCCCCTGCTGGGCCTGCCGATCGGCTTCGTGATCGGCCTGTACGTCTCGGAGTCGCTGCGCCTGCAGGACTGGAGGAAGGGCCTCGGATCCGCCTGGGTCGCCGTCAAGGCCCTGGGCATCGGGATCATCATCGAGTTCACCCTCGCCATGCTGGCCACCATCGTCTTCGCCATCGCCGTCGTGGGCCACTTCGTCTCCGTATGACCAGCACCGACGCCTCCGCCACGAACCGATCCGCCCACGAGGGCCCGGGCGCGACCCGCTCCGGCCACCCCCGCCCCGGCAACCACCCGCACGGCGACCGCACGGGCAGCTCCCGGCCCGCAGGCTCCGCGCCGCCCGCCGTGCCCGCACCTCAGCACCCCGCCGTGCTCATCCCCGGGATGAAGCGCCTGCTCACCGGTGCCTGGGAGAAGCGCAAGTGGTTCATCCCCGCCGTCCTCGGGGCGCTGCTGTTCTCGGTGCTGCAGATCGCGACCTCCGCGATCATCGGCCGCGTCACCGAGGAGGTCATCGTGCCCTCCTTCCAGCGCGGCGAGCCCGTCATCCCCGTCGTCCTCGGCGGCGGTCTGGCCATCCTCGGCATCGGCGTCGCCCGCGCCGTCTCCGTCATGACCCGCCGCATCTTCGCCGCCGCCACGCAGTTCGACCTGTTCGGCCTCTACCGCCGGCGACTGGCCGCCGTGTACGCGAAGGTGCCGCTGCTGTGGCACCGCCGCCAGTCCACCGGCACCCTGCTCTCGGCGATGTACGCCGACATCGAGGCCACCTTCTTCGCGATGGCGCCGTTCCCCTTCGCCCTGGCCACGATCGCCATGCTGGTCTACGCGACCGTGGTCGTCGCCCGGATCGACCCGGTGATCCTGCTGGTCATGCTCGCCCTGATCGTCCTGCTGATCGTGGCGAACGTGCTGCTGCAGCGGTTCGCGACCCCCTTGGCGATGCGCTCCCAGCAGCTGCGCGCCGAGGTCGCGGAGATCGCCCACGAGTCCTTCGACGGCGCCAACGTCGTCAAGTCCCTGGGCCGGGAGGACGTCGAGCAGGAGCGCTTCGACCACTCCGCTGAGCAGCTGCGCCGCACCGGCATCCGCTTCGGCTACGTGCGCGGCTGGTTCGATCCCCTGATCGACGCCCTGCCCAACCTCGGGATCCTCGCCGTCGCCGTGCTCGGCGCCTGGCGCATCGGGGACGGGCACCTCACCACGGGCCAGCTGGTCGAGGTCTCCTACCTGTTCACGCTGATGGCGCTGCCGATCCGCTCCTTCGGCTGGGTCCTCGGCGACCTCTCGCGCACCGTCGTCGGCGGCGGCCGCGTCCAGCAGATCCTTGATGTGAGCGAGCAGCGCACCTACGGCCCCGACCCGCTGCCCGACGGGCCCGGTGCGTTCGAGGTCGACCGGGTCTCCTTCGTCTACCGCGACGACCCCTCCCAGGTGATCCTGGGCCGCGACGTACGCCCCGAGGACCAGCAGCTGCGCGAATCCCGGGCCCTTGACCAGGTCTCCCTGCGCGCCGACCCGTCGGCCGGCACCCGCGTGCTCGCCGTCGTCGGGGCCACCGGCTCGGGCAAATCGACCCTCGCGCTGCTTGCAGCCCGCCTCGTCGACCCCACCGAGGGCAGCATCCGCCTCGACGGGGCGGACCTGCGCTCGCTGACGGCCGACGCGCTGACCGCCGACGTCGCCCTGGTCCTCCAGCAGGCCTTCATCTTCGACGCGAGCGTGCGCGAGAACGTGACCCTCGGCGAGGACATCGACGAGGACACCGTGCGCTGGGCGCTGCGCGTCGCCCAGGCGGAGGGCTTCGTCGACGCCCTCAGCGACGGTCTGGACACCGAGCTAGGCGAGCGCGGCGGCTCCCTCTCCGGAGGGCAGCGCCAGCGCATCGCCCTGGCCCGCGCGCTCGCCCGCCGCCCCCGGCTGCTGATCCTCGACGACGCCACCTCCGCCTGCGACCCGAGCGTCGAGCTGGCCATCCTCGACGGGATCCGCCGCGAGATGACCTCCTCGACCCTGCTGTCGATCGCGTACCGCAAGTCCACGATCTCCCTGGCCGATCAGGTGGTCTTCCTCGACCACGGCCGCGTCGTGGCCACCGGCACCCACGAGGAGCTGCGCTCGACGAGCCCCGGGTACCGGGCCCTGGTCGACGCGTACGACGAGGCCGCGATCTCCCACAACCTGCTCGAATCCAAGGGGCCCCAGCCCAGCGACGGGCCGGACCCGAGCATCGCCGTGCCCGCCGAGCGTGCTCGCACGGTGGCCGATGCCGTCGAGCGTCACGGCGCCGGCCGCTACCGGCGCGAGGACGTCACCTCCGAGTGCGAGGAACCGGACACGAGCACGGGGGCGACGCCCGCCCTCGGCACCGGCGAGGACCGCACCGCTCGCGGCGCGGGCGAGGACCCCGCCGTCCACGGCGCGGGCGAGGACCCCGCCGCACGCCCCGCCCGTGAACAGGAGGAGGGACGATGACCGCCGCACCCGTCGCCCGCGCCGCTCAGAACTCCTCGGAGCTGGGCACCGAGACCACCACCGATGAGTCCGCCCTCCACACCATCCGCCGCGGTCTCTCCCTGACCCCGCAGCTGCTGCGCGGACTGTGGATCACTCTGCTGCTGGCCGTGGTCGCCACCGCCGGCAAGGTGGTGGTGCCCATCGCGGTCCAGTCCATCCTCGACCGCGGCATCATCGCCCCCGAGCAGCCCGACGTCGCGTTCGTCGCCGGCGCCGCCGGACTGGCCGCACTGCTGCTGCTGATCACCGCGGGCTGCAACGTCATCATGAACCGGCGCCTGTTCCGCCTGGCCGAGACGTCGCTGGCGACCCTGCGCAAACGCGCCTTCCGCCACATCCACGACCTCTCGCTGCTGACCCAGGGCACCGAGCAGCGCGGCGCCCTGGTCTCCCGCGTGACCAGTGACGTCGACACCGTCAGCCAGTTCATGAGCTTCGGCGGCATGATGCTGCTGGTGATGAGCATGCAGCTGGTGCTGGCCACCGGTGTGATGGTCTTCTACTCCTGGCCGCTCGCGCTGGCCGTGTGGCTGTGCTACCTGCCGATCCTGTTCATCATGAGCAAACTGCAGCGCCGCATCCGCGCCCGCTTCCAGACCGTCCGTCTCAAGGTCGGGCAGATGCTCGGGACCGTCTCCGAGGCCCTCGTCGGCTCCGCGACCGTGCGCGCCTACGGCATCGAGAACCGCACCCGTGACGACCAGTTCGACCGGATCGACCAGGTGCGCAACGCCCAGTTCGCCGTGCTGCGGCCGCAATCGGCCTCGATGTTCCTCTCGGAGACGGCCGACGGTCTGGCCACCGGCGTCGTCGTCGTGGTCGGCGTGCTGCTGGGTACCCAGGCCCTCGGTGCGAACCTGCCCGGCGCGGACCTCACCGCCGGTGGCGTGATCGCGTTCGTCTTCCTGGTCTCCCTGTTCAGCCAACCCGTGCGGATGGGCATCGAGATGCTCTCGGAGGCCCAGAACGCGGTGGCCGGCTGGCGGCGCGTGCTCGGCGTGCTCGACACCCCGGCCGACGTCGCCGACCCCGGCGGCGCCATGGACCCCCACACCGGCCGGCGCCTGGAACCGACCGACGGGGCGACCGCGCTGCCCGAGGGTCTGCTGGACATCGAGGTGCGCGACCTCCACTACCGCTACCCCTCCGGCCCGGAGGTGCTCCACGGCATCAGCGTCGACATCCCCGCCCGCAGCCGGATCGCGATCGTGGGGGAGACCGGCAGCGGCAAGACCACCTTCGCCAAGCTGCTGACCCGCATGATGGACGCCACCAGCGGTGAGCTCACGATCGGCGGTGTGCCCCTGCACCTGATCACCTATGCCTCGCTGCGCAAGCGCGTGGTGATGGTCCCGCAGGAAGGGTTCCTGTTCGACACGACCGTCGCCGGCAACCTGGCCTACGGCAAGCCCGACGCCACCGCCGAGGAGATGCGCCGCGCGCTGGACGAACTGGGACTCGGCGGCTGGGCCGACGACCTGCCCGAGGGCCTGGACACGCCCGTCGGCCAGCGCGGCGAGTCGCTCAGCGCGGGGGAGCGGCAGCTGGTGGCCCTGGCCCGCGCCTACCTCGTCGACCCCGACGTGATCGTGCTGGACGAGGCGACCAGTGCGGTCGATCCCGCGGCCGACGTGCGCCTGCAGCAGGCCATCGACGGCCTCGCCCGTGGTCGAACCACCATCACCATCGCCCACCGGCTCTCCACCGCCGAGCGCGCGGACCGGATCATGGTGCTCGATGAGGGGCACCTAGTCGAGCACGGCACCCACGACGAACTGGTGAGCCTTCCGGACGGGATCTACGCCGGCCTGCATCGCTCCTGGGTGGCGCACCGTCAGGCGCGGTGAGCGCGGCAGGAGAGGACAGGATATGAGTTCCGGGCGGTCGCAGAGGCCTTCGGCATCGGCTGCGGTTGGGCGCCGCCGCGCCATTATCGCCGTGCTCTCCATCGCCCTCGGCGTGCTCGGCGCCGTGGCGGCAGGTCTTGTCACCGAGTACGTCATCGCCTCCGCCCGGATCACCTACTACCTGCCGCCGGCGCCCGGCAGCACGGAGCCGTCGACGCACCACGACGTCCACGAGCCGATGCTGATGCTGGCTCCGGTCGGCGGGCTCGGCCTCGCTCTCTCGCTCATCGCGATCGCCCTGGGTGCGTGGGGGCTCGCACGCCGGCGGGGCGCGCGGGCCTGGACCCTCGCTGTGCTCTGCGCGGCGCTGCTGATCGTGCTCATCGTGCTGGTGATCGCCGGCAGCATGACCATGCCGGTCTACTGAGCGTGCCCACCGGCCCTAAGATCCTCGGCGTGGCCGATTCGCTTCACCCGCCGATCCCTCCGGTCTCCTCGCGTGAGGAGCCCCGGTTCGCCAGCGCGGCGCGCAAGCGGGCGCTGGCCGCCGCCTTCGAGGAGCAGGGCGGGGAGTACGACCGGCTGCGTCCCGGCTATCCCGATCCGGTGCTCGAGGCGATGCTCGCACCGGTTTCACGCCCGATGAGCGGAACCCCCGCCCGGGCGATCGATCTGGGCGCCGGCACCGGGAAGCTGTCGTGGGCGCTCGTCGCTCGGGGCCTGGACGTCATCGCGGTGGACACCAGTCGCGCCATGCTCGAGACCGCGCTGCGCCGGGGGCCGTCGGCCGGCTCCGGGCCTCCGCGGCCAGGCGCGGCCTCGCCGACCCTCCCGGCCGGCCACGACGTCGAGCGGGTGCCATCAGCCGCGCCCGCACCCGACCTCACCACGCACCTCGCCCCGGCGGAGGCCACCGGCCTCCCCGACACATCGGCCGACCTGGTCACCGTCGCCCAGGCCTGGCACTGGTTCGACGCCCGCGCCGCCTCCGCCGAGGTCGCGCGGCTGCTCGCACCCGGCGGGGTGCTGGCGCTGGTGTGGAACACGCTCGACGTGCGGATCCCGTGGGTCCACCGCCTCTCGCGGATCATGCACGCCGGGGACATCCATCGCGAGGACTTCCGTCCGACCGTCAGCCCCGAGCTCGCGCTCGTCGAGCGCAGCGTGCACGAGTGGGAGGACCCGATGCCCACCCACGACGTCATCGACCTCGCCCGCACCCGCAGCTACGTCATCACCGCTCCCGAGGAGCGCCGCGCGAAGGTGCTCGCGAACCTCGACTGGTACCTCCACGACCATCTCGGCCATGAGCGCGGCGCCGTCATCGGCGTCCCGTACCGCACCGACCTGTTCCTCTACCGGAGCGGGAGCGTGTCGTGACGCGAGGGCGGCCTTGGGAAGCGGAACGCCTTCTGCGGCTCCGTCCGTTGCGACAGCTAGTGTCGATGTCCGAGCCTGGCACGGGAGGGGTGGAGATGAGCGGAGAAGCTGGCTTCCGCGCCGCCCGCCGTCACGCCGGCGAACTCGGCAGGCCTCTCGAGGTCTACGCGGACCGTCCCGGCACCGTCGTCGTTGGCGCAATCGTGTTCGTCTGGCTCATCTTCACGGGGCTCACGCTGATCAACCCGGCGGAATCCCCCCTGCTCATCGCGGCACCCGGCATCATCTTCGCGCTGCTCGCAGCGGGCATCCTGGTGCTGATCAGCGGCGAGCGGCTGATCGTGTGCGAGCGAGGACTGCTGGTCGGGAGCGTCGCGCCGGGGATGCGCCCCTACATCGTGCGCTACGAACAGATCGTCCCGGGCAGCCTGGTCCCCGTCACCGGAGCCGGCCGCTACGGTCGCGAGACCGGGACGGGCGGTTTCCCACAGTCGACGGTCCGGCGTTCGGCCTGGAACCGGCAGGGCATCCACTTCGTCGGTCCGTCGGCCCAGGCAGCCCGCCGGCGCCCGGCCTTGATCGCGGTCCTGCAGGATCCACCGCCGCGTTCCGTCGACGGCCGCTGGGTCTGGTTCGCCGGCACCGGGCGCACGTCCCCGGAAACCCTCACCGCGCGGATCGCACAGGCCGCCGGCGCATCCGGAGCCCAGCAGCTTGCCCGGGCGACGGCCTCGGCTCCGGCGCGCAAGCTCAGCGGCGACCCGGCGGAGGCCGCTGCCCATCTCCCCGGGCTGCGGTAGCCCAGGATCTCTGCCGACGGCCGGTGGCGCTTCGCGGACAGGGGACTGCGATGGCCGGCCCCGCGGCTGCCAGGTTCGAGAACAGCAGAGCACCGGCCGGCTCCGCGCCACGTCTGCCACGTCGCCGTGGGAAGGTGAAGCCCATGAACGCCCGTCCGCGCACTCGCACCCGTCGCACGGTCCTCGACCGCGTCTCCGTGGTCCTGGGCGCTCTGTGCCTGATCGCGGCGGTGCTCTCGGGGATCAGCATCGTGGCCTCGAGCCACGTCGGCCCCGACGGCCCGGAGTCACCGTTCGTCGTGGGTTCCTGGGATCTGCGGCGCTCGACCCCGTTCCTCGGGGTTCCGGTGGCAGCGTTCCTCGGTGCGTGGGCCGTGAGCCGAGGCGCGGGCCTTGGGGTTCCTGGCCGCCCGCACGGTCGTGCCACCGGCGCTGCGCACGCGAGCCGTCTTCACGTCGGCCTCGCGCTGGTCGGTCTCGTGATCGCGCTACGGATGGCGATGTACGCCGACGGGTTCGGCTTCTTCGGCCTCACCTTCTGATCGGGGGACCGCCCTGACGAGCGCGCGCTCCGCCCCGATTCCCTCGTGAGCTCCGCACCGGGACCGGCGGGTGCGCGGCCGCCCGTGTCGCTCAGCCGCCGACGCCCGCGCCGCCGGCGTCGCTGGCCCCGCCCGCGTCGCTGGCGCCCGTGCCCTCGGGGGCGATGCTCATATCGGTCACGCGCCAGCGCTCGCCGTCCCAGGCGATCTGGGCCACGAGCTGGCCGGAGACCTCGGGCAGCTCGTTGGCCTGGAGGTTGGGATCGTCGACCAGGATGCTTGCCTCCTGGGTGAAGTCCGCGACGACCTCGCCGCTCGCGGGCGGGTCGCCCTTGCCCTCGAACGTCGTCGAATGCACGGTGAAGTCACCATCGACCAGGTAGCCGTCCTGCTCGGCGAGCAGCTGGGCGTTGTCCAGGAAGGACATGCAGACCTGGCACTGCGGGTCGATGGAGCTCTCCCACACGGAGACGTCACCGGTGGTCATCATGTAGGTGTACGACTCGAGCAGGTAGGTCACCGTCTCCTGCGCACCCTCATCGGTCTGCTCGGTCAGGCCCGCGGGTTCCTCGGGGCGGGGCACTTCGGGCCGCGGCGGCTGGTCGGCGGGGTCCGCCGTCGGCCGGTTGTCCGGGTTCTCGACCGCGGTCGGGTCGGCCTGCTCACCGCCGTCGTTGCCCAGCAGCTGGCCGATCCCGATCACGCCGATCGGGACCACGAGCACGAGGGCCAGGACGATGATGATGATGCGTTGGACAGGTCGGTTCACGCGGGCCACGGTAGACGACGCGGCTCCGTGGGCACTGGATCATCCCGTGATCACTGCGCGGTGGCCGGACCGAGCTCACCGTCACCCACCATTCGGTCCGAGGTGCGGCGCAGGAGCCGAGCCGGTGGTAGGCAGAGGACATGGTCGACAACCACCGCGCGCACAGCGATCCGGCACACGCCACGGCGGCCGGCGGCGTCCTCGTCGTCGGCCAGATCGGTCGCGACCTGGTGATCTCGACCGACCACGTTCCCGACCCCGGGGCGAGCGTGGACGTCGCCGAGCGCCTCGAGATGTGGGGCGGCAAGGGCGCGAACCAGGCCGTCGGCATGCGCCAGCTCGGCACGCCGGTGGGGCTGCTCGGCGTGGTCGGTGAGGACGAGGTGGGGGAGCGGCTGCTCGCCTCGGCCCGCGCAGACGATATCGATGTCCGCGCCGTGGTGCGTCGTGGTACCAGCGCCCTGCTGGTCGACGTGGTCGATGCCGAGGGCCGGCGTCGCCTCTTCGAACAATTCCCGACCGAAGCGCTGCTGACCGGGGGTGACGTGTACAGCGCCCGGGAGGCAGTGGCACAGGCCGACACGGTGTGCCTGCAGCTGCAGCAGCCTGAACCGGCTCTGCTGGAGGCGGCGCGGCTCGGGACCGCGACCGGCGCCGACCTCGTCCTGGATGGCGCCCCGCAGACGCCCGAGGTGCGTGCACTGGTCGGGCAGGCCCGCGTGGTCCGCGCCAACGCCCACGAAGGTGAGCTGCTGACGGGGATCGCACTGGACAGCGAAGAGGCGGCACTCTCCGCGGCACGCGGGGTGCTCGATGAAGGTGTCGAGGTGGTGGCCTTCGGCGTTGCCGACGCCGGTGACCTGGTCGTCTGGGACGAGGGGCACCGCTTCCTGCCCCACGGCCCCCAGCGCGTCCTCGACCCGACCGGGGCGGGCGATGCCTTCCTCGCCGGGCTCGTCACGGGCCTGCGCAACGGAGCCGCCCCGGCGCAGGCCGGCGAGCTCGCCGCCGCGTGCGCGGCCTCGACGGTTCAGCGGTTGGGAGGACGGCCGGACCTGTCCGCGCTGCGACCGTGACGTCGTTCCGGTAACGGCCCTCGTCGGCCGTATCCGAGCCCATACACTCCAAGAATGACCCCGGGCCCGCCTCGCCGCCGCGCAGCAGCCTTTCGCTGTGCCGCGGCACCGCACCGCGCACCGGCCCCTCCTCGGCCTGCGGCCCCGGATGCACGAGCAGCGTCGGTTCTCGTCGAAGTTCGGCCACATGGCCGAAGCGGGCAGGGCCCGTGCCGGGGGAGCGTGGCCGCATGGACACCACGCCGCCCCTGCCCGACGCGACTCCTGCCGACGCAACGCCCACGGCCGACCCGATCCCCACGCCCGCTGCCCGCACGTCCCGCGATGGGCCCCGAAAGTCCAGGCGGCCGCGGATCCCGCGCCGTGAGTGGCTGCTCGGCGCCGGCCTCGCCCTGCTCGCGGCCATCCCCTCCATCGCCGGCGCCGTGAAGCTCGAAGGCCTGGCCACCGGCGTGCCTGCGACTCCCGAGACGGCGCGCTTCGTCGAGATGCCCACGCCCGTCGCGATCCACATCGTCGCGGCCATCGTCTATTCGTACGTCGGCATCGGCCAGTTCCTGCCCACCGTGCGCCGCCGCAACCTCGGCCTCCATCGCGCGATGGGCCGGTATGTCCTGGTCCCGGCCGGATTCGCCGTCGCGCTGACGGGCCTGTGGATGAACGTGGCCTATGAGTTCCCGGCGATCGACGGTGTGGGTCTGCTGATCTCCCGCTACGTGGTGGGGATCGGCATGGCCGTGGCTCTGGTGCTCGCGCTGGTCGCGATCGGCCGACGGGACGTTCCGACCCACGCGGCCTGGATGATCCGCGCCTACGCCCTCGCCCTCGGCGCCGGCACCCAGGTGCTGACCTCCGCCCCGCCGATGATCCTGTTCGGCCCGCCCGACGAGCTCGGCCGGCTGCTGCAGATGGACGCCGGGTGGCTGATCAACATCGTGGTCGCCGAGCTCGTGATCGCCCGCTGGATCCGCCCGCGCCGCCGACCCTCGACGACCTCCGGCCGTCTCACGAAGACGTCCCGCCGTGCCGGCACGGCCCGCCCCAAAGCCGCGCAGGCGTGAGCGCGATGCCCCCGTCCGTGCCCTCGACATCGGCGTCATCGGCCGCGGATCCGCCGGGTCCGGGCGTCTCGAGCGCGGGCTTCTCGAATCCGAACTCCACAGGCCCGGCCCCGTCACCGAGTCGCGCTCTCCCGCCCTGGGCGGACGGGCTGGTCACGACACCCGCCGCCGGTCCCCGACCCCGCGACGCCCTGCTGCTGATCCCCTTTACTCTCATCGCCCTGGCCGAGGGCATGCTGCGCACAGACCTCCCTCTGCCCGCGCTCACCACGGCCGCGGCGATCGCCATGATCGCCGGACTGCCGTGGCGTCGCCGCCATCCGCTGCTGGTGCTGACCTGGATCACCCTGCTCGGCGCTGTACTGGGCATCGTGCAGGCCGCGTCCGGGCACGTCGCGGTCGGTATGGGAGCGATGGTCGTGCTGCTCACCGTGCCGTACGCACTGTTCCGTCACGGAACTGCTCGCATGCGCGTCGTCGGCGGGACACTGCTGGCCGCCGGCCAGGCGCTGACCCTGCTGCAGAGCCGCGCCGCGCTCGCCGACGTCGTCGTGGGGATTGCCGTGCTCGGCGCCACCGCGCTGAGCGGTGCGCTGGTGCGCGAGCGCGTCCAGGCCCGCGCCCGAGAGATCGAGATGGCGCGATCGCGGGAGCGTGAGGCCCTCGCGCGGGACCTGCACGACACCGTCGCCCACCACGTCACCACGATCGCCATCCGCGCCCAGGTCGCCTCCGCCATGCCGGAGGACCGCAACCAGGTCGCCGAATCCCTCGCCGTCATCGAACGCGAGGCGCAGAACGTGCTCGCCGAGACCCGCGCCCTGGTTCGCGCGCTCCGGGAGCCGACGGGTGGTTCCGGGGCCACGGGGAGCCCGGCCGCCGGGGCTGCCGCCTCCGATCCCATGCCCGCCGACGTCGACCTGCCCGAGACGGAGCTGGCCCCCGCCGCCGGCCTCGCCCAGCTCGAGGCGCTCGCCGATCCCGGCCCGCCGCAGGTCACCGTGCGGATCACCGGCACCGACCAGCTCGCGGGCGAGATGCCGCAGATCGTGCAGTCGACCCTGTTCCGCATCGCCCAGGAGGGCGTGACCAACGCCCGGCGCCACGCCCGCGGCGCCCGCGCGATCGACGTGAGAGTGAGCGTCCGCGACGCCCGCACAGTGCTGGAGGTGCGGGACGACGGCCCCCGGGACGTGGCCCCGCACCGGGCCGACGGATCCGGTGGCGGTCACGGTCTGCTGGGGATGACCGAGCGCGTCACCCTGCTCGGCGGCACCCTCGAGGCCGGCCCCGTCCCCGACGGCGGATGGCTGCTGCGCGCCCAGGTCCCGTCCACTCCGGAGGCGGCATGACCAGTCCTGATGACGCGTCAGGAGCCGACGCACCGAGTCCGGCCGGCTCGCCCCGCCCGCTGACAGTCCTGATCGCCGACGACCAGGAGCCGGTACGCACCGGGCTGCGCCTGCTGCTGGGCACCCGGCCCGGCATCGACGTGATCGGGGAGGCGGCCGACGGGATCGAGGCTGTGACCATGGCCCAGCAGCTGCGCCCGGACGTGTGCCTGGTGGACATCCGCATGCCCGGGCTCAACGGCATCGAGGTGACCAGGAAGCTCTCCGGGCCCGCCGTCTCCGACCCGCTCGCCATCGTCGTGATCACCACGTTCGACCTCGACGAATACGTCCACGGCGCCCTGCGCGCCGGGGCACGCGGATTCCTGCTCAAGGACGCCGGCCCCGAACTGCTGGGCGAGGCGGTGCGGGCCGCCGCGGCCGGGGACGCCCTGATCGCGCCGAAGATCACCGCCCGGATGCTGGGGGAGTTCTCCCGTCGGCCCGTCGCCCCACCCCGCGCCCCGACCGACCCGCTCTCCCCGCGCGAGGAGGAAGTCCTCGCCCTGCTCGCCGCCGGCCGCACCAACACCGAGATCGGCGCCCAGATGCACCTGTCCCTGGGGACCGTGAAGACCCACATCGGCGGGATCCTCACCAAGCTCGGCGTGCGCAACCGGGTCGAGGCCGCGATGTGGGCGCACGAGACCGGGCGCGTGCGTGCCGAGGACTGATCATCCGCGCGACGGGGCACGGGCACGGGGCACGGGGCACGGGGCGCGGGCACGGGGTCCGGGGCAGGGGCGCGAGCCGCGCCCGCATGCCGCATCGGTGAGCCATGCGACAACGATTGGTTTTCATGCAGTGGCATGAATAGTATTCACGGGTGACTTCCACCCGTCCCCGTCGGCGCAGCCTGCTGCATGCCGCGCCGCTCGCACTCGCCGTCGGCGCCCTGACCCCTGCGCTGGCCTCCTGCACCCGCGCCTCCGAGCGCCTGGACGCCGAAGCGAACGCGGTGCCCGAGGTGGGCCTCTCGGAGATCACCGAGGTCCCGGAGCTCGCCGAGCTGGTCCCGGCCGACATCCGCGAGCGCGGCGAACTGATCAACGGCGCCGCCCTCAACTACGCGCCCGGCGAGTTCGTCGGCTCCACCGGCGAGGCCGTCGGCTACGACATCGACATCCTCGCCGCGATCGGCAAGGTGCTGGGCCTGGCCACACGTACCGAGGCCGCGGTGTTCGCACAGATCATCCCCGCCGTCGGCTCGAGCTACGACGTGGGTATCTCCAGCTTCACGATCAACGAGGAGCGCCTGGCGACGGTCACCATGGTCTCCTACTTCCAGGCGGGGATCTCCTACGCGGTCAAGGCCGGCAACCCCTTCGACATCCACCCCGACGACCTCTGCGGCAAGCGGGTCGCGGTGCAGGTCGGCACGTATCAGGAAGAACTCTCGAACGAGCGCTCCCAGCAGTGCCGGGAGGCGGGGGAGCGTGGCTACGACCTGCTGGCCTACGCCTCCAACTCCGACGCCGCGACCAACGTCGCCGGCGGCAAGGGCGACATCCTCATGGCCGACTCCCCGGTGACCGCCTACGCCATCGCCCGTTCCCGCGGGAACCTCGAGGCGATCGGCGAGATCGAGGAATCCGCCCTGAACGGCATCGTCGTCTCCCCGGACCAGCCCGAGCTGGCCGAGGCGATCCGCGCCGCCGTCCAGCACCTCATCGACTCCGGCCACATGCAGCGCATCCTCGCCGCATGGGGCAACGAATCCGGCATGATCCCGACCGCGGAAGTGAACCCCCAGCCGTGACCAGCACCGAGACCGCCCCCACGCCCGCGCCCGCCGGCCCGGACGGCTTCACCCCGATCCGTGCCAAGGCCGCCCCGCGCCCGGGCACCTGGATCTCCGCGATCATCGTCGCCCTGCTGGCCCTGGGTCTGCTCACCTTCCTGGTGCGCAACCCGGTGCTGGAATGGGGCACCGTCGCCACGTACCTCTTCGACATCAAGGTCGTCCAGGGCGTCGGCTGGACGCTGCTGCTGACGGTGCTGTCGATGGTCCTCGGCACGATCGTCGCCCTGCTGGCCGCGGTGATGCGCCGCAGCGACAATCCGGTCCTGCGTGGCGTCTCCTGGGTCTACATCTTCGTCTTCCGCGGCATCCCGGTGTACACCCAGCTGGTGTTCTGGGGCCTGTTCACCGTGATCGTGCCCAAGATCGCCGTCGGCGTGCCCTTCGGGCCGGAGCTGCTGAGCTTCTCCACCCGTGACCTGCTGACCGCGTTCTGGATGGCGGTGATCGGCCTGGGCCTGAACGAGGGCGCCTACCTCGCCGAGATCATCCGATCCGGCCTGAACAGCGTCGACCGCGGCCAGAGCGAGGCCTCCAAGGCGCTGGGCATGAGCAACGGGACGATCCTGCGGCGCATCATCGTGCCCCAGGCCATGCGGGTGATCGTCCCGCCGCTGGGCAACGAGACCATCGGCATGCTCAAGACCACCTCGCTGGTGCTCGCCGTGCCGTTCACGCTGGATCTGACCTTCGCCACCAACGGCATCGCCAACAAGCTGTTCACCCCGATCCCGCTGCTGATCGTCGCAGCTCTGTGGTACCTGGCGATCACCAGTGTGCTCATGGTCGGCCAGTACTACCTCGAGAAGTACTTCGGTCGCGGCTTCGACGACCGCACCCCGGCCGCTCCTCGCCGCGGTTCGACCGCCTCGCGCCAGGCGGCGGTCAACCGCGCCGGCACCACCCCGCACGACCCGCTCCCGGAGGTGGAGCTGTGATGACCCAGAACCCCGCTGCTTCCGGCTCCCCGGAGCCCGCACCGTCGGACCCCGCCGCCCCGTCCCACCCCACCGGCGCGCCGGACGCCCCGCCGGTGATCGAGGTCGAGGGCCTGCACAAGGCCTTCGGCGACCTCCACGTCCTCAAGGACTGCGACCTCACGGTGCGCTCCGGTGAGGTCGCGGTGCTCGTCGGCCCGTCGGGCTCCGGCAAGTCCACGCTGCTGCGCTGCCTGAACCAGCTCGAGGACGCCACCGCCGGCACCGTGCGCATCGAGGGCGAGCTGCAGGGCTACGCCGAGCAGCCGCTGCCCGACGGCAGGCTGCAGAGGCTCTCGCCCAAGCAGATCGCCGCCCAGCGCTCCCGCATCGGCATGGTCTTCCAGCGCTTCCACCTCTTCCCGCACCTCACCGCGCTGGGCAACGTCATGGAGGCACCCGTGCAGGTGCGCGGCGTGTCCAAGGCCGAGGCGGAGAAGAAGGCGCGCGAGCTGCTGGCCCGGGTGGGGCTGGCCGACCGGGCCGACCACTACCCCTCCGAGCTCTCCGGCGGCCAGCAGCAGCGCGTCGCGATCGCGCGCGCCCTGGCCATGGACCCCGAGCTGATGCTCTTCGACGAGCCCACCAGCGCCCTGGATCCCGAACTGGTCTCCGAGGTGCTCGCCGTGCTCAAGGATCTGGCGGCCGACGGGATGACCATGGTCGTCGTGACCCACGAGATGGGCTTCGCCCGTGAAGTGGCAGACCAGGTCGTGTTCATGGACGAGGGCCGCATCATCGAGCGCGGCACCCCCGAGCAGGTCATCGACCATCCCCGCTCCGAGCGACTGCAGGGATTCCTCGCCTCGGTGCTCTGAGCCGTTCCGCGCAGCAATCAGCCGCGGCACTGCAGCTGCGCCCCGCCGCTCGGCAACTCTTGCATTCCGCCGCTCCGCAACTTTCACCCGCCGCTCCGCAACTTTGTGGACGCCAGCGCCGAGTCACCGCACTCAGAGGGGTCGAGGATGCGCAGACGTCCAACTAGTTGCGGCCTGCCCCGCAGCCGTCCCGGTTCAGGTCAGCTGAGCAACCTTGCGTCGCCCCAGTGGACCCACCTGCTCGATGGTTTCCAGGAGAGCCTTCAGCGTGTGCTCCCACGTCCGCCAGGTCTGGGCGTAGCTGAGGCGGATCAGCTGCAGACCGTGCCGCCGCACCGCGAGGTCTCGCTGCCGGTCCGCCTCGAAGGCTTCGGGGGAGCTGTGATGGGCGCGTCCGTCGATCTCCAGGAACACCCCGGCGACGTAGGCGTCGACGTATCCCGCGCCCTCGACGAAGACCTGCTGCTCGACATGGAACCCACGCCGTCGGAGAGCTCGCACCACACGGGTCTCCGAGCCCGAGTCGCTCGCGGTGGAGATTCTTCCGACGCGCGAACGAGGCCGGGTGGGCAGCTCGTCGAGGAGCCCCTGCACCGCGGCCGGCTCCTGCAGCCTGCGTTCGATCGCTGACTCCAGGAGGATCGCTGCCGATTCGCCGTCCAGGCAACGGACGACGTGCTGGAGAGCAAGAGGGAGGGATGCGACCGGGTCCGGCTCGGGCCACGCGCGAAGCCCGGCACTGTGATCGACAGCCCACGGCGGGCACGCGACGCATCGCCGGTTCCGGTACACGTGGAGTCGGCGGGCGTCGGCGCCCGCTCGGTGAGGCGTCCACAGGCCGTGCATCTCCACCGCGTCGAGACAGGTCAGGCGGTAGCCCGCGGAGAGCGCGCGAACCAGCCGGGACTCTGCGTCGGGGTGTGCGTACCACCCGGGGGCTATGCGCTGGAGGGACGTGTTACCCGCTCTCGCGCGCAGCTGGGAGCTGGAGAACCCCGCATCCAACAGCTGCCGACGGCTGATCACCGAGGTGCTTCGCGGAGGAAGGCGAAGGGTTCCGCGCACCTGACCGCGAGGCCGACCGGGCGGGTGCGCACCGGCGGGGACGACGAGGTCGCTGGCCGTGTGCATGGGCCGAGCCTGCCCGGGGACGGCCGGGTGTCGCCATCACGGACTCCTGGCAGGGGATGGCGGATCGATGGGGAGGAACCGTCCAGGGCGCAGACCCGCCACGAGGGTCGGGGGAGTCGGCGCCTGGTTCCACACGGGCGGGGCCGGCGCAACTTCCTGGACGCCGGCGCCGAGTCACGCGGCCTCAGCTCGTCCAGCTCGCGCTGGCGTCCATAAAGTTGCGCGTCCCCACGGGCCGCGGCACTCACCCGGCACTCATTCAGTACTCACCCGGCACCCACCCGGCACCCCCGGCACCCACCCGGCCCGGGCCTGGTGAGGCGGGGCCCTGTGCCGGCCGGTGGGCGCGGCTCACCACTCCAGGATCTGCCACCGCTTCTTCTTTGCCACGGTGTACAGCCCCAGGTCGGGCGAGATGGCGGTGGGGGTGCCCATCAGGTCCAGCCAGGCCGCGTCGGCGTGGGAGTCGCCGTAGCCGTAGGAGGCGGACAGGTCCGCGTCGTGGGAGGCGGCGTACTTGCGCAGCCAGTTCCCGCGGGCCTCGTCCACCAGCGGGGGAGTGGCCAGGAAGCCGGTCATGACCCCGGCGGCGTCCTCGTCCATGTGGGTGGCGACGACCTCGTCGAACAGGTCCGCCAGCGGCTCGACCAGCACGTCCAGCGCGCCGCTGACCAGCACGGTGCGGTGCCCGGCAGCCCGGTGGCGCTCGATCACCTCGAGGGCCTCGGAGCGGATCGAGGCACGGATGCGCCGGCCGGCCTCGCCCCGCATGAGCTCGCGCAGCTCGTCGGCGCGGTAGCCCTTGTAGCGGCGGTTGACCAGGCGGATCAGCTCGGAGCGGTCGCGCTGCTCGGCGCGCAGGTAGCCCGGCACGGCGGCCAGCAGGCCACCGATCTCGGCGGGCCACACCCGGCGCGGGCGCGTCGCCCGGACCACGGCGAAGTACTGCTGGACGATGTTGGTGGCCAGCACGGTGCCGTCGAGATCGAACACGGCGAGCGCGTTCGGGTTCTGCGTCAGCTCCGGCGTGGGGCGGGAGGCCCGCTTGCGCTGGGCGGACTTCGCCCGGGAGTACGCCTTGGTCAGCTCGGTGACCGCCGGCAGGTGCTGCTGCTGGAAGTATTCGCGCCAGGAGATCTCCGTGACGTCGAAGTCGTGCTCGGCGAGGAACTCCGCCGGGAGCTCCTCCCGCAGCGCACGGGTGTTGGCGTCGTCGAAGACCATCTCGGTCTTGGTGTACTGCCGGTACAGCTCGATGTACTTGCGCAGCATGGTCAGCCCGGAGGTGGCCTTGTGCAGGTCGGAGGTCCACTGCCGGGTGCGCTTGGTCGCGGGCAGGTAGGCGACCGCGGTGGCTCCGGCCTTGGCGACGATCTCCTTGGCCCGGAAGCGCTGCTCGACCATCTCGACCGCCGGGAAGTTCCACTCCGGGATCTGGACGGGCTGGCCGTTGTCGTCCTCCAGCGGGTGCTCGAGGAAGTACTCCCGCACCGCGCTGACCATCTCGTGGAAGGCCAGCGGATTGGTCGCGCCGGAGACCACCTGGAAGTAGGCGTCATCGCCGCGGCGGGAGACGTCCTGGGTGGCCAGCGCGACGATCACGTTGACCACGAAGTCGACGGGGATGATGTCCAGGACGGAGTCGGCCAGGCCCGGGAACTCCGGCAGCGAGCCGCGGCCGTAGGCCATGATCAGCGGGTCGGCGACCTTGTAGCCGTCGATCCAGCCGGGGTAGGGCCGACGCATCGCGGATTCGATGATCGAGGGGCGCACGAAGGAGACGCGGTGGCCGGCGTCGGCCCACAGCTCCTCGGCGACCTGCTCGGCCATGGCCTTGGTGAAGGTGTAGATGTCGGTCCAGCCCACGGACTGGGCGCGGGTGCGGCCGAAGTCGATCAGGCGCTGATCGACCCAGTCGCGGCGGGCCTCCTCGGTGGCGGAGGCGACGGCCTTGGGGCCCATCCTCCCGTCGCGCAGCTTCGCGGTGCGCATCTGGGAGCGCAGCGTCTCGGGCCGGCGCGACTCCGCCTCGACCCGGGAGCGTGCCTCGATGGCGGCCTGGTACTCATCGCGCCAGTTCACGTCGGCCCCGAGCCGGCCCTCCTGGCGCAGCCCCTTGGAGATTCCGCCGACGTAGGCGGTCGAGACGTGGATGACGTGCGGGTCCTGTCCCGACTCCAGCAGTGCCTCGTAGAGGTTGCGGGCGCCGCCGACGTTGGTGCGGAAGGCCTCGTCGATCGGCGGGTCGAAGGAGACGGAGGAGGCCGAGTGGATGACGACGTCCAGCGGCTCCTCGATCACGGGCATGTCGGTCAGGTCACCCTCGAGCACGCCGACGCGCGCGTCGAAGACGGCCTTGGCCTCGTCCTTGCCGATCTTCTCGACCCATGAGGCGAACACGGGCTTGCGCAGCAGCTGCTCGAGGCGCTTGCGCCCGTCGACCGAGCCCTTGGGGCGGATCACGGCGGTCACGTGCGTGTCCTGGGTGGTCTCGAGCAGCGAGCGCAGCACCGCCTGCCCCAGGAAGCCGGTCACGCCGGTCAGCAGGATCCGTCGGCCCCCGCTGGTGGATCCGCCGGAGGCGGACTGGTCGGCGGGCGTGGTGCTGTTCGACATGGATTCCCTTTGTGGACGGGTACGGCAGGAGCTGACGAGGAGCCGGGGAGCGAGAACGGAGGTGGAGGGCGGATCCGGGCGGCGGCTCACGCGCCTCGGGGTCGCCTCGCGAGGGGTCGTCCCAGCGCTGGTCAGGGCGGCGCTAGTGTATCGTAGCCGCCATGCATAGGGCCCTGATCACCGGCGGCACCGCGGGCATCGGGGCCGCTTTCGCCAGAGCATTCGCCACTCGTGGAGCCTCGCTCGTGCTGGTCGCACGGGATGCCGAGCGGCTCGACGAGGCCGCCCAGAAGCTGCGCGATGACTATGGGGTCGAGGTCGAGACGCTGGTCGCCGATCTCGCCGACCGCGAGGCGCAGCAGCGTGTCGCGGACCGTCTGGAGACCGGCACCGATCCGGTCGACGTGCTCGTGAACAACGCGGGCTTCTCGGTGCGGGCGAGCCTGCTCGATGAGGACCTCACGCCCCACGACCTCGGCTTCGAGGTGATGATCCGCGCGGTCCTCAAGCTCGGCGGCGCCGCAGGACGCGGCATGCGCGAGCGCGGCCAGGGCTGGATCATCAATGTCTCCTCCGTCAGCGGCCTGGTCACGCAGAACAACTACTCCGCGATCAAAGCCTGGGTGAGTAACTACTCCGAGTCCCTCGGCGTGCAGCTGGCCGGCACCGGTGTGCAGGTGACCGCGCTGATGCCGGGCTGGGTGCGCACCGAGTTCCACTCCCGCGCCGGCATCAAGGGCTCCTCGATCCCCGGGGTGCTGTGGCTCAGCGCCGATCGCCTGGTCGAGGACTGCCTGCGCGACGTCGCCCGCGGCAAGCCCGTGTCCGTGCCCAGCAAGCGCTGGAAGCTGATCGCCGGCATCCTGCGCACCACGCCGCGCGGTGTCGTCGCCCGGCTCAGCGCCGTGCTCAGCCACCGCCGCAGCCGGGAGCGCTGACGTATGACCCCCACGACCTCCGCCGGCGGCCCGGCCGACGACGAACCCACTGCCGCCACGCCCGAGCCCGGCACGCCCGGTCCCGGCAAGCCCACCCCGAAGGCGGCCGACGGGGCCTCTCGCTCCCAGCGCCTGCTGCACTCCCTCTCGGCCCGCTCCCGCGGCCAGGGCTGGGAGAAGCCCGAAGGGGACCTGGCCAAGTACCGCTCGCGCTGGCGCGCCGGCATCCGCTTCGTCCTCCAGCGCATCTTCTTCCGCAGCGTGGTCGGGGCGAACCTCACCACCACCGCTGTCGTCCACCGCCGGGTGCGCACCGTGCGCGGACCGTTCGTCCTGGTCGCCAACCACTCCAGCCACATCGACGCCCCGATGCTCGCCGCCGGCCTGCCCTGGGCGCAGGCGAGGTTCCTGTCCACCGGGGTCGCCGCGGACTACTTCTTCACCGTCTGGTACCGCCGCTGGTTCGTGCGCTGGATGTTCAACGCCTTCCCGATCGATCGCGGCGGCAGCCGGAAGTACTCCGGCTACTCCCGGCGCCTGCTGCGCTCCGGGGTGCCGATCCTGGTCTTCCCCGAGGGTAGCCGGCAGAAGACCGGCAGGATGGGCGAGTTCAAACCGGGTGGGGCGGCGCTCGCGATCGGCGTCGGCGTCCCGGTGATCCCCGCCGCAATCATCGGCGCCTATGAGGCGATGCCCAAGGGCCGCAGCTGGCCGAAGAAGGGCCGCCCGCCGGTGGCCGTCGTCTTCGGCGAGCCGATGATCTCCCACGAGGACGAGTCCGCCGTCGAGTTCTCGGCCCGCATCCGCGCCTGCGTCAAAGACCTGTACGACCAGCACTACGACGACGTCCTGGGCAACGCTGCCGGCGAGGCCGGCGGCACCGCCCCGGACGAGGAGGAACCCGCATGAGCGCACCCCTGAGCGCCCGCGAGGTCAAGCGCCACAAGTGGTGGGGCTGGGGCCTGGACGACGTCACCTTCAACTGGCGCAACAAACCAGGGTTCGCTCCGCTGGCGAAGGAGAAGATCGGCCTGGACCTGCTCTCCAAGCCGGATCCCGTCGCCCCCGATCTCTCCGAGCACCAGGTGCCCGCCTCCCGCCTGGGCGCCGCCCAGCGCGACGGCCTGGCGGCGATCGTCGGCCCCGAGAACCTGCTGGACGATGACGAGTTCCGGGTCCTGCACTCCTTCGGCCGCTCCCTGCCCGACCTCTTCCGTGCGCGGGCCGGGGACTTCACCCGCCTCGTCGACGCCGTGGTCTACCCCGGCAGCGAGGAGGAGATCGCCGCGATCCTGCGCCTGGTGATCGAGCACGACCTGGTGCTGATCCCCTACGGCGGCGGCTCGTGCATCTCCGGCTCCCTCACGCCCGACGAGGCGGAGCAGCGCCCCATCCTCACCATGAACCTCGGCCGGCTGCGCGAGGTCGTCGAGATCGACGACACCTCGGGCCTGGCCCGAGTCCAGGCCGGCGCCTACGGGCCCGACCTCGAGGAGCAGCTGAACGAGCTGGGCTGGACCATGGGTCACTTCCCGGACTCCTTCACCTACTCCACCGTCGGCGGCTGGGCGGCGACCCGCTCCTCGGGCATGCAGTCCGACCGCTACGGCGACATCGAGCAGATGGTGCGCGGGCTGCGCATGGTCCACCCCGACGGCGTGGCCGTGACCAAGGCGATCCCCGGCCGCGACGCCGGGCCCAGCGTGCACGAGATGATCCTGGGCAGCGAGGGCCGCCTGGGCGTCATCTCCGAGTGCACCGTCCAGGTCCACCGCACCGCCCCGGTGCGGCAGGTGATCGCCTACATGTACCCCGACTGGGAGCACGGCATCCGCGGCATGCACGCGATCGCGCGCTCAGAGGTCAAGCCCACCTTCACCCGTCTCTCCGATGGCCCCGAGACCCGCTTCAGCCTGGCCCTGGTCAAGGAACCCACCTCCACCAAGAGCAAGCTGATGGGCAAGGCCCAGGACGGGCTGTTCGCCTTCCTGCGCTCCAAGGGCTGGGACACCACCGAGGGGATGTGCATCTCCTACGTCTGCTTCGAGGGCACCAAGGAGCGCGTCGAGCGCGAGAAGGCGATGGTCAAGAAGATCGTCTCCCGCAACGGCGGCATCACCCTCGGCGCCGGGCCCGGCGCGGTCTACGACCAGAAGAAGTTCGACACCCCCTACCTGCGCGACTTCCTGCTGAACTACCAGGTCTTCGGCGACGTGTGCGAGACCGGCGCCAGCTGGTCGAACCTCAACGAGGTCCACGCCACCGTCTACGACGCCTTCCACGGGGTGCGACAGGCGGCCGACGGGCCCGGCTTCATGTTCTGCCACATGTCGCACAGCTACCACGGCGGCGCCTGCCTCTACTTCACCTTCGCCTTCCCCTACGCCAGCGACGAGACCGCGCTGGCGGAGTACTACGACGCCAAGAACGCCGTCCAGCAGGCGTTCGTGGACCTCGGCTCCGGCGTCTCCCACCACCACGGCGTGGGCACCGAGCACCAGCCCTGGATGGTCCAGGACATCGGCGAGGTCGGCGCCCGCATGGTCCGCGGCCTGTTCGCGGACAACGACCCCGGCCGCAACCTCAACCCCGGCAAGGTCCTCGCCCCCTGACCATGAGCGACATCTGGGTGCTGCGGCACGGCGAGTCCACGGCCAATGTCGAGGGGCTGATCGTCTCCGCGCCCGGCCCCAGGGCACTGGTCGAGGTGGGGCTCACCGAGCTCGGCCGGGAGCAGGCCCGCCGCGCCGCGGCCGATGCCGCCGCCCACGGGCTCGGGCCCGCCACGAACGTGGTCTCCAGCGACTTCGCCCGGGCCCGCGAGACCGCCGAGGAGTTCGCCGCCGGGATCGGGGCGGCGGCGCCCCGGCTGGATCAGCGCCTGCGTGAGCGCAGCTTCGGGACGCACGACGAGGGGCCGGTCAGCTCCTACGACCAGGTGTGGGCCGTGGATCGCGGCCGCGGGGAGCACGAGCACGAGGTCGAGCCGGTCCGCGCGGTCGCCGAGCGGGTCGATGCGGTGCTGCGCGATGCGGACCGGTGGGCCGCCGAGGCCCCCGTGGTGCTGGTCGCCCACGGCGACGTCCTCCAGATCGCCCTCGCCCTCGGCAGTGCCGAGGATCCCCACGACCACCGCGACGTCCCCCACCTCGGCAACGCCGAGCTGCGCCGCATCGGCCCGGCCCGGCTCGCGGACGCGTCCGGGGCCCGCAGCGCGCTCCGCCCCGGGACCCCATGAAGACGCCGTCGGGCAGGAACCCAGCCGAGACGGGCCCCTCGGACCAGGTCGTCTACGTCGTCCGCGGAGACCACGACGACACGCGCGAGAGCGTCGAGAGGTTCTTCCGTGAGCACGGCTGGAGCCCGCGCGAACGCGGACCCGGCCGGGTCGACTACGAGCGCGGCAGCCGCCGGCGGACCATCCTGCTCGGCGCCCTGGCAGGCCGGAGGTTCTTCCTCACCGCCCAGATCGAGTTCCGCGAGCGCGACCACACCACCGATGTGCGCTACCGGTGGGGCGCCGGGGCCGGTCTCGCGCTCGGCGGCACCGTCGGCCGCGATCGTGCGGCCCGCGCGCACCGGGAGACGGCCGCCGCGCTGGAGAAGCATCTGGAGGCCGACGGCCGGCTGGTGAGCACGCGCGAGATCTGAGGCGGATCTGGGCCGAACGAAGAAGAGGCTCCCTCGCCATTGAGGGAACCTGCGTCGACCATAGTCGGCTTCCGGTGAGTAACAGGTCACATCCGGGTCACGGTTGTCTGCACGTATGGACGCCGGGACGGCGCGCGGTATCCCTTCCGGCGAGTCGCGGACAGGACTGCGTCGGCGCCGGGCCGCGTGCCTACGATGGATCGGCCGCCCGCACGGGTGCGGCCACAGCCAGACAACAAGGGACTGACATGACACTGCGCATCGCCGTCTTCGGCGAGAACCGGCACGAGAAGGTCGATCCGAAGGTTCAGGAGATCTACCCGGAGGGTATGCACACCGTCATCGCCGACGGCCTGCGCGAGCACCTCGCGGCCGACGGCGTCGAGGCAGAGGTGCGCATCGCCCTGCTCGACGATATCGAGGACTCCCTCTCCGAGGAGGCCCTGGCCGAGACCGACGTTCTCACCTGGTGGGGCCACATGGCCCACGGCGACGTCCCCGACGAGGTCGCCGCCCGGGTGGCGCGCCGCGTGCACGAGGGCATGGGTCTGATCCCGCTGCACTCGGCGCACTACTCCAAGCCCTTCAAGCTGCTCATGGGCACCACCTGCAACCTGCTGTGGCGCAACGAGGCTGAGGAGGAGCGGGTCTGGACCGTGAGCGGCTCCCACCCCATCGCCCGCGGCGTCCCGCACCCGATCCTGGTGCCCGAGCAGGAGACCTACGGCGAGATGTTCGACATCCCCGCGCCCGATGAGCTGGTCTTCGTCTCCTCCTTCACCGGGGGCGAGGTGTTCCGCTCGGGCTGCGTGTTCCGCCGCGGCAAGGGCAAGGTCTTCTACTTCAGCCCCGGCGACCAGGAGTACCCCGTCTACTTCCAGCGCGACATCCAGCGCGTGCTGGCCAACGCCGTGACCTGGGCCCGCCCCGAGCATCACGACCAGGCTCCGGTGAAGATCGCCAACGCGCCGCGCGACTGGTTCCGCGGCGAGGAGGTCACCCATGTCATCTGACGTCCTCAGCGTCCCCGGCACGGACACCTCGGCGGCTCCCGTCCTCGACCCCGAGCTGACCGGCTTCCCACGGCTCCCGGCCGACCGCCCCGCCCGCGTGGTCGTGGTCGGCGCAGGCGGCATGGGCAGCTGGTGGGCCCGCGAGATCGTCGCCAGCGACGTCGCCGAGCTGGTCGGCGTGGCGGATCTCGTCGAGGGCGCCCCGCAGCGCGTCATCGAGCAGTCCGGCATCGCCGATCCGTCGGCGGTGAGCACCGGGGCCGACGGGACCGATCTGGCCCTGGAGGTCGGTGCGGACCTGATCGTGAACCCGACCGTCCCGGTCGCGCATCATCCCGTGACCGTCAAGGCGCTGCACGCCGGGATCCCCGTCCTCGGCGAGAAGCCGGTCACCGAGACTCTTCCCGAGGCCCTCAGCCTGCTCGCCCACGCCGAGCTGACCGGGGTGCCGTTCATGGTCTCCCAGTCCCGGCGGTTCTTCCGTCAGGTCCGGCAGCTGCGCAGCTTCGTCGCCGCCCACGGGCCGACGGTTCTGACCAGCGCCTTCTTCTCCCTGTTCACGGAGATGGAGGGATATCGGCGCACCCAGCTGCATCCGCTGCTGCGGGACATGGGCATCCACGCCTTCGACACCGCCCGCTACATCATGGACGCGGACCCGGTCGCGGTCACCGCCCGGGGCGCGCAGCCGGAGTGGAGCGTGTACTCCCACGACGCCACCGTGACGGCGACGTTCGAGATGTCCGACGGCTCCCTGTTCGTCTACAACGGCACCTGGAACGCCCGGGGCCTGCCGACGTACTGGAACAGCGAGTGGCGGATCGGGGCACAGCTCGGCTCGGCCACCTGGGACGGCAAGGGAGCGCCGGTGCTGGGGACCGACGACGAGGAGGCCACCGCACGCCTGCAGGCCGAGGTCGACTCGGAGACGGGGGAGGAGCCGGACCAGATCGCGGCCTCCCTGATCGAGTTCGTCAGCGCACTGCAGGAGGGCCGCACCCCGATGTGCGAGGTCCACGAGAACCTGCTGAGCTTCGCCATGGTGGAGGCGGCCGTCGCCTCCGTCGACCGGGGCGAGCGGGTCGAGATCGACGACCTGCTCGAACTGGCCCGCACCGACGCGATCGCCGCGGAGACCCATCTCGAGGCCCGGGACCTGATGCAGTCCTGGGGCTCGGTGCGCGAGGTGCTCGCCGCCGCACGCTGAGGTCCCTCCCGCGAGCTCCCGGAGCCCGGCCGGTCACGTGGTGGCGGCCGGGCTCCGGCGCGTCCGGGCCCGCCCAGGACGCCCGCCCATGCGAAACGGCCCTGATCAGCGAATTCTCGCCGGTCAGGGCCGTTTTCCTGAAGTGCGCCCGGAGGGATTCGAACCCCCAACCTTCTGATCCGTAGTCAGATGCTCTATCCGTTAAGCTACGGGCGCCTGCCGGTGAAACCGACCTGGTCGAGTCTAGTACCCCGGCCAGATCGGCGCCAATCGTGCGCCCATGAGCCTGCTCACACGGTGCACGGCCGGCCCGGCCGCCGGGCGATCACCAGCTCGGAGCCTGCGGCGGCTGCGGAGGCCGGTTGTCGCCCTGCGGGTTCTGCGGATCGCTTCCCGGGTAGCCATAGCCCTGGTTCGGCTGGCCCCACTGCTGACCCTGGCCGCCCTGCGGAGGCGCGGGCGGCGGCGAGGCCTGGCCCCACGGCTGGCCCTGGCCGCCCTGCGGAGCTGCTGCGGGCGCCTGGGATCCCGGGCCGCCGAAGGCCGCCGGAACGCTCGCACCACCGGATCCGCCACCCTTCTTGCGCCGCGACCGGATCACGAAGAAGGCCACAGCGGCGAGCACGAGCAGCAGGAGGAAGCCCAGCACGAGCGCGATGACGATGACGATCCACCAGGGGAACCCGCCGGCTTCCGCCGTGATGTCCACGCCCTCGGAGAACTCGCTGACGTCCGTGTAGGTGACGGTGTTGCCGTCGATCGTGCCGCCGCGGGACTCGAGCACCTTGCCCGGGAAGGCGAAGGTGGCCCGGAAGTCGAATTCGTTGATCTGGTCGCCGTAGGCGAACTCGAGATCCTCCTGGCTGAGGGACTCACCGTCGGTCCCCAGGTCCATCGTGAGGTGGAACTGGCCGTCCTCCTCGGTCAGCTCCATGCCCTCGGCGAACTGTGCGCGCTCCAGGACGCCCGAGGCGCGGCAGCCCCAGTACCCGTCCTCTTCGTACGGAGTGACCTCGGCCTGGCCGAAGGTGGCTTCGCCCTCCTGCTGCGAGTCGCTGCACATCTCCTCGGCGCTGGCGTACTCGCCTTCGATGAGCTCCGATTCGATCCCGAAGTCGACGGACACGTTCATCGTGTCGACGTCCTGGATCTCGTAGTCGGCGTGCAGACGCCCGCATCCGGCGAGGAGCAGGACGAACGGCAGGACGAAGACGGCGATCAGTCGGCGCCGCGCCGAGATGGTGTTCATGGTTCCCCCGTCGGATCATGGGCCCCAGCTGCCTATCGGCCCCTGGAGGTGGTCGGTCGAGGTCAGACTACCCGGGCGCGACCCGCCGCGCGGTGGGGAGAACTCCCCATCGCGCGCGGGTCCGGCGGAGCTCTGTCCGGCGGAGCTCTGTCCGGCGGAGCCTATTTCCAGAACATCAGCATGCCGCCGCCGACGAGCATCACGCCGAAGCCGGCCGCGAGGTTCCAGTCGCCGATCGGCAGCGGCAGCTGGCCGCTGGAGAGGTAGTACGTGACCAGGTAGAGCAGGCCCAGGATCAGGAACACCACCGCGGCGGGCGCCAGCCACGGGGGATTCGGCGCCTCCGCGGCGACCCGGCGCCGCGTGGTGCGAGCGGTCTCCGCCGCCGCGGCCTTCTTCGCCGACGGAGTGCGCGTGGCGTCCTTCGCCTTCTCGGTGACCTCGCTGCCCGCGCTCGTGCTCTTGCCGCCGGAGCGCTTGCCCTTCGTCGCCACCGGATCCTTCGCCCCCGCGGCGCGTGAGCGCTTCACGGGGTCCTTGCCGCTGGCGCTCTCGGAGGCCGTGGCCTCCGAGGCATCGTCTGCGTCTGCGTCTGCGTCTACGTCTGTCTCGGCGTGGTCTGCGCCGCTGCCGGCAGCGCTGTCGCCGTCGGCCGCGTCGGACGTGGCCGTGCCGTCGGCCTCGGCCGCATCCGTCCCGCTGCCGTCGGAGCCGAGCTCGTCGAGGTCGTCCGTCTCGGGCGCGACGGGCGTGTCCCCAGCTTTCGCCTTCGACGTCGCGCGCGCGGACGACTTCTTCCTGCTCCTGGCCATGAAACGGTGCTCCCTCGAGGCGGCCGATCGCGCGGCGGTGCCGCACGGGCCCGCGGACGCGGACCTTGGCCTAGGGTAATGGTCGTCGACTGAGGGCGCGAAGCGAGGAGTGACCATGGCGGAAGATCCCGCGAGCCGCGCTGACGGCGCCGACACCGTCGAGTCGGCCGAGCATCCCACTCCCGTCCCCGGCCCCGCCGGGCCTGCGGCCCCGTCGTCGCGTCGGGTCCGGGGCCGGATCGGGGTCGTGGCCGTGATGATCCTGTGCGGTCTCCTGTTCGCCACCACCGGCCGGCTGGCCGGCGGCAGCTCACTGCGTGACGAGAGCGGCGACGTCGCCGGGGTGCTGCAGGAGCGCGGGCGGACGATCGAGGAGCTCACCGAGGACGCGGAGGCCAAGCGCGCGGAGATCGAGGAGCTGACGCAGGAGGGCGGGAACGCCGCGGCCGACGAGCGCACCACGGAGGTCTCCGACGCCGTCGGGCTCAGCGAGGTCAGCGGGCCCGCCCTGCGAATCACCCTGACCGACGCGCCCAACAGCGCGCTGGGCTCCGTCCCGGACGTCGAGCCCGATGATCTCGTGGTCCACCAGCAGGACATGGAGTCCTACATCAACGCGCTCTGGGCCGGCGGCGCGGAGGCGATGATGCTGCAGGATCAGCGTGTGATCAACGGCAGTGCCTTCCGCTGCGCCGGCAACACGCTGCTGCTGGAAGGCCGCGTCTACTCCCCGCCCTTCGTGATCACCGTCATCGGCCCCACCGAGGAGATGCTCGCAGCGCTCGACGAGTCGCAGGGGGTTTCGGTGTACCGTGAATGGGTGGACTACGTGGGTCTGGGGGAGCGCATCGAGACGCTGGACTCACAGACCCTGCCCGCCTTCTCGGGGTCCCTCACGCTCGACGTCGCGCAGGCCGCGTGATGGCCCGACGATCCCGGCACCGCGCGCGGCCGCAGCAGCGCGGCTCGGGCGTCGTCGGCGGCGTGATCGGTGTCCTGGGGGAGTTGCTGCTGACGGCGGGCGTGCTGCTGCTGCTGTTCCTGGTGTGGCAGCTGTGGTGGACCGACGTCATGGCCGATCGGGAGCAGTCCGGCATCATCGCCGGTCTCGACTCCGAGTGGGGTCAGGTCGACCAGGAGCGCATCGCCCCCGCCCAGGAGGGCCCGCCCCCGGTGCCCGAGATCCCCGGCGAGAACATGGTGTGGGGAACCATGCACGTGCCCGCCTTCGATCGCGAGCGCTTCCCGCTGGCCGAGGGCGTGAGCCTCGAGGACGTCCTCAACGTCAAGGGCGTGGGCCACTATCCACAGACCGCACTGCCCGGCCAGGTCGGGAACTTCTCCGTGGCCGGGCACCGCAACACCTACGGCCGGCCGTTCGAGGACATCGCCCGGCTCGAGGCGGGCGATCCGATCGTCGTCGAGACCGCCGAGGCGTTCTACGTCTACGAGGTCACCGAGTCGCTGATCGTGATGCCCCAGGACGTCGAGGTGATCGCCCCGAACCCGGCGGATCCCGAGGCCGAGCCCACCGAGCGGATGCTGACCCTGACGGCCTGCCACCCGATGTACTCGGCGCGCGAGCGCTACATCGTCCACGCCGAGTTCGCGTACTGGACCGACCGCGCCGACGGGATCCCGGAGGCCCTCGCCGCGCAGGGCGGGGCGTCCGACGGGGCCGGCGCTGCGGAGAGAGCGACCGACGGGAGTGACGAGGAGGACGCGACCGCGGCGGCCGTCACCCTCCCCGTGGCGCGCGAGGAGGAGAGCTGATGTACGCCTGGCTGTTCCGGCACCTGCCCGGCCCGCGGTGGGCGCGCATCGTGATCACCGTGCTGCTGCTGGCTGCGATCGTGGTGGCCCTGTTCGGGTGGGTCTTCCCCGCGATCGCGCCCTACGTGCCGCTGAACGACGGCCTCGTCGGATCCCGCGGAGCCCCCGGCCAGACCGGTGCGCCGGCCGTCTGACCCGTGCCGCCGGTTGCTCAGCCGGCGGTCATGAGGGGCTTCAGCCCCGCGGAGCGCTCGGCGGCGTCGATGCCGTCGCACAGCTCGAGGAACCGCGCCAGCATCAGGTGCCCGTTCTCGGTGAGCACGGACTCGGGGTGGAACTGGACGCCGTGCAGCGGGAGCTCGCGGTGGACCAGGCCCATCACCATGCCGTCGGCGGTGCGGGCGGTGATCTCGAGGACCTCGGGGATCGTCTCGGGCACGACGGTCAGCGAGTGATAGCGGGTCGCCGTCATCGGCGACGGGGCCCCGGCGAAGACGCTGCGCCCCTCATGGGTGAGGTCGCTGGTGCGCCCGTGCATGAGCTGCGGGGCATGGCCGACGGTGGCCCCGAAGTACTGACCCAGCGCCTGATGGCCCAGGCAGACCCCGAGCATCGGCACGGATCCCTCGGCGCAGGCGCCGATCACCTCGAGGGTGCGGCCGGCCGTGGTCGGGTTGCCGGGACCGGGGGAGATCAGCACCCCGTCGAATCCGGTGAGGTCGACGGCGCCCGCCTCGTCGGCGGGGACCTCGTCGTTGCGCACCACGACGGTCCGGGCGCCCATCTGCTGGAGGTATCCGACGATCGTGTAGACGAAGCTGTCGTAGTTGTCGATGACCAGCACGCGAGCCGGAGAGGTATCAGTCGCCACCGTTTCCTCCTCCGACGGCATCGTCGACGTTGCCGCCGCCGTTCCCGCCGCCGCCATTGCCGTTGCCGCCGCCGTTCCCGCCGCCGCCATTGCCGTTGCCGCCGCCATTGCCGTTCCCGCCACCGTTGCCGTTCCCGCCGCCGGTCTCCTCACTCGGCGTCTCGCTCGGCGTCTCGCTGGGCGTCTCGCTCGGAGTGTCGCTGGGCGACGGGCTCGGTGAGTCGCTGGGGGTCGGCGAGGGCGTGGCCTCCGGCCTGTCGGAGACCACGATGGTCACGGTCGAGCCGCGCTCGGCCTCCTCGTTGGCCTCGGGGTCGGTGCGGATCACCCGTCCCTCCTCCACGCTGTCGGAGTTCTCCCGCTCCGTGACGGTGCCGAAGCCCTCATCGCCGAGCACCTGCTGGGCCTCCTCGAGCGTGCGGCCGGTGACGTTGGGCACCGCCACGGGGCCGGGCGCCGCGGCCACCACCAGGTCGACCCGGGAGCCGTACGGCGCGGTCCCGCTCTCGGCGGTGGGCGTCTGGGTGAGCACCGTGCCCGGGTCCGCCTCGGCGTCCTCCCGCTCGGAGGAGGCGACCTCGAAGCCGCGCGCCTCCAGGGACTCCTGGGCCTGCTCCAGGGCGACGCCCTCGACGTTGGGGATCTCGACGTCGCCCGAGGCGACGGTCAGCTGCACGACGGTGCCGCGCTCGGTGCTGGTGCCGCCCTGCGGATCGGACCGCAGCACGGTGCCGCGCTCCTTCGCCGCATCCTCCTCGCCGGCGACCTCCGAGTCGAGCCCGGCGTCCTCGAGGGCCTGTTCGGCCTCCTCGCGGCTCATGTCCGTGACGTCGGGGACCTCCACCGCCTCCGGACCGGCGGAGACGGTCACCGCCACGGTGGAGCCGGCCTCGACCTCCTCGCCCTCCGGCGGATCGGTCTCGATGACGGTCCCGGCCTCCACGTCCTGGGAGGCGACCTGGCTGAACTCGGCCTCGAGCCCGGCCTCGTCGAGGATCGTGCGGGCCTCGTCCTCGGTCTCACCGGCCACGGCCGGCACCGCCACGGTCTCCGGCTCGGAGGGTCCGAAGGGATTGAAGTAGACCAGCGCGGCGGCGATCAGGGCGAGGACGGCGAGCAGGACCAGGATGATCAGCCACCAGGGGCGCTTGCGCTTCGGCTCCTCCTCGACCTCCGCGGGGGAGTGGGGAGTGAGACCGGTGGGCTCAGCGGGCGCGCCGCTGCTCCAGTCCGCGGCCCGCGTGGTCGTGGCCGCTCCCGCCCCGGCGGCCGCGCCGGCAGCGCTCATCGCCGGCAGCGCCTCGGTGGCGTCGTCGACCGGGCCCAGCACGGTGGTGGCCTCGGCATCGGACCCTGCCGGGACGGCCCCGGCGACCAGTGCCGGGGTGCGGCCGGAGACGGCGGCGGCGATGTCGCGGGAGAACGCGACGGCGCTGGGGTAGCGCTTCTCGCGGTCCTTGGCCAGGCCCGTGAGGATCACGGCATCCAGAGCGGGCGTGATCGCGGGGTTGTAGGCCGACGGGGGCTGAGGCTCCTCGCGCACGTGCTGGTAGGCGATGGAGACCGGGGTGTCGCCGGTGAACGGCGGGCGCCCGGTGAGCATCTCGTACATCACGCATGCGGCGGAGTAGATGTCCGAGCGGGCATCGACCAGCTGGCCGCGGGCCTGCTCCGGCGAGAGGTACTGGGCGGTGCCCATCACGGCCTGGGTGGCCGTCATCGCGCTGGTGGCGTCGGCGACCGCACGGGCGATGCCGAAGTCCATGACCTTGACCGCGCCCGAGTCGGTGATCATCACGTTGCCCGGCTTGATGTCGCGGTGGACGATCCCGGCCCGGTGCGAGTACTCCAGGGCGCTGAGCAGCGCGGCCATGACCTCCCCGGCCTGGTGGGCGTCCATCGGGGGGTCGACGTGCTCGCGCAACGTGGTGCCGTGGACGTACTCCATCACGATGTAGGGGATGGTGACGTCGGCGCCGGTGACCGTGCTCTGGTGCTCCTCGCCGGTGTCGTACACGGCGACGATCGAGGGATGGTTCAGCGAGGCGGCGCTGTGCGCCTCACGGCGGAACCGCTCCTGGAAGTTCGAATCCCGGGCCAGGTCCGATCGCAGCACCTTGACGGCGACCGTGCGGTGCAGGCGGGTGTCCTCCGCCAGGAACACCTCGGCCATGCCGCCTGTCCCGAGGATGCGCCCCAGCACGTAGCGGCCTCCCAGGACCACGTTCTCTTCGCTCACTCCACACCTGTCCTCGTGCCGTGGCCGACACCGACCGATCCGTTCATCGTACGTGCTGACACCGTCTCCCCGGGCCCGACCTGGTCGAACCGGTCGAACTGGTCGACGGGGCCGAGCCCCGTCGCGCCCAGGGGCAACCATCCCATTCCTCCGGCGACCGCGACCGCGATGACCACCACCACGAGGATCACCAGGATCAGCCCGGGCAGGGACAGCGGCCCGATCCGTCGGCCCGTCGAGGTGCCCCGCACGGTCCGGGCCGAGGCGGCGGTGTCCACCCCGCCCGGCGTCCCGTCCCGGGACGACCGGTCTGCGGTCCGCTCCCGCGACGAGGTGCGCGGCGCCGGCGACGGGGACGCCGCGGAGCGCGCGGACCCGGCAGAGACAGCCGACGCAGCGGAACCGGCCGACGCAGCAGAGCGCGCCGAGGTCGCCGACGCGCCGGAGCGGTGCCGGACCCCTCGGCCCCGGCCCGACAGCGGCAGCGGCATCGCGGCGGTCCGGGTCCCCGTCGGCGAGGCGCCCGGCCCGGTGCGCGGACGCTCCCCGGTGCCGCCCTCGCCGCGCACGGCGTTCTCACCGGTCCAGTCGTGGTCCTCGACCCGGGTGACCGGGATCGCGCCGGTGGTGAAGCGCGGCTCCACGCCGCGCTGGATGGCCTCCAGGATCCGGGCCACCGCCGCCGCCGAACGGGGGCGGTTGGCCGGGGCCTTGGCCAGCGTCATCATCACCAGGCGCCGCAGATCCTCGTTGATCGCCTCGGGCAGCTCCGGGGGCTGCTGCTTGACCTGGGCCATGGCGATCTCGACCTGGCTGGAGCCGGTGAAGGGCCGGTGGCCGGCGAGCATCTCGTAGGCCACGATCCCCAGGGCGTAGATGTCCGAGAGGGAGGTGGCCTGCTTGCCCATCGCCTGCTCGGGGGAGAGGTACTGGGCGGTGCCCATCACCAGGCCGGTCTTGGTCAGCCGCGCCTGGTCCTTGCTGCGGGCGATCCCGAAGTCGGTGATCTTCATCGACCAGCCGTTGTCCTCGTCGACCAGCACGTTCTCCGGCTTCACATCGCGGTGGACGACCCCCTTGGAGTGGGCGGCATCCAGCGCGCGGGCGAGCTCGATGAGGATCGAGATGACCCGCTTCTCGGGCAGCCCGCCGGGGTTCTCCTCGATGATGTCCGACAGCGGCCGCCCGGGGCAGAGCTCCATGACGATGTAGGCGCGCCCGTCCAGCTCGCCGTAGTCGTACAGGGCGGCGATCGCGTCGTGCGAGAGGGCGGCGGTGTGGCGGGCCTCGGCGCGGAAGCGCTTGAGGAAGCCCTCGTCCCCGGCGTACTCCTCGCGCAGCACCTTGACGGCCACCTTGCGGTCGAGCTCCTGGTCCTGGCCCTTCCAGACCTGTCCCATGCCGCCGGTGGCGATGAGCGAGGTCAGCTCGTAGCGCCCTTCGAGCACGAGTCCTGGTTCGGTCCTCATGGATCGATCACCGCCTCCATCACGTCCTGGGCGATCGGTGCCGCTGTCTGCGACCCGTATCCGCCCTCCTCGACCACGACCGAGAGCGCCACCTTCTGCTCGTCGGTCTGCCCGTAGCCCACGAACCAGGAGTGGGCCGCGCGGTCCTGGCCCCACTGCGCGGTGCCGGTCTTGCCGCCGACCTCCACGCCGTCGACGGCCGCGGCCGTCCCGGTCCCGTCCTCGACGACGCCGACCATCATCTGGCGCATCTGGGCGGCGTTGGCGGCGCTGACCGGCTGGCCGAGCTCGTCCGGGGTCAGCTCGGCCACCGTGGAGAGGTCGCTGGTGCGCACGGCCTGGACCAGCTGCGGCTGCATCACCACCCCGTCGTTGGCGAAGGTGCCGGCGACCATGGCCATCTGCAGCGGCGTCACCCGGGTCTCGAACTGCCCGATCGACGTGGTGGCGAGCTGGGCGGGATCGAGATCGGTGCCGATCGAGGACGGCGTGACCGACAGCGGGATCTCCAGGCGCTGACCGAAGCCGAACTCCTCGGCGGTGCTGCGCAGCTGGTCCTCGCCGACCTGCTGCCCGAGCAGCGCGAAGGAGGTGTTGCAGGACTGGCGCAGGGCGTCGGCCAGGGTGGACTCCTCACCGGGCCCGCAGGGCTCGGTGCCGCCGCCGGCATGGTTGTTCATCACCGACGACGAGTTCGGCAGCTGGTACGTCCCCGGCCCCGGGATCACCGAGTCCGCGGTGGCCGTGCCGGATTCGAGGGCGGCCGCGGCGACGACGAGCTTGAACGCCGAGCCGGGCGGGTAGAGGTCCCCGCCGATGGCGCGGTTGGTCAGCGGGCGCTGGGGATCCTCGTTCAGCTCCGTCCAGGCGTCCTGGACCGCCCCGATGTCGTGGGAGGCCAGTCGGTTGGGGTCGTAGCTGGGGGAGGAGACCATGGCCAGGATCGCCCCGGTCTCCGGGTCCAGCGCGACCACGGAGCCGCGGCGGCCGTCCAGCGCCTCCCACGCGGCCTCCTGGGCGCCGGAGTCCAGCGTCAGCTCGACCGTCGCCCCCCGACCCTGCTTGCCCGAGAGGATGTCGGAGATGCGGTGGTAGAACAGCGCATCGGCCTCACCGGACAGCGTGTCGTTCAGGGCCCGCTCGATGCCGGAGAAGCCGTAGACCACCGAGTAGTAGCCCGTGACCGGGGCGTACATGGCTCCGGGGTCGTAGCCGCGCAGGTACCCGTAGGTGTCCCCGGACTCCTGCGAGCTCGCGATCACCTCGCCGTCGACCACGATCGGGCCGCGGTGGCGGCCGTACTCGTTGTAGCGGGTGCGGTCGTTCTCGCCGTGGGCGTTCAGCCGGTCCTGGGCGACGACCTGGAAATAGGTGGTGGAGGTGAACAGCAGCACGAACAGCACGCTGATCACCAGCCACACATGGCGCAGGGGCCTGTTCACTCCATCACCTCCCCGCCGGTGCCGTGCGGGACCGGCCGTGCGGTCTCGCCGCCGGTGCCGTTCGCCCCGGGCACGTTGCGGGCGGCGGGCCGGCGGGCGGCGTCCGAGAGCCGCACCAGGATGCCCGCGACGATCCAGTTGCACACCAGCGAGCTGCCGCCGGCGGCCAGGAACGGCAGCGTGAGGCCGGTCAGGGGGATCACCCGGGTGAGGCCGCCGACGACGACGAACACCTGCAGGGCGAGGACGAAGCCGAGACCGCCGGCCAGCAGGGTCCCGAACCCGTCGGAGATGCCGACGGCGGCGCGCACGGCGCGCTGGACCAGCAGCAGGTACAGCAGCAGCAGGGCGAAGGCGCCGACCAGCCCCAGCTCCTCCGCGAAGGAGGCGAAGATGAAGTCGGACTCGGCGAAGGGCACCACGTCGGGCCGTCCCTCACCCAGGCCGGCGCCGGTGATCCCGCCGTTGGCGAGTCCGAACAGGCCCTGACCGATCTGCTCGCAGGTGCTGAAGTTCGCGCTGGAGAGCGGGTCCAGCCAGCAGGTGATGCGCGTCTTGACGTGGCCCATCTGGGTGGCCGCGAAGATGGCCGGCGGCAGGAACAGCACGGCCCCGATCACCAGCCAGCTCAGGCGGTCCGTGGCCACGTACAGCATCACCACGAACAGGCCGAAGAACATCAGCGAGGTGCCCAGGTCGGTCTGGAACACGAGCACCGCCATCGCGAAGCCCCAGGCCACCAGGATCGGGCCGAAGTCGGACCAGCGGGGCAGGTGGATGCCGAGCACCTTGGGCCCGGCCAGGGCGAGGGTGTCGCGGCGGGAGACCAGGTAGCCGGCGAAGAAGATCGCGAAGGCGATCTTGGCCAGCTCGGCAGGCTGGAAGCTGTAGCTGCCGATCGAGATCCAGATCTGGGAGCCGTAGCGCGCGGAGCCGATCACCGGCAGCAGGGGCAGCAGCAGCAGCACCGCACCGGTCACCGCGGAGATCCATGAGTAGCGGCGCAGGTGGCGGTGATCGCGCAGGAGCACCAGCACGCCCACGCACAGCATCACCCCGATCGCGGCCCACAGCATCTGCCGGTCGGCGCTGCCGGAAGAGCGCACCGAGTAGATCTCATGGGCGGCGTGGACGCTCTCGATCACCGCGATGCCCAGCAGGTTCAGCAGCACCACCACGGGCAGGATCACCGGGTCCGCGTACGGTGCGCGCCACATGACCGCGATCTGCAGCGCCCCGGCGAGCACCACGGCGCCGACGGCGTACTGCGGCAGGTTCGCCGGCAGCTCCTCGTAGCGCCCCAGACCCACCAGGGCGTAGGCGCCCAGGCCGATCGCGACCGCGAACGCCAGCAGCGCGGCCTGGGTCAGCCGGCGCGGGCGAGCGGTGTAGGACACGATGGTGGCCACTAGGTCTCCTCACCCGGGCCGGGGCTCGCGCCGCCGCCGGTGCTCCCGCCGATCCCTCCGCCGTCGGAGGGGCCTCCGCCGTCGGAGGGGGCGGGAGAGCTGGGAGGCGGCCGGTTCGCGGCGGCGACCTGCTCGAGGCGGTCGATGATCGCCTCGGCCGAGTCCCGGTCGCTCGCCGAAATCGTGTTCTCGACCTGCTGACGGGTCGCCTCGGGAAGATCGTCCAGGGCCACGTCGGTGACCTCGACCGGGTCGGACATCGAGATCGGGCCGAGATCCTGGGAGAGGCCCTGGTAGAGGACCACGTCGGTGCCGTCGGTGCCCACGTAGTACTGCCGCTGGGACCAGGCGTACCCCGCCCACAGCACACCGCCCAGCAGCGCGACCAGCAGCACCATCGCCACCAGCGCGGGCCAGGGGCTGCGCCGCGGCGGCTCGTCCTCGGAGAAGTCCTCGTCCTCGTAGGGGACCTCCGGCTCCTCGCGGGTCAGTGCGGCCGCCTTCGCGGCGGGGCCGGAGGCGGCGGTGGGCTGATTGCGGTTGCGCGCCGCCGAGCCCACGATCTGCGGGGCGGAGGACGGGGCCTCCTCGCCGCGGGGCAGCTCGTCGAGATCGATGACGTCGGCGACGATGCAGGTGATGTTGTCGGGACCGCCGCCCTTCAGGGCCAGCTGGACCAGCTCGTCGGCGCACTCGCCGGGATCGGCGAACTCCTTGAGGGTGGCGTCGATCGTGTCCAGCGAGACCAGGCCCGACAGGCCGTCCGAGCACAGCATCCAGCGGTCGCCCGGATGGGCCGGGCGCAGCGACAGATCCAGCTCGGGGTCGGCGTCGACGTCGCCGAGCACGCGCATCAGCACCGAGCGCTGAGGATGGCGCTCGGCCTCCTCCTCGGTCAGCCGGCCCTCGTCCAGCAGGCGCTGGACGAAGGTGTGGTCCTTGGTGACCTGGGTGGTCTCCTCCTCGCGCAGCAGGTAGGCGCGGGAGTCGCCGATGTGGGCGAGGGCGAACTTGCCCTCGGCGCGCAGCAGGGCGGTGATGGTGGTGCCCAGGCCCCGCAGCTGCGGCTCGTCGCGCGCCCGGCGCAGGATCTCCTGGTTGGCATCGAGCACGGACTCCTCGAGGGTCGCGACGATGTCCGAGGCGGGCGTGTCCGAGTCGAGCCCGGCCAGCCGCCCGATGGCGACGGAGGAGGCGACGTCGCCACCGGCGTGGCCGCCCATGCCGTCGGCGACCACCAGCAGGTGACTGCCCGCGTAGCCGGAGTCCTGGTTGTTGGACCGCACGAGGCCGACGTCGGAGCGGGCGGCGTACCGCAGGGCGATGCTCATCGCGGACCTCGTCTCAGCTCGATCTCGGTGCGGCCGATCCGCACCTGAGCACCGGGCCTGAACGGTACGGATCCTTCGATGCGCCGGCCGGAGACCAGGGTGCCGTTGGTGGAGCCCAGATCCTCCACCATCCACTCGCCCTCGCGCTGGAAGACGCGGGCGTGGCGGTTCGAGGCGTAGTCGTCATCGAGCACGAGGGTGCACTCGGGGGCACGTCCGATCAGGATCGGGGTGGAACCCAGCGTGAGCGAGGTCCCGCGCAGGGGACCGGCGGTGACGACCATCGCGGTGGCCGTGACCTCCGGGTCGGTGCGCAGCGCGGACGGGTCGGCGTCGGACCGCGAGGAGTTCCCGCCGGGAGCGGTGGAGGCAGGGCGCTGCTCACGGCGCGGATCGCGGCTGGAGCGGGTCACGACCGTGGTCCCGAACAGGTCGTTGCGCAGCACCAGCACCGCGATGATCACGAACACCCACAGCGCCAGGACGAAGCCCAGGCGGAGGGCGACGAGGGTCAGTTCGCTCATGTGATCGTCACCCGGTCACCAGCTGACCGGGCCGGCGGCCGGGAGCAGCACGGTCAGGCGGGTGCGGCCGATCTTGATCAGCGAACGGTCCTGCAGGGGGACCGGCGTGCGGATCCGCTCGCCGTCGACGAAGGTGCCGTTGGTCGAGCCGAGGTCGGTCGCCACCAGCGCGCCCTCGCCGTCGGTGCGCAGCTCCAGGTGATGGCGGGAGACCCCGGTGTCCTCGAGGATGATGTCCGCGTCGCCGCCGCGGCCGATCACCGTCACCGGCCCCGTCAGCAGGTACTGCTGGCCGTCGATCTCGACGATGGGGCTGGATCCTGCCCCGGAGCGGGCGGCGCCGGTGGCGGGGGCCACGCTGCCGCGCTCGGTGCGGGACTCGGTCTCGAAACGGCCGGGGCGGACCTCGTCGTCGCGCTCCAGGCCCACCACGACACCGCCGGCGAACATGTAGCGCTGCTTCTCGGCGTGCTCCATGAGCAGTCGCTGCAGCTCGTCGATCAGGGTGTCCTGCCAGGAGGCGAAGCGGTCGAAGTCCTGGGAATGGAGATAGATCGTGTACACGTTCGGCGCCAGGGTCCGGGTGCGGTCGAGCACCTGGATCTGGTCGTCGCACTCGCGCTTGAGCCCCTGCGCGAGGTCGAGGGGTTTCAGCTGCCCGCGCCCCGGCGAGAACACGCTCGTCACGCCGCGGTCGAGGCCGCGCTCGATCCGATCCAAGATCCCCACGGTGGTCCTTCGCTGTCGCTGTCCCTGCACCCCGCCGGCCGACGGGGCTGTTCGCCCTCCCGATCGTAGCGCGTGGCCAGGTCATCGACCCGCCGACGGAGCGGTGGGGCAGCAAGGGATTCGTGCAGGAACCGTAAAGGACTCCCGGCGGGCAGGTCAGGCGTGGACGTGGACGCGACGCCCCTCGACCATCCAGCCGCGCGACCACAGCATGTCGGTGGCGGCGGTGGAGATGCGGCAGCAGCCGTGGGAGGCCGGGTAGGTCGGGATCGACGTGGATCCGTGGATGGCCCAGCCGCGGTCGTAGTACCCGGGGCGGTACAGGTCCCCCAGCGAGCCGGACTGCCAGCCGTCGGGGTAGAAGAAGTACATCTCGAAGTCGCCCTCCGGCGTGGTCGCCGTCTTCCAGCGCCCGTCGGAGTAGTACTCCTCGCCGCTGCCGGTGGAGGTGTTCAGGATGTACCGCAGGTCGCTGTCCCAGGTGGCGGTGATCAGCTGCGTGCTGAGATCGACCTCGAAGCTGTACCCCTCGGTCTGCTCCCGGCTCGGCTGGACGCCGTCCGCGATCGCGCCGTACGTGTCCGGGCCGACGACGCCGTCCGTGGCCAGGCCTCCCGCCTTCTGCAGGGCGAACACGGCCTGCTCGGTGATGTGCCCGAAGCCGCCGTCGGCCTCGCCGCACCAGTAGCTCAGCGAAGTCAGGTCCTCCTGCAGGGCCGTCACGTCCGAGCTGCGGTCCCCCTTGCGCAGCGTCGGGGCCGCGGCAGCGGGGCCGGCGCCCACGGCGAGCCCGGCGCCCAGCGTGCCCACCCCGAGCAGCAGGGTGCGGCGGGTCGGTGTCCTGGAACGGCCGGGCGCGGCCGGGCCGCTTGCTCGTGCACTGCTTCCGGTGATGATCGACATGATCTGTTCCCCTCTGTTCTCCCCTGACGGACTGATTTTCTGGGCATCTGTACGAGATGTGGGCTTCATCCTGCACGGGTCAAGGAAGTGCAAACAAGGGGAAAAGTCGACTGGTCTCCGAGATTCTTGTGAGGGTTCTGTGACGCCGCAGGTCGGCACCTGGTTTCCAGTGGGTCAGCAGCGCGGGCCGGTCCGTCGGGCCCGCGGCGGACGGGCCCCCGTGCCATATTTGAGGCGTGGAGACCGCGAGCCAGCCCCCGCCCGACCAGCCCCGCCGGCCTGACCGGTCCGGCCAGGCCCGCCGGCCCGACCAGGCCCGCCCGCCCGAGATCCCGGTCGACGTCGATTTCGAGCACGCCCTGGGCGTCACCGACGCCGGCGCCACCGTGCACACCCAGGGCGATGCCGAGCGGGTGTGGGATCTGGCCAGCGTCTCCAAGCCGCTCGCCGCGCTCGGCGTGCTGATCGCCGTCGAGCGCGGGCTCGTGGGCCTCGACGAGCCCGCGGGACCCGAGGGCGCCACCGTCCGCCACCTGCTGGCGCACACCGCCGGCTACGCCTTCGACGGGGAGTCGACGGTCGCCGCGCCCGGCACCCGCCGCATCTACTCCAACACCGGCTTCGAGGTCCTCGCCGCCCACGTCGAGCAGTCCACCGGGTACGAGTACGAGGACTGGATGGAGCAGACCGTCGTCCAGGGGCTCTCACTGCGCGACGTCGAGGTCACCGGCTCCCCGGCGGCCGGATACCGCGGCAGCATCCGGGACCTGCTGGCCGTCGGCCGGGAGCTGCTCGAGCCCACCCTGATCTCGCGGGAGCTGTGGCGCGAGGCGAGCGCCGTCCAGTTCCCGGGGCTGGCCGGCATCCTGCCCGGCTACGGGCGCCAGAAGCCCAACGACTGGGGCCTGGGGTTCGAGATCCGGGACGGCAAGGATCCGCACTGGACCGGCGCCGGCGCCGCCCCCGAGACCTTCGGGCACTTCGGCCAGTCCGGCTCCTTCCTGTGGGTCGACCCGACGCGCTCCCTGGCCGCCGCCTTCCTCGGCGCCGAGCCCTTCGGCTCCCGGCACGTGGAGATCTGGCCCGGCCTCAGCGACGAGATCCTCGCCCGCTTCGGCGACTCCGCGCGATGAGCGCCCTCGATCTGCTGGAGGACTTCGGCTTCGAGGCCGCCGCGATCGTGCTCGGGCCCGACGGGGTGCGTGAGCAGCGCGGCGACCTCGACCTGCCGCGCCGCTGGCGCTCGGTGACCAAGACCCTCACCGGCTACGCGAGCGCGATCGCGCTGCAGGAGGGGTACGTCGGCCTCGACGACGAGGTGGGCCCGCCCGGCGCGACGCTGCGCCACCTGCTGGCCCACGCCTCGGGGTACTTCTACGAGTCCGACGGGACGCTGCAGGCACCCGGGCAGCGTCGCCACTACTCCAACTTCGGCATCGACGAGGCCGCCCGCCACATCGAGCGTGCCACCGGCTGCGACTTCGGGGACTGGGTGGCCGAGAAGGTCGCGCGCCCGCTGGGGATGAGCCGCCTGGAATGGGGCGGCTCGGCCTCCGTCGGCGCCCGCGGCCCCCTGAGCGACCTGGCGCGCTTCGCCGCGGAGGTGCTGCGCCCGACGCTGCTGGAGCCGGAGTGGTTCACCGCCGCGACCACCCCGTCGTTCCCGGAGCTGGTGGGCATCATGCCGGGCTTCGGCAAGCAGAGCCCGAACCCCTTCGGGCTGGGGTTCGAGGTGCGCGGGGCCAAGTCGCCGCACTGGACGGGGACCGCCAACAGCGAGGAGACCGTCGGCCACTTCGGGATGCGGGGCACCGCGTTCTGGGTGGACCATGCGGCCGATCTCGCCCTGGTGGTCGGCACCTCCCACGACTTCTGCGACGCCCACCGCGAGGTGATGCCGCGCCTGGCCGACGCCGTCCTGGCCGCCCACGGCCGGCGAGCCTGAGCCCGCGGACGTGACGCACGGCTCACGCGGTCGCTAAGCTCGGCCATCGGCGGCGGCTCGGCCCGCCGCCCCGCGAACCCGTCTGCCGGCACCGCCCGGCCCCATCAGCCGGCGCCGAGCGCGCCCTGAGGAGCACCTTCATGTTCGACGACAGGGAACTCACCGAGGCCAGGATCCGCCGCGTCACCCGCGACCACCTCGTTCCCGGCATCTACCAGGAGACCGCCCCGGTCCGGATCACCGCCCACCGCCTCCCCGGCGAGCCGGTGCCCCCGCACGAGGCCATCGGCGCGGATGCGGCGGAGGACTCGCCCTACGCGCCGATCGAGATCGGCGCGCCGCTGGGCCGTGCCTGGTCGACCACCTGGCTGCACATCACCGGCACCGTCCCCGCCGAGTGGGCCGACGACGACGCCTCCGCGCCCGAGCTCCTCGTCGACCTCGCCTTCACCGGCATGCCCGGCTTCCAGGCCGAGGCGCTCGCCTTCACCCCCGACGGGGTCCCGCTGAAGGCCATCAACCCCTTCAACCGGTACCTGCCCCTGGCCGCCGGCCAGGAGGTCGACCTCTACCTCGAGTGCGCCGCGAATCCCACCGTCTCGGGCGGCTGGTCGTTCGCCCCCACCCCGCTCGGTGACCTCGCGACCATCCCCGAGGAGGAGCTGTACTCGATCTCCCAGCTCCACCTCGCCCGCCGCGACACCCGGATCTGGGAGCTCGTCGAGGACGTCCGCGCCCTCAGCGGGCTGATGGCCGAGCTGCCGGAGACCAGCCAGCGCCGCCACGAGATCCTGCGCGCCCTCGAGGTCGCCTGCGACATCGTCGACCCGGACGACCTGCCCGGCACCGCCGAGGCCGCCCGGGAGGTGCTGAGCCCCGCGCTGCAACGACCGGCCGGCTCCTCGGCGCTGACCGTGCTGGCCACCGGCCACGCCCACATCGACTCCGCCTGGCTGTGGCCCGTGCGCGAGACCGTCCGCAAGGTCGCCCGCACCTTCTCCAACGTCGCCACGCTGCTCGAGCAGGACCCGGACCTCACCTTCTCCGCCTCCTCCGCCCAGCAGTACCAGTGGCTGAAGGACCGCTATCCCGAGCTGTTCGCCCGGATCACCGAGCACGTCGCCGAGGGGCGCTTCGTGCCCGTCGGCGGCATGTGGGTCGAGTCGGACACCAACATGCCCGGCTCCGAGGCCATGGCCCGCCAGTTCATCGCCGGCAAGCGGTTCTTCCGGGAGAACTTCGGGGTCGAGACGCGGGAGACGTGGCTGCCGGACTCCTTCGGCTACTCCGCCGCGCTGCCGCAGATCGCCGCGCTCGCCGGCCAGGAGTTCTTCCTGACCCAGAAGGTCAGCTGGAACCAGACCAACACCTTCCCCCACCACACCTTCCGCTGGGAGGGCCTGGACGGCACCAGCGTTTTCACCCACTTCCCGCCGGCCGACACCTACAACGGCGACCTCAGCGGCGGCGAGCTGGCCTACTTCGAGCGGAACTTCAAGGAGAAGGGCCGCGCGAGCATCGGGATGGACCTGTTCGGCCACGGCGACGGGGGCGGCGGACCCACCCGCGAGATGCTGGCCGCGGGCCGCCGGGCCTCCGACCTCGAGGGCTCCCCGCGCGTCGAGTTCGGCACCGCCGAGGACTTCTTCGAGCGCGCGAGGGAGGAGTACCCCGACGCCCCGGTGTGGAACGGGGAGCTCTACCTCGAGCTGCATCGCGGCACCTACTCCGCGCAGCTGGGCACCAAGCAGGGCAACCGCCGCAGCGAGCACGTGCTGCACGAGGCCGAGTTCCTCGCCTCCCTCGCCGCGATCCGCGCCGGGTACGACTACCCGTACGACGAGCTCGAGGCGCTGTGGCACGACACGCTGCTGAACCAGTTCCACGACATCCTCCCCGGCTCCTCGATCGCGTGGGTCCACCGCGAGGCGGAGCAGCAGCACGCCCGGATCGCCGAGCGCGCCGAACGGATCATCGAGGAGTCGCTGTCCGCACTCGGCGCCAGCGACGCGAAGGGCACAGGGCCCGAGACGCCCGCTGACGGACCCGATGCGGAGGGCGGCTGCCCCTCCCGGACGCTGCTGAACACCGCGCCCGTCGCCCGCCGCGGCGTTCCCGCCTACTCCGCCGGGACGGTCAGCAACGGCCAGGAAGCGGTGGTCGTCATCCGCGAGGGCGGGACCATCACCATCGAGAACGCCTCGGTGCGCGCGGTGCTGGATCCCTCCGGGGCGATCTCCTCGTTGGTGGACCGCGCGAGCGGCCGCGAGGCCATCGCACCCGGCAGCCGCGGCGCGCTGCTGCAGCTGCACCGCGACACCCCCAACGCCTGGGACGCCTGGGACATCGACGAGTTCTACCGCCACGTGGTGCGGGACCTCGAGACCCCCACCGACGTCGAGGTCAGCGAGGCCGACGCCGGCGTGCGGGTCTCCTTCACCTACACCACCGCGCTGGCCGACGGGGCCGAGACCTCCGGCGTCACCGGCGCCGGGTCCACCATCGTCAAGACCTACCGGCTGCGCCCGGACGACGAGTCGCTGGAGATCATCCACGACATCGACTGGCGCGAGCGCAAGAAGGCCCTCAAGCTCGCCTTCCCCCTCGACGTGCGCGCCGCCCACCTCAGCAGCGAGATCCAGTTCGGCCACCTCGACCGGCCCATCCCCGTGAACACCAGCTGGGACTTCGCCCGCTTCGAGACCTGCGCCCACCGCTGGGTCCACCTCGCCGAGGGCGACTACGGGGTGGCCATCGCCAACGACTCCACCTACGGCCACGACGTGCTGCGCACCGTGCGCGAGGGCGACGGCGGGACCACCACCACGACCCGGCTCACCCTGGTGCGCGCCCCGGAGTACCCCGACCCCGGCGCCGACCACGGGACGTACACGCTGCGGGTCGCGGTGCGGCCCGGGGCGGGGATCCGCGAGGCCATCGAGGAGGGGTACCGGATCAACCTGCCCGAGCGCTTCCTCGCCGGCGCCGGTGCGCCGGCCGCCGCCGCGCCGCCGGCCGCCGCCGCGCCGCTGGTCGCCGTCGATTCCCCGAGCGTGCTGATGGAGACGGTGAAGCTGGCCGAGGACCGTTCCGGTGATCTCGTGGTGCGGCTGTACGAGTCCGAGGGCGCCCGTGCGTCGGCGACGGTGAGGCTGGACGGGGCGCTCGGGCCGGCCGTCTCGGTCGTCGACCTGCTCGAGCAGCCCTTCGGCGAGGACGCCCCCGCTGTCCGCTCGGCGCTGACGCGCGGCGAGGACGGCAGCGTGGAGCTGGCCTTCCGCCCCTTCGAGATCAAGACGCTGCGGATCGCGCGCGGCTGACCCGCGGCGAGCGAGGGCGACCGGGAGGTAGGTCTCCGGCCGTCCGCGGGGCCCGCGTCAGAACTGCCCGGCCAGGGACGCTACAGTGGCGTCCGCCGTGGTGAATCGGGCCGCCGGTCCGTCGTCGGACGCGTTCGTCACGGCCTGTTCCCCGGCTGTTCACCGCGGGCGGCGGCCGTCTTTGAGCGGCCTGCGTCCTCGGCTACGTTTAGAGCCGACTCGCTGTTGCACCATCCGGATGCGGACCCCATCCGCAGGCCGGGACCTGGACCTTTTGGAGGACTCTCGAGATGAAGATCGTCGTCGCCGGTGGAGACGGATTCTGTGGCTGGCCCACTGCCCTGTACCTGTCGCAGAAGGGTCACGACGTCACGATCGTGGATAACCTGGTGCGTCGCGAGATCGACGAGGAGCTGGGATCGAACTCCATGACCCCGATCCTCTCCCTCGAGGAGCGGGTGGCGGCCTGGAAGGAGGTCTCCGGCAAGGACATCGCGGTCCGGATCGCCGACCTCACCGACTACGACGCGGTGACCTCGCTGTTCGAGGACATCCAGCCCGAGTCCTTCGTGCACTTCGCCGAGCACCGCAGCGCCCCGTACTCGATGATCGACCGTGAGCACGCGATCGAGAACCACCGCAACAACGTCGAGGGCACCCTGAACGTGCTGTGGGCCATCAAGGACCACGCCCCGGACTGCCACCTCGTCAAGCTCGGCACGATGGGGGAGTACGGCCAGCCCAACATCGACATCGAGGAGGGCTGGATCGAGATCGAGCACAAGGGCCGCACGGACCGTCTGCCCTTCCCCAAGCAGCCCGGCTCGTTCTACCACCTCACCAAGGTCCACGACAGCGACAACATCATGTTCGCCTGCCGCATCTGGGGCATCCGCGCCACGGACCTGAACCAGGGCGTCGTCTACGGCCTGGAGACCGACGAGACCCGCCTGGACCCGCGCCTGGTCAACCGCTTCGACTACGACGCGGTCTTCGGCACGGCCCTGAACCGCTTCATCATCCAGGCGGCCATCGGCCACGACCTCACCGTCTACGGCAACGGCAGCCAGACCCGCGGCTACCTGGACATCCAGGACACCGTGCGCTGCATCGAGATCGCCTGCGAGAACCCGGCCGACCGCGGCGAGTTCCGCGTCTACAACCAGTTCACCGAGCAGTTCTCGGTCAAGGAGCTGGCCGAGAAGGTCCAGAAGGTCGCCCGCGACCTGGGCCTGGAGGCGAACCTCGCGACCACCGAGAACCCGCGCGTGGAGAAGTACGACCACTACTACAACGCGACCAACACCAACCTGCTGGACCTGGGGCTGGAGCCCCACCTGCTGACCGACGAGCACCTCGTCGAGGTCCTCAAGGTCGCCCAGAACAACACCGACCGGGTCAAGCGCGAGCTGGTCATGCCCACCGTGACCTGGAAGTGACGCGGCGACCGTGAAGATCGCGATCGTCACGGAGACGTTCCTGCCGTCCGTCGACGGCGTGGTCACGCGCCTGCGCCACGCCGTCGAGCGGTTCGTCGACCACGGGCACGAGGTCATGGTCGTCGCCCCGGACCTCGGGGTCACCAAGCACCACGGGGCCCGGGTGGTGGGCATCCGTCCGGTGACGCTGCCGTTCTACAAGCACCGGCGGTTCACCCTGCCCAGCCCCAACGTGGACGGCATCATCCGTGGCTTCCACCCGGACGTGGTCCACGCGGCCCAGCCGATCCTGCTGGCCTCCTCGGGGGCCTACGCCGCCCATCGCCAGCGGATTCCGCTGGTGGCCAGCTACCACACCCACATCCCGCGCTATCTGGATCTGTACCGGGCGTGGTCCTGGGGCAAGCCGGCCGTGTGGTGGCAGATCAAGCGCAACCACGCCCTGGCCGACATCAACCTGGCGACCTCCGAGTCGATGCGGGCCGAGCTCGCCGAGAAGGGCCTGGCGAACCTGCACGTGGTGCGCCGCGGTGTGGACACCCGGACCTTCCATCCCGGCTTCGCCTCCGGGGCGATGCGGGAGCGGCTCACGCAGGGCCACCCGGAGAAGAAGCTGCTGGTGTTCGTCGGCCGTCTGGCCGCGGAGAAGGAGATCCACACGCTGCGGCCGATGATGGAGCGCCGGGACGACGTGGCGCTCGCGATCATCGGCGACGGGCCCTACCGCAGCGAGCTGGAGAACCTCTTCGCCGGCACCTCGACGCTGTTCCCCGGCTTCATGGAGGGGGAGGAGCTTGCCTCGGCCTTCGCCAGCGCCGACGCGTTCGTGTTCCCCTCGGTCACCGAAACCCTGGGGCTGGTGATCCTCGAGGGGATGGCCTCGGGGCTGCCGGTGGTCGCCGCCCGCTCCGGGCCGACGATGGAGCAGGTCACCGACGGCGTCAACGGCCTGCTGTTCGACTCCGGGAACGAGGAGAGCCTGGACGCGGCGCTGAGCCGGCTCTCGGATCCGGGCCTTCGCGGCACCATCCGCGAGGCCGCCCGCGCCGAGGCGGAGAAGTTCTCGTGGGAGAACGCGTCGGACGACCTGCTGCGGTACTACGAGATGGCCATCGAGCAGCACGGGTGAGCGCATCCTCGACCCGGGCGGTGCCCACCACGCCGCTGGCCGCGCGGGAGCCGGTCATGCTGACCGGAGAGCGGGTGCGGCTCGAGCCGCTCGCCGAGGAGCATGCGGACGGCCTGCGCGCGGCGGTGGCCGACGGGGAGATCTGGCGCCTGCCCTATGCGCCGCACATCCCCGCACCCGCCGAGGTCGACGCCTCGGTCGCCTCCCTGCGCGGGGACGTCGACGCCGGCCGCCGCCTCGCCTGGGCGGTGGTACGGCCGGCCGACGGGCGGGTGCTGGGACTGACCACCTTCATGAACCTGGCCCTGGCCGACCGCGGCCTGGAGATCGGCAACACCTACCTGGCGGGCTCCGCCCACCGCACCGGGGTCAACGCCGAGATGAAGCTGCTCCTGCTCACACACGCCTTCGACACGCTCGGGTGTCTGCGCGTCGAGTTCCGCGTCCACCACCTCAACCACGCCTCGCGACGGGCGGTGGAGCGGCTCGGCGCCCAGCAGGAGGGCATCCTGCGCGCGCATCGGATCCTGCCCGACGGCACGGTTCGCCACACGGTCGTCTACTCGATCCTGGCAGGCGAGTGGCCAGGCGTGCGCGCCGCGCTGAGGCATCGTCTGGGCGATTGAGGCCGGTCCCGTGCCGCCGGCCGCCGGCTATTCGACCCGCACCCCGACATGCGCCGCGAAGGCCGGAGCGAGCGCGGTCAGCTGGGCGTCATCGATCGTCGCGCCGGCCATCCCCTCGAGGTTGCTGATCGGGCCCATCTCCAGGCCGCGCAGGTCCACGTCGCGCAGGCGGGCGTGGGCGAGGGCGAGGCTGCCGGCGCGGCAGTTGACGAAGGCGATGCGGGTGGCGGTGACGCCGGTGAGGTCGAGCTCCTCGATCGTGCAGTCCTCGAACAGGACGTCCTCGAGCATCGAGGAGCGCAGGTTGATCCAGTCGAGTTTGCTGCCGGCGATGCGGGTCGAATGGATGCCCGCGTCGTAGATGTCGAGCGCGCCGATCCGGGAGCCGCTCAGCTCGACCTCGCGCCACGTCGAGCGCGAGGCGTTCAGCACGGGGGCGTTCAGTCGTTCGATCCGGCTCTCGATGAGCCGCGCCGATTGCAGGCTGGTCCCGTGCGCGGTGAGCCCGATGAGCTCGCATTCGGTGAAGGTGGCTCCGGCCAGGGTGCGGCCGCTGATGTCGCCGCCGTCGAGGCGGAGCGCCTCGTAGTTTCCGTGCTCGGCGAGGTCGGCGGCGTCTGCCGGCTCCAGGACAGGCAGCGCGAGGTGGCTCAGGACGGGGTGCGTGGTCGTCGGTGTCTTCCGCATCGGCGCGAGGCTCCTTCGGGGGAGGGAACCTCCAGTGTGCGCGGTCGGGGTGACGCCTCGACGCTCCGGCAGGATTCGAACCTACGACCCACTCCTTATGGGGGAGCTGCTCTTCCGGGCTGAGCTACGGAGCGATGCGCCGGTCTCGGCTGACGGCGCCCCTTCACTGTGCGGCGGTCGAGCTGACGCTGTCGAGTGCGCCGTCATGAACTGTCAAAGGCCGACGCGGAGCGTCAAGGGCGTTCTTGTGGCCGATCACGAAGATGGCCTTCTATACGGCTCGTGCTGGCGCAGGATCCGGTCCGCCTCCGTCCTCACACCGGTGACGATTCCTCCACAACGGAAGTTCTCCACATTCTCGGCGGACAGCTTCTCCGCCGTACCGCAACGCTGCACTGTGGAGGCATGACTACTTCCGAGCCGGGCCAGCCGGGCCGCGATCAGACCGCCGGGGATTACTCCGAGCGGCTGGTCGAGACCGTGCGCGCAGGTGGTCCTCAGCGGCTCGCGACAGAACTCGGCGACATCGTCTACCTGCTCTCCTCCCTCGCCACGGAACCGGGAGAGATCTTCGAGCCAGGGACGCACCCGGCGACCGAATTCAGGGACGTGATCGGGCGGATCCATGAAGCGACGGGCGCTCTCGACGCTCTCGAAGCCCGCGCCGTGGTCGCCCTCGCGGACTCCCTCAAGCGGGACCGTCACGCCGAAGCTGCCGCCGACGCGGCGAATGAGCCGGGGGCCGCCCCGTCGGACCGCGTGCTCGACAAGCAGGCGGAGCGGACCGCGGCGCGAGAGGTCTCGATGGTCACACGCCGATCCCCCTCGACGTCGGGCCGAACTGTCGCCTCCAGCCGGCGACTGGTGGAGTCCATGCCCAACATCCTCGAGGCGCTCGCGACGGCACAGGTCAGTTCCAAGGCCGCGCAGGCCACCGCCACCTCCGTCGCGCCCCTATCACCGACGCAGCGGGAGAAGGTGGATGAGCACCTCGGTGAACGGCTGCCCGATCTGGATGCCGCAGGCCCTGAGCGGTGGAAACGCGAGGTCGCCGCCGTGATCGAGGAAGCGGATGCCGGTGGCGAGGAGCGCAGACATCTCACGTCGCGCCAGAAGCGATACGTCACCGTGCGTCGGGGCGAGCACGGCATGGCCACCATCTCGGCCCGCGTCCCCGCGCTGGACGCCGCCAAAATCCGCAAACGGCTCAGCCTCGACGCCGAACGCCAGCGCGCCGACGGGGACAAACGCGGCCATGCAGCGATCCAGGCCGACTCCTTCGTGGCCACGCTGCTCGGCGACGACGGTGCGATGGAGTCCGACTCGCTGGACATCGGCGTGATGATCACCGACCGCGCTCTGCTGCATCCGCACAGCGGGGACCTGGCTCGCATCGAGGGGTACGGACCTGTTCCCGCCGAGGCGATCCGCGAGGAGCTCAGGACTCTCTTCCGCCCGCCCGGCGAGGGCGCCCGGGATGCCCTCGGCCCGGACGGTCCCGAGCTGCGGGCTGTTCTCCGTCGGCTCTACACCCACCCCACGACGGGCGAACTGGTCGGGGTCGATTCGGTGGCCCGTACATTCCCCAAGGCCCTGGCTCGATTCGTGCTGTGGCGCGATGCGACGTGCCGCGGGCCGTTCTGCGACGCACCGATCCGCCAGACCGACCACATCACCCCGCACGCCACCGGTGGCCACACCTGCCTCGAGAACGGTCAGGGCCTCTGCGCGCTGTGCAACGGCAAGGAACAGCAGGTGCGCAGCGTCCGACGCGACCCTGGCGCGCCCGGCCACCGTGTCACCTGGACCACCCGCACCGGTACCACCCGGACGACCACGGCCGAGGCCTTGACGCGCCCGATCCCGGATCGCGCTCCCGGCGGGAGTGTCCGCTCCGCGAAGGCGGCAGCGGAGCGAGCGAAGACGGGGAAGACCAGGAGAGCACGGCCGAAGAACGGCCGGCGGCCGAGGCCGAGGCAGAGGCCGAGGCAGAACGCACCGCGCAGCGATGATCAGCGCGCAGACGACCGGCGGACGCAGGGCCCGGGCCGACGGCGGGAGCACGCCCGACGCAGCCCGCATCGGAACCGCCGACGAACACGTATCGGACGCGCCGCCCGCGGTCGCGGGCCCCGTACCTGAACCCGCCTGCGCCCGCGGTTCCCCCTCGGCTCACACCGCGGCCGCAGCCTTCGCCGCGCCCGGCAGAGCCTCCGCGATGCGGTCCAGCACGTCCTGCGTGTGGGCGGTCGAGACGAACCAGGCCTCGAAGGCCGACGGGGGCAGGTAGACGCCCGCCTCGAGCATGGCGTGGAAGAAGCGCGTGAACGCCTCGGTGTCCTGCGCCTTCGCATCGTCGTACGTCGTCACCGGCTCCTCGCGGAAGAACACCGAGAACAGCGTGCCGGCCGTCTGGATCACGTGCGGCACACCGGCAGTGGTCAGCGCATCGGCCACCAGCTGCTGCAGGGTGCGGGATGCGGCGCCGAGCCTCTCGTAGGCGGCCTCGTCCAGCCCGGCGAAGGTCGCCAGGCCCGCCGCCGTCGCCAGCGGGTTCCCCGACAGCGTGCCGGCCTGGTACACCGGCCCGGCGGGGGAGAGCAGCTCCATCAGGTCCTGGCGCCCGCCGAAGGCACCCACCGGCAGGCCGCCTCCGATGACCTTGCCGAACGTCATCAGATCCGGCGCCCAGCCCTCGCCGTCGATCCCGTAGTAGCCCTCGCGGCTCGCGCGGAACCCGGTCAGCACCTCGTCCGTGATCAGCAGGGAGCCCGCCGCGTGCGTGGTCTCGGCCAGGAAGCGGTTGAAACCGGACCCGTCGGCCTCCAGCGGCGGGACGACGCCCATGTTCGCCGGCGCCGCCTCGGTGATCACCGCGGCGATCTCGCTGCCCCGCTCGGCGAACAGGGCCGCCACCGCCTCGCGGTCCCCGTACGGCAGAACCACGGTGTCGCGCGCGGTCGCCGCGGTCACTCCGGCCGAGCCCGGCATCGCGAATGTGGCCACGCCGCTGCCGGCCTCGGCCAGCAGGGCGTCGACGTGCCCGTGGTAGCAGCCGGCGAACTTCACGACCACGTCGCGTCCGGTTGCGGCCCGTGCCACCCGCAGCGCGCTCATCGTCGCCTCGGTGCCGGAGTTGACCAGGCGCAGCTGCTCGATCGGTCCCACCCGCGAGGCGACCTCCTCGGCGAGCGTGACCTCGCCCGGCTGCGGGGCGCCGAAGGAGAGCCCGCGACCGGCCGCCTCGCGCACCGCCTCGACGACGCCCTCATGAGCATGGCCGAGGATCATCGGGCCCCAGGATCCGACCAGGTCGACGTACTCGCGGCCGTCGGCGTCGTGCAGCAGGGCACCGGAGGCGCTGGTGATGAACGGCGGGGTGCCGCCGACGGAGCCGTAGGCACGCACGGGCGAGTTCACGCCGGAGGCGATCACCTTCTGGGCGCGGGCGAAGAGGTCGGCGGAGACGGGGGAGGAGGTGGTCATCGAGGACTCCTGACGGGTGCGGGGAATGATTCGAACGGGTGCGGGTGCGGGTGCGGGTGCGAGAACGGCAACGGGTGCCGGTGCCGGCGTGAGCGGCTCAGAGGAACTCGCGCAGGTGGGCAGGGAGGCCGTCGCGGTACCACCCGGCGACCTCGCTCGCGTAGTAGGTCAGCACGGTCGAGGCGCCGGCGCGGCGGAAGGCCAGCAGCGACTCCAGCACGGTGCGGTCGCGGTCCACCCAGCCGTTGGCGGTAGCCGCCTCGATCATCGCGTACTCGCCGGAGACCTGGTAGGTCCCCACCGGTACCGGGGACTGCTCGGCCACGTCGCGCAGCACGTCGAGGTAGGGCAAGCCGGGCTTGACCATCACCAGGTCAGCGCCCTCGTCGAGGTCGAGGGAGAGCTCGCGCAGCGCCTCACGGCCATTGGCCGGATCCTGCTGGTAGGTGCGCCGATCGCCCTGCAACGTGGAGTCGACGGCCTCGCGGAACGGCCCGTAGAACGCCGAGGCGTACTTGGCGGTGTAGGCGTACAGCGCCACCTCGAGGTGGCCGGCGTCGTCCAGCGCCTCGCGGATCGCGGCGATCTGGCCGTCCATCATGCCCGAGGGCCCCAGCAGGTGCGCGCCGGCCTCCGCCTGGGCGAGGGCCATCTCGCGGTAGCGCAGCAGGCTGGCGTCGTTGTCGACCCGGCCGTCGGCGTCGAGCACGCCGCAGTGGCCGTGGTCGGTGAACTCGTCCAGGCACAGGTCCGCCATGATCACGGTGGAATCGCCTAGCTCGGAGCGCAGCCGCGCCAGGGCCTGGTTGAGGATGCCGTTGGGGTCGGTGGCGCCGGAGCCGATCGCGTCCTTGTGCTCGGGCACGCCGAACAGCATGAGCCCGCCCACGCCGCGCTCGACCGCCTCGGTGGCGGCCGCGACCAGGGAGTCCAGGGAGTGCTGCTGGACACCGGGCATCGAGGTGATGGGCGTGGGCTCAGTGGCGCCCTCGCGCACGAACATCGGCAGCACGAGGTCGGCGGGGCGCAGGGTGCTCTCCCGGACCAGCGACCGCATGGCCGCGTTCGAGCGCAGGCGGCGGGGCCGGTCGATCGGGGTGGGGCCGACGGAGGACGGGGTGGTCATGAGAACTCCTGGAATCGTGAGCGGTGGATTCGGTGGCGGGTCAGGGGCGAGCCAGCACGGCTCGCACCGCGTCGGCGAGGTCCGCGTCGGTGGGCGCGGCGGCCTGCTGGGTGACGTCGAGGCCCGCCGCGCGGGCGGCCTCACTGGTGGGATCTCCGATGGTGACGACGGGGATCGAGGCGTGGACGCCGAGCTCCGCGGCCCGACGGGCGGCCATCGGGGACGTCAGCACGATCGCGCCGACGTCGCCGGCAGCCAGCGCGCGGGCGAGCTCGACGGGCGGCTCGACCGGCTCGGGACGGTAGACGGTGACCTGCTCGACCCGATAGCCCTTGGCGCGCAGGCCGTCGGGCACGACGGGGGAGGCGGCGGCCGAGGCCGGGAACAGGACCGTGGCGGGCCCGGCAGTCCCGGCCGCACCGGCGGCGCCGGGAGAGACGTCGGCCGCGGGGATCTCTCTCACCAGCGCGGCGCCGGAGCCGGAGGCGACCAGGTCCGGTGGGGCACCGGCTGTGGTGAGAGCCGACGCGGTGCCCTCGCCGACCGCGACCACCTGGGTGTTCGGGTGGACGGTGACGCTCGGGCTGCGGACGAGCATCGCCTCGACGGCGGTGCGGGAGGTGACCACCAGATGCGTGAAGGCTCCGGCGGCCAGGCGGTCGAGCGCCGCGGTCAGCTCCGGGCCGCCCTCGAGCACGAGGCGGACCAGCGGCTGGTGCCGGACGGTCAGACCGAGTTCCTCCACGAGCGTGACCAGGCCGTCCGCGCGTCCGGCCGGTCTGGTGACCAGGACGGGACGGCCGCGGGACGGGTGGGTCATCAGGCCTTCGCCTCCGCGAGGATCTCCCCGGCTCCGCGCTCGAGCAGGTCCGCGGCGAGATCCTCGCCGAGCCGGGCCGGGTCCTCGAGCGCCCCGACGGCCTCGCCCTCGACGACGTGGGATCCGTCGGGCCGGATCGCCAGGGCCCGCAGCCGCAGTGAGGACCCGGTGACCTCGGCGAACGCGGCGACCGGGGCGGAGCAGCCCGCCTCCAGGGACCCCAGCAGTGCGCGCTCGGCGGTGATGGCGGCGCGGGTGCCGCCGTCCTCGACGGCGGTCAGGGCGGCGGGGAGCCAGGAGTCCGTGCCGGGCTCCGCTGCCACCTCCGCTGCGTGCGCCCGCACCTCGACCGCCAGGGCGCCCTGGGCGGGCGCGGGCAGCATCACCTCGACGGGCAGCAGCTCGCTGATCACCTCGCCGCGGCCCACGCGCTGCAGGCCGGAGGCAGCCAGCACCACCGCGTCCAGATCCGCGTCGGGCCCGAGTGCCCGGGCGAGCCGGGTCTCCACATTGCCGCGGATGTCGACCACGTCGAGATCCGGGCGGGCACGCAGCAGCTGCGCCCCGCGGCGGGGGGAACCGGTGCCGACCTTGGCCCCCTGGGGCAGCTGCGCGAGGGTGAGCCCGTCGCGGGCGCACAGCGCGTCGCGCGGGTCCTCCCGGGCCGGGATGCAGGCCAGGGCGATCTGCGGCGGCTGTGCGGTGGGGAGGTCCTTGCAGGAATGGACCACCACGTCGACTTCGCCGTCCAGCAGCGCCTGGCGCACGGCGGTGACGAACACGCCCGTGCCGCCGATCTGCGCCAGCGGACTGGTGCGATCCACGTCCCCGTGGGTGCTGACGTGGACCAGCTCCAGCTCGTGACCGGTGCCGGCCACGAGTGCTCGGCCCACCTGCTCGGACTGGGTCAGGGCCAGCTGGGAGGCGCGGGTGCCGATACGCAGGCTCACGAGGCCGCTCCCGCCGGAGTCGCTCCCGCCGGTGCTGCCGCGGCGCTGTCCCGCTCGCGCAGCTCGGCCGCGATCTCCTCGAGGGAGTCGATGCTGTGCTCGGCGGGGACCGCCCGCTCGGCGTGGAGCTGACAGCAGTTATGGCCGCACAGGTCGTCCACGGGCCCGAGCTCGGTGACCGCGGCGCGCTCGCGGGAGGGATCGAGGTGCTCGGCGACGACATCGGCCAGGGCCGCGATGAACCGTTCGTCGGTCCCGGAGGTGGCGACGCGGCGGAAGGCGAGCCCGTGCTCCTCGGCGGTCTCCTTCGCCTCGGTGTCCAGATCCCAGATCACCTCGACGTGGTCGCTGACGAAACCGATCGGGACCACGACCACGGCGTCGGCGCTGTCCTCGCTCGCGACCTGCTCGATGACGTCGTTGACGTCGGGCTCGAGCCACGGCACGTGCGGGGAGCCGGAGCGGGACTGGTAGACGAGCTCCCAGTCGGGAAGGCCGGGCAGGTCCTCCTCGATCTGGTCCATGACGTAGCGGCAGGCCGCCAGGTGCTGGGCGACGTACCAGCCCCCCTGCTCGTCGGCACCCTGCTCGTCGGCGCCGGGCACGGCAGGGGCCCCGGCACCGGCCGGCCCGGAGGCGGCGGCCATCGCCAGCGGGATGGAGTGGGTCGAGAACAGCACCCGCACCCGGTCGGCGTCGTGGCCCTCGCGCTGGAGCTCGGCCAGCGCGGAGCGGACCCCGTCGACCACGGGCTCCAGGAAGCCGGGGTGGTTGAAGTAGGCACGGGACTTCTCGATGCTCATCTCGCCCAGCAGGCCCGCCTCGTCCAGCCGTCGGGCGAAGTCCTCACGGTACTGGCGGCAGCCGGAGTAGGAGGAGTAGGCGCTGGTGATCAGGGCGAGCACGCGGCGGTGGCCGTCGGCGTGCAGCGAGGAGATCGCGTCGGCCGTGTACGGCTCCCAGTTGCGGTTTCCGAAGTAGATCGGCAGGTCGATGCCGCGGCCGGCGAGCTCCGTCTCCAGGGCGGAGATCATGGCGCGGTTCTGCTCATTGATGGGGGAGCGGCCGCCGAGGGCGCGGTAGTGCCCGGCGACCTCCTCCAGGCGCTCGTCGGGCACGCCGCGGCCGCGGGTGACGTTGCGCAGGAACGGGATCACGTCGTCCTGTCCCTCGGGGCCGCCGAAGGAGGCGAACATGATCGCGTCGTACGGCGCGGGCTGGGTGGTGGTCATCTGGGTGTTCCTCCGGGAACGGGTGGAGCGGATCTGGGAGATTCAGGCCAGCAGGGCGGCGACGTCCTCGAGCGCTGCGAGGCGGCGACCGGTGTGGAAGGGCAGCTCATTGCGCACGTGCAGGCGGGCCTCGGAATAGCGCAGGTGGCGCATCATGTCGACCAGGTCGTGGAGGTCGTCGGCCTCGAAGGAGAGCAGCCACTCGTAGTCGCCGAGCGCGAAGGCGGCGACGGTGTTGGCACCCACCTGCGGGAAGTCGCGGCCGAGCTTGCCGTGCTCGATGAGCATCTCGCGGCGCTTGTCATCCTCCAGCAGGTACCACTCGTAGCTGCGCACGAAGGGGTAGACGCTGATCCACTGCTTGCGCTCGGCGCTGGGGACCATGAAGGAGGGGACGTGGGCGCGGGCGAACTCGGCCTGGCGGTGGACGCCGACGGAGGCCCACTCGCGGTTCAGCCAGGTCCCCGGCAGGGAGGTCTCGAACTCGCGCAGCGCGGCCTGCAGCGCCTCGGGCCGGTCGGCGGCCATCCACAGCAGGAGGTCGTCCTCGGCGCGGAAGCCGGAGGCGTCGTAGAAGCCCAGGATCTCCACGCCGCTCTCGTGGGCGGATTCCATGAGCTGGACGGTCTCGCCCAGGGCCGCGGTGATCTGCTCGGCGGTGACCTCGCCGTCCTCGGTGAGCCCGGCGAGCCGACGGAAGACCGTGTAGCTCGTGTACCGGGTGACCTGGGCGGGGTCGGACGGATCGGCGGGCGCCGTGGCGGGCGCGGGGTGGTGGGTCTCGGTCATCAGGAGTGTCCTTCCGGTGCAGAGGAGGCGGAGGAGTCGGCACGCACGATCGCGTCGATGCCGGTGCCGGCCCGCCAGGAGCCGACGAGTTCGAGGGTGGGTCCGTCCGCGAGGGCCGCGAGCAGATCGGGGAGTGCATCGAGGGCGGCACGGTGACCGGGCAGCGACTGCCGCATGGCACGGTCCCAGTCGATCACACGTGAGCCCAGCAGCTGCTCCCGGGTCAGGGGAGCGCCGAGGATCCGGGAGGCGTCGGCCAGGGCCAGATCCACGATGGTCTCCGGATCCGGGAGCTGCTCGCCGGGCCGCCCGTAGGAGAGCCGCACCACGTGCGGGGAGGCGGCCGACGGCAGGGCTTCGCGGGCGAGGGCGCGCACATGCTCCCACTTGGCGGTCGCGTGGGTCAGGGCCTTCGCGCGGATCCCGGCCGTGCCGGGCGCGACCAGTGCGCCGGTCCCGGAGGGGAAGTCGTCCAGGGCCGGCGCATCCAGCACCAGGGCGACCAGTCGGACCGCGGCCGACGGGGCCTGCGGGATGGCGGCGGCGACCTCGGGGGCGGCACCGGCCAGCAGCTGACGGGTGGTGTCCGGCGGGCAGGCGAGGACGAGGTGGTCCGCCTCGAGGCTCTCCCCGCGGGAGGTGCGCACGGTCCAGGTGGTGGCGGTGCGCTCGAGCGCCGAGACCTCGACACCGGTGCGCAGGAAGCCCCCGGCGGCGAGGATCCGCTCGCGCAGAGCCTCGGGCAGGACGGCCATGGTCGGCGTCAGGGAGTGCACGCGGGTGCCGGCGCTCTGCGTGGACCCGCCGCGCAGGCGGGCGACGGCGCGGGTCAGGGAGCCGTGCCGCACGAGGCCCGCCGCGAGCTGAGGGGACGCGGCGGCGAACTCGAGGGTGGCCGGATCGGCCGAATGCACCCCGCCGACGACGGGGGCGACCAGCCGCTCGAGCACTCTGGGTCCCAGCCGCTTGCGCACCAGCGTGGCCACGGTGGCCCCGGGCCGGTTGCCGTAGGAGGCGGGCAGGAGACGCTCGAGGCTCGCGCGCAGGGACCCGGCGAGGCCGAGCACGGCACGGACGTCGGCCGCCAGGGGCCGGGCCGGGATGCCGAGCAGGGCGGTGGCCGGGGCCCGGTGGACCCCGGCGTCGGAGACCACCCGGCTGCCGAGCCCCTCCCTCGGGGCCACGACCTGCTCGGCCAGCCCGAGCTCGCCGACCAGGCCGTCGACCGCGCCGGAGCCGGTCGAGTACGCCTCCGCGCCGGCGCTGAGGGGGACGCCGGCGACCTCGGTGGCGGCGATCGCCCCGCCGACGGTGTCCGCGGCCTCGACCAGCACCACCCGGCGTCCGGCGCGCTGGTGGCGCACGGCGGCGAGCAGCCCTGCGAGGCCGCCGCCGACGACGAGGGTGGATCCGCTCATGGCCGCTGCTCGTGCAGGAAGCTGACCAGGTCGGTGAGCACCTGCGGGTCCGCGTCCGGGGGGACGCCGTGGCCGAGGTTGACGACGTGTCCGCTGGCGCCGGAGCCGGCCGCGAGCACGGCGCGGGCCTCGGCGAAGCGGGCCTGCTCGGAGGTGAACAGCACGGCGGGATCGATGTTGCCCTGGACGGGCGTGCCGGCCGGGAGGATCTCGAGCGCCTCGTCCAGGCGCAGACGGTGATCGACGCCCATCACGCTCGCCCCCGCCTCGAGCATGGGCGTGAGCAGATGCGAGGCGCCGACGCCGAAGTGGATGCGCGGCACCGGCAGGTCGGCGATGCGGGCGAGGGCCGCGGCCGAGTGCTCCTGGACGTGGGTGCGGTACATGTCGGCTCCGAGCGCCCCCACCCACGAATCGAACAGCTGGACGGCGGAGGCGCCGGCGAGGACCTGGGCGCGCAGGAAGCGGCCCGAGAGCTCGGCGACCCACGCGGCGAGCTTCGCCCACACCTCGGGCCGGCCGCGCATCAGGGCGCGGGTGCGCAGGTGGTCGCGGCTGGGGCCGCCCTCGACCATGTAGCTGGCCACGGTGAACGGGGCGCCGGCGAAGCCGATCAGCGGCGTGGTGCCCAGCTCGGCGACGGTCAGGCGCACCGCCTCGCGGATCGGCTCCAGCGCCGCCTCGTAGGCGTCCCCGAGATCCGGCAGCGCGTCGACGTCGGCCTCGGTGCGGATCGGGTGGTCGAAGACGGGGCCGACGCCGGGCCGGATCTCCACGCCCAGCCCCGCGAGCCGCGCGGGCACGACGATGTCGGAGAAGAACACGCCGGCATCGACCCGGTGGCGCCGCACGGGCTGGACGGTGATCTCGGCGGCCATGTCGGGGCGCACGCAGGCATCGAGCATCGTGGTGCCCTCGCGCAGAGCCCGGTACTCGGGCAGGGAGCGGCCGGCCTGTCGCATGAACCACACGCTGGGGCGGGTGTCGCCTCGCTCACCTCTGAGCTCGCGCAGCAGGGCGGCGTCGGCCACACCGCCGTCGGCCACCGGATGGCGGGCGGGGTGCCGCGACGGTAGCTGTTCGAGCGCCGCAGCGGGCGTGAGAGGGGAGGTATCGGGGGGAACAACAGCGTCGCTGCCTGCGGTGTTCCCGGTTTCTGACGCGCCGGGCGAGGTATCTGACGCGCTGTCGGCAAAAGTGGGCTCTGACGTGCTGTTCTGTGTCATGACGCAACTATTGTGCACATCATTCCCGGGAGCGTCGTGCACGCCCTGGAGCAGGCCTAGACTGGCTGCATGCTCGCTGCTCTCCGCGCCACCCACGAGCACCTCGACCTCGATGTGCTGGACGCCCTCACCCGTGGTGCAGAGACCCTTCCCGCGGTGATCGACCAGCTGCAGGCCGAGCGGGCCGAGGCCGTCGGCGCCGCCCCCGTCATCTCCGGCCACGTGGCCGTGAGCACCTGCAACCGCCTCGAGGTCTACCTCGACACCGACCTCTTCCACGAGGGCGTGGACCTCGTCATCGACGCCGTCGCCCGCACCAGCGGGCTGGACCGCGAGGTGGTCACCCTCTGCTTCGACGCCGCGATGGACACCCCGGTGCCGCGGCACCTCTACGAGGTCGCCTCCGGGCTGCGCTCCCTCGTGGTCGGCGAGGCGGAGATCACCGGCCAGGTGCGCCAGTCCTTCGAGGCCGCGCGCCGCGCCGGGCGCACCACCTCGATGCTTCACGACCTGTTCCAGCACGCCTTCCGCTGCGCCAAGCAGGTCGCCACCCAGGCTCCGGTCGGCGCCGCCGGCCGCTCCGGGGCGGCGGTCGCGCTGGACCGCGCCGGCGTCGAGCTGGGCGGCTTCGAGGGGCGGACGGTGCTGATCGTCGGCACCGGCGCCTACGCGCGTCTGGGCCTGGCCGAGCTCGCGCGCCGGGGCGTGAGGGATCTGCAGGTGTACTCGCCCTCCGGCCGCGAGACCGGCTTCGCCGAGCGCCACGGGGCCGCCATGGTCCCGGCCGACGGGATCGACCGCGCGCTGCGCGAGGCGGACCTCGTGCTGGCCGCCTCCGGGCGCGGCACCTCGCTGTTCCCCGAGCAGTTCCTGGCCGCCGGCCGCACTGTCGTGCTGGATCTTGCCCTGCACTCCGACCTGCACCCGCTGGTCCCGCACCTCAAGGGCGTCACCGTGCTCGGCCTGTCCGATCTCGCGGTGGGCGTGGAGGCGAGCGACGACCCTGCGCTGGTCACCGCCCGCCAGATCGTCGAGGAGAACGTCGAGGCCTTCCGCACCCAGCAGCAGGTGCGCCGCATCGACCCGGCGATGGCGGCCCTGCGCCGTGAGGTCTCCGAGGCCGCCGATGACGAGGTCGATCGCCTGCGCCGCGAGGTCTCCGGCGAGACCGCGGACCAGCTCGAGCGCAGCGTCCGCAAGATCCTCGCCAAGGTTATGCATCAGCCCGCCGAGCGCGCCCGCCACCTCGCCGAGACCGGCTTCGCCGACGCCTACGTCGAGGCCTTCCACACCATCTTCGGCATCGACATCTCCTCCGCGCGGGAACCGGCCGACGCCGACGAGAGCGCGGAGGACGACGTGATGCCGGCCGGCTGGATGCGCGTGGACCGCACCGTCCCGCCGACGCTGACGGACGCCGACACCCTCGCGAGCGCGGGCGTGCCGAGGGGCGGGGCACCGACTGCAGCCACCGGTTCGGCGCCGGCCGGCAGCACCGCTCCCCACACCGTGTCCGACGCCACGATCGCTCGCCTGGCCATGCGTGAGCAGCACAAGGGGACTGCCGCCTCGAGCTGAGGTCCATAGGGCCGGGGGCGAATGCAGCTCCTGCCGGCGCCCCGGACCAGTCTCTGTCCCTGACCGTCTCTGTCCCGGCAGGCTCCGTGCTGCGATCGTGGCCGCATGAGTCCGACGGTCGAGTCAGTCCACCTCAGCGCGGCACACACGTTCAGCAAGACCCCGGTTCCCGAGATCCAGCTCCTCGAGGGAGTCGGCGTCGCGGGGGATGTGCATTCGGGACGGACCGTCAAGCACCGCAGCAGGGTCGCCCGTGACCCGGGCCAGCCGAATCTGCGGCAGGTGCACCTCATCCACGGAGAACTCCTCGAGCAGCTCGCCGCCGAGGGGCACCACGTCGCCTCGGGGCAGCTGGGCGAGAACATCACCACCGCAGGCATCGATCTGCTCAGTCTGCCCGTCGGGACCCGTCTGCACGTCGCGGAGGCGATCATCGAGGTCACCGGCTTGCGGAATCCATGCTGGCAGATCGACGCCTTCCAGCCGGGACTGCTCAAGCAGGTGGTCCGCAAGGACGAGTCGGGCCAGGTGCACAAGCTCGCGGGAGTCATGGGCGTCGTGGCCTGCGGCGGCACGGTCCGCCCCGGCGAGGGGATCGGAGTCGAGCTGCCTGCCGAGCCTCACCGCCGGCTCGCCGGTGTGTAGTCGGGGAGTTCCCGCTCAGGGACGGTGCGAGGTGGCGAGGTACGCGCCGAATCCGAGGAACGAGGCCCCGGCGACCTGATCGAGGCGGCGACGAGGACGTCGCAGCTCGCCGGACGGTCGGCGCATGGCGGACCCGGCCGCGATGTAGGCGGCAGCCGCCAGCGCCTCCACCCCGACGTAGACCGCGGCGAGGACGAGAAGCAGCGACGCGGGAGCAGACGTCGGCATGAACTGGGGGAGGAAGGACGCGAACAGCAGGAGCGCCTTGGGGTTGGTCAGTGCTGTGATGAACTCCCGCCGCGCCGCCACGGCGCCGCGTTCCTCGCATCGGAGGTCGGGGTGTCGCTCTCCCGCCCCGGCGTTCCTGATGGTGCTCACGCCGAGCCAGACCAGATAGACGACGCCCGCCCAGCGCAGGACCTCGAAGGCGACCGCCGACCGCGCGAGAACCGCGCCGAGCCCCACGACGACGAGCAGGGCCAGCACGGCGAAGGCGGCGAAGCGGCCGGCCACTCCCGCCGCGGCGTACCGGGCGCCGACGACGGCGGCGTTGCGCAGTCCGAGCACCTGATTGGCGCCAGGGATCGACGCCATCGCCACGGCCGCCGGCAGGAAGACGTGCCACTCGATCATCTGTGAACCCTACGACGTCCGATCCTGGGTTCACAGCCTCATACTGAACACGTGCCGAGCAGGAAGCGGGCCACCGTGGTCGTCGTCGACGCGCTTCATCCCGATCTTCTCCGCCACTCGCTGCGAGGCACGATTGTCAGGATGGACTATCGCGACCAGCTCGGCAGTGTCAGTGCTGTCTCGGGCGACATCGCGGCAGGCGGCTGCGGCTTCGGTGGCGTAGCCGAGACCGTGGAGGCCACTGCGAACGTGGTACCCCACTTCGAGCTTCTGCTCGCCGTTCACGCGCTGCCACGTGAGTCCGCAGTCGCCGACGAAACCGCCGTCCACCGTCTCGATCACCCAGAGGCCGTGACCATGGTCTGCGTAGTTCCGTCGGTTCCACTCGATCCACGCGAGAGCCTCACCCCGAGACTTGGGCGCGGGGTAGTAGTGCATCACGACGGGGTCCCCGAGGAGGGCCGCCATGTCGTCCAGATCCTCACTCGTCATCCGGCGGAACCGGAGCCGCGGTGTGGGTGAGGGAAGCACGCCTCAACGTTAGCAACACCACTGTCGGCTGCGGCCGGCTCCCGACGCTCTGCATCGCGACATCGCGTGTGAGCTTTCGGTGGGCTGGCCTCGATGAGGACAGCTCAATGATCACAGGAGGCCGGATCAGCGGCGTCGGCGGAAGGGATTCCAGCGGAAACGGCGGAGTGTGGGCTCGTGGCGGGCAGTGTCGGCCGCGTCCGCACCGGCGTCGTCGTCTGCGCCGTCCTCGCCCAGGGCGACGTCAGCGAGCTCGGCGGGGTCGTCCTCGAGGTCGGTCGTCTCGACGTGGTCCTCGGCGAGCTCGATGCTGGCCAGCGCCTCGTCCTCGATCCGGTGGCCGTTCTCGTCGACCCACGTGTCGGTCCAGCCGACGTCGGACTCGTCGCGCGGCCGGTACTCCGTGCGCGGGCCCAGCGAGTCCCGCACGTCCTCGAGCTCGATCTGGGCCGGAGCCTTCACCTCTTCGCCGCGGTGGGGTACCGGGCAGGTCCAGAAGTACGGACATCCCGGGCAGCCGGCGGTCTCCTCGTCGGGAGTCGCCTCGCGCTGCATCTGCACGCCGTCGAACTGCTGCAGCATGCGCAGACGCGACTCGTAAGGATTGATCTCCATGTCGTGATCAGACTACTGCCAGAGCCCGCCGCACGGCCTCGGCGAGGCTCGCCTCGGTGGGCTCCGTCGCCTCGCCGTGGACCACCAGTCCCCGAGCCTCGGCCGCCGCGGTGACCGCGGCATCGCGCGTGAGCACGCGAATGTCCCTGTGGATGCCCAGGTGACCGGCGAGCGAGGCCAGCATCGGCGTGGTCAGGGCGAGTGCGCCGTAGCCGCGCAGCCGCAGGTCCCGGACCAGCTGTGCGTCCAGGCTCACGCTGCGGGGCCGGTACGCGGTGGCCTGGGTCACCGTATAGCCCTTCGCCTCGAGAGCGGGGCGCACCGACGCGTCAGTCGCGGCGCCGCACACCAGCAGCAGGGACTCGCCGGCCGTGGACGCCTCCGGCAGGTCGCGGGCGATCGCCGCGTCGGAGTCGGCGGCGACCCGGGCCGCGAACACGCCCAGCTCGCGCAGGGCCGTGGCGGTCTCCTGGCCGACGGCGGTCACTGCCACGCCCTCGGGGACGGCGAAGGTGACCTCGTGACGGGAGTCAGTGGAGCCGTCGTAGGAGGCGAGGACCTCCGCGGCGCGGCGGCTGTCGACCACCAGGTGCGCGAAGCGGCCCGCCGCCAGGGCTTCGACGGCGCGGCGGGTGTCGGTGTCGCGCTGGGCGCGCAGCTCGAGGAACGGGGAGTGGTCGACGCTCAGACCCATCTCCCGCAGACGCGCGATCAGCTCGGTGGCGCTGCCGGCGGGAGCCGGAACCAGCACGGGCAGAGTGGTCGCGTCGTTCATGCATTCCTCCAGCGTCACGGGACCGGTGCGGACTCACGACCGGCACGGACTCATTCTGCCCGACGGGCCGTGCGGTGGCTGACGGGCAGTGCGGTGGCCGACGGGCGTGGTGGGTGATGGGGTCGCAGCGCCGTAGGATCGTGCCCGCGCCCGACCACGCCCCACGAGGAGTCCCGATGAGCACACCGCAGCAGCGCGTCCACGACGCCACTCTCCGCCTGCTCGAGCTGCTCGAATCCGGCGACCCCCTCAGCCCGGAGGCGATCAAGCTGCGCGCCGAGCTGGCCGAGGCCACCGCGGAGGCCGGGCAGCTCGAGGACGCGCTCTACCAGGTCGACCAGCTCTTCAAGGACACCAGGCGGGTCCACGGCCCGGACCACGAGACCGTGGCGCGGGCGCGTCGGGCGGCGAGCGTGATCGAGGAGATCGCGCAGCGCGGCTGACCCCGACCCGCCGTGCGCCGGTCGATGCGGTCACCAGGTGAAGCCGGCCTCCTGCAGCTGCGCGTCGACCGAACCGCCGAGCGATGCCATGTAGGTCGCCGTGGCGTGGTCCTCATCGAACATCACGTGCATGTTCCCGATCAGCGGAGGGCAGCTGCCCTCGGGACACATCAGCGGCTGGACGTCCACCGGGTAGAGATCGCCGCGAGCGGAGAGCTCCTCGAGCACCGCAGCATCGGGTCGCTCCGGCGGCATCTCGGCGGGATCGAGCTGCTGGGTGCACTCCTCCTCGCTGCCACCGGCCTCCAGGCACGCCACGGGATCCTCCTCCAGTCGCGCCCCATCGCGCAGGGCGATCACGTCGAAGCCCTCGTCCAGCAGCTGCGGCACGGTGTCCTCGACCACCGGGGTGACGACCTCGGGGCCCTCGTGCGGGACGGTCGTGGTGGCGACGGCGACCGCCTCCGGCTGGAGCTCGCGGATGTAGTCCATCGCGGCGAGGTTGTGCGCATCGCAGTCGGGACCCTTGTAGGACTCGATGCCCGGGGTGAAGATGCAGCTGGGCCGGCGCAGGATGATCAGGCGCCACCCGTTCTCGCGCGCAGGCTCCGAGAGCGAGACCGCATGCTGGGCGAGCCGCGAGTTGCCGACCGCCACGATCACCGGGCCGTCCTCGGGGCCGGCGGTCATCCGGCAGCTCTCCGCGACCGCGTCGTCCGCCGGGGCGAACCGCCCCGAGCATCCTTCTTCCAGGTGCTCCCAGTCCTGCTTCAGCGTCGCGGCCGACGGCAGGGGAGCCGCGTCGGGGTCTGCGTCGGGATGCTGCTCGTAGCCGGGCTCGAGCACCCTCCCGCCGGGGTTGTCGGCCACGGCGCGTCGCTCGGCCTCATCCGCGGCGCGCTCGAGCGCGACGTGGGCGCCGACGCTGGGCGCGAGGCCCAGCACCAGCACCGTCACGGCGATCCCGCCGGAGCGCAGCGGGCTGAGGTTCGCCCACCGCCAGCCCCGGATCGGCGAGTCCACCAGCCGGGTCAGGCCGTAGGCGAGGATCAGGCTGGCCGCGATGATGGTGGGACCGAGCACGAATCCGGCGTGCTCCCGCCCGGTGGCCGCGAGGGCGATCGCGAGGATGGGCCAGTGGATGAGGTAGAGCCCGTAGCTGACGTCGCCGAGGAATCGGAAAGGAGGGGAGGTCAGCACGCGGTCCGCTCCGAACCGGGAGCCGCTGACGCCCGCCATGAACACGCCGGACGCCCCGAGCAGGGGGACGGCCGCGATCCAGCCCGGGAACATCGAGCGGCCGTCGATCAGGGCTCCGGTGGAGATCAGCACCGCCAGGCCGGCCCAGCCCAGCGCCACCCGGGCGGGGACGGACAGCCGGGCAGGCCGGCGCCGGCCGGCGGGGGTGGGCCGGTCGGAGGCGAGGCCCCCTGTGCCCCGGGCCGCGGGCAGCAGGGCGAGCAGCGCTCCGGCCGCGAACTCCCACAGGCGGGCGGTGGTGTCGAAGTAGGCCGTGGGCTGCTGGACGGCCGTGGAGTACAGCGACCATCCGAACGACCCCAGCGCGATGGCCCCGAACAGGACGGCCACCACCGTGCGCGGGGAGCGGTGCAGAACGCGGGCGAGCCCGGCGCACAGGGCGAACAGCACCGGCCACAGCAGGAACACCTGACCCTGGATGGACAGTGACCAGAAGTGCTGAAGCGGGGAGGTGGCCACGGTCGCGGCGGCCTCGTAGTCCGTGCCGCGGTGGATCAGCAGCCAGTTCTGGACCTGCAGGATCGAGGCGATCGCGTCGTTGATCGCCGGCATCCAGGTGCTCGCCGGCAAGAACAGCCGCACCGCGGCAAGGGTCGCCAGGATCACCACCGCGGCCGGCGGCAGCAGCCGCTTGAAGGTGCGCGCCCAGTAGGCCAGCGGCGCCGTCGGCCGCCCTGACTCCAGGCGCCGCATGAACGTGCCGGTCAGGAAGAAGGCCGAGATGAACAGGAAGACGTCCACGCCCCCGGAGACCCGGTCGAAGAAGACGTGGTAGAGCACCACCAGGGCGATGGCGAGGCCGCGCAGCCCGTGCAGCTCCGGGCGGTGACCGCCGGTGGGCGGCGGCGGTGCTGCGGCCGGCGCCGCGGCCGCGGTGGCACGACGGCGACCCCGCGCCAGGTGGCGGGGCGGCAGGGACGGCTCTCGTGCGCTCACCATGAGAAGCCCGCGTCCCGCAGCTGGGCGTCGATGCCGGTCTGCATGGACTCCGCGTAGGTGCCCGTGAGGTGGTCGCGGTCCAGGGAGACCAGCACGTTGCCGACCACCGGGGTGCATACCTGCTCGGGACAGACCAGCGGGTTCGGATCCACGGCGTGGACCTCCTCGCCGGCCGCCTCCAGGAGGGCGGCGTCCGGACGGTCCTCGGCCAGCGGTGCGGGCAGCGGGCGAGCGCACTCGGAGGCATCGGCGCCGTGCTCGGCGACGCACGCCGCGGGGTCGACCTCTAGCCGCGGCAGGGCGCGCACCGCGATCACGGCGCTGCCCGCACCGGTGAGCTCCGAGACGGCTCGATCGGTGCCCTCGAGCACGCTCTCGCTGCCGTCGCGGCCGTAGGCGGTGGTGGCCGCGGCGACTGCCTCGGGCTGCGTGCGCAGGAGGTACTCGTGGGCGGCGTCCCCGAAGGCGTCGCACTCGGCGGAGAGGGAGGTGTAGGGGGCGTAGGTGCACCCGCCCTTCCAGAGCGTCACCACCGTCCACCCGTGCTTCTGGGCGAGCGCGATGAGGGAGGCGGAGAACTGCTCCATCCGGGAGTCCCCGACGGAGACGAGCACGGGCTCGCCGGGATCACCGGGGACCACGCGGCAGGCGGCATCGAGCTGCTCCGCCTCCCCGGCGGCAGGGGCCAGATCGCCCGTGCACTTCTCCTCACCGCTAACCCAGTCCTTGCTCGCCAGGGCGGCCGTGGGCAGAACCTCGGCATCGGGGTCCGCATCGGGATGCGGGGTGTAGTCGGGCTCGAGCACCCGCGCACCGGGATTGTCCGCCACGGCCCGGGCCTCCGCCTCGCGCTGCTGGCCCAGCAGGTACTGCTGCGCGCCGGCCACCGGGGCGAGGCCGAGGACCAGGCAGGTCGCGGCGACCAGCCCGGCGCGCCACGGCCGGGCGCCGGCCCAGGGCCAGCGCCGGATCGGGGCGTCGACCAGACGGGTCAGCAGCCAGGCCAGCAGCAGCGAGGCGAGGATCAGCGCGAGCCCGTCGGCGATCCCGGCGCGGGGCTTTCCGGTCGTCGCCAGGTACAGCGCCAGCAGCGGCCAGTGCACCAGGTAGAGGCCGTAGGAGACGTCTCCCAGCCACGCGGCGGGCCGGGTCGAGAGCACGCGGTCCACGCCGAACCGGTGCCCGGTGGTTCCGGAGACCAGGACCAGCCCGGCGGCGGCCAGCGGCCAGGCGGCGATCCAGCCCGGGAACGCCCCCTGCACGTCGACCAGTAGGCCGCAGGCGACCAGCGCGATGATCCCGACCCAGCCGGCGAGCACCCACACCGCGGTGCGCTCCGGCGCCGGGCCCCCGGCCCGGTGGGACCCGCGGGCCGTGCGTCGTGCCCGCCACTGCTCCCATTGCGGCAGGGCGAGTCCCAGCAGGGACCCCGCGGCGAACTCCCACAGGCGCGCCGCGGTATCGAAGTAGGCGACCTCCTGCTGGGTCGCCGTGGAATGCACCGACCAGGCGAAGGAGGCCACCAGCACGAGGGAGAACACGACGGCGAGCACGGTCCGCGGCGAGCGGCCCAGCCGGCGCGCGACCAGCACGGCCGCGGCGATCAGCAGCGGCCACAGCAGGAACACCTGGCCCTGGATCGACAGGGACCAGAAGTGCTGGAAGGGCGAGCTGCCGGAGTCGTCGGCCGCGTAGTAGTCCACCCCGCGCTGGACCAGCACCCAGTTCTCCACGTGCAGCAGCGAACCGATCGCGTCGGTGAGCGCCGGCATCCAGCGCTCCGGCGGCAGGAGGAGGTACACGCCGCCGAGCGTGGCCAGGGACACCACCGCCGTCGGCGGCAGCAGACGCTTGAACGTGCGCGCCCAGTACGCCGCCGGGCGCGCGGGCTCACCGCGGTCGACCTTGCGCAGGAAGGTGCCCACCAGCAGGAACGCGGAGAGGAAGAGGAACACGTCCACCCCGCCGGAGACCCGGTCGAAGAACACGTGGTAGAGGACGACAAGGCCGATCGCGAGGCCGCGCAGTCCGTGCAGTTCGGGGCGGAAGCGGCCGGCGTGGGTGGCGGCGGGAGCCTCCCGGGAGGCGCTGGTGATCGCGGGTGCAGTCATCGGGCAGGGGCGGTCTCAGCCGCGCAGGAACGCGGCGCACGCCTGCTGCAGCAGCAGCGGGTCGGTGCTCGCGCACATCTCCCTCGCGGAGTGCATGGACAGCAGGGTGATGCCCACGTCGACGGTGGTCATGCCCAGCCGGGTGGCCGTGATCGGGCCGATCGTCGAGCCGCACGGCATGGCGTTGTTCGAGACGAACTGCTGGTACGGGATCCCCGCGTGCGAGCAGGCGGCGGCGAAGGCGGCGATGCCGACGCCGTCGGTCGCGTACCGCTGCTGGGCGTTGATCTTCAGGATCGGACCCTCGCCCAGGCGCGGGCGGGAAACGGGGTCGTGGCGCTCGGGGTAATTGGGGTGGGCGGCGTGGCCGGCATCGGCCGAGAGCACCATGGAGGAGGCGAAGGCGCGACGACGGGAGGCCTCGTCCCCGCCGATGGCGGCGTGCATGCGCACCAGCACGTCCTCGAGGAAGGGGCCGGCGGCGCCGGAGCGGCTGGCGGAGCCGACCTCCTCGTGGTCGTTGGCGACCATCAGCGCGATCGGCGCCTCGTGGTCCGCAGCGAACCCCCGATGCTCCCGGGCGGTGGTGAGCAGGGCCTCCGTCTCGGCGTGCACGGAGGTGAGATTGTCCAGCCTCGCCGAGGCGAGGAACTCCTCGCGGGCGCCGAACAGGGCGGGCGGCTGGGCGTCCACGGTGACCACGTCGAAGCCGACGATGTCCTCGAGGTGGAGCCGATGGCCGTCGGCCCGTGCGTGCTGGAGCAGCACGTCGAGCACGTTCAGCGGGCCCAGGCCGAGGATCGGCTGCATGTGCCGCTGGGGGTCGAGCCGGAGCCCATCGGTGTTCACGGCGCGGTCCAGGTGCACCGCCAGCTGCGGGATCCGCAGGATGGGCGAGGTCTGCACGAGCACGGTGGAGCCGTCGGTCAGGGCGAGTCGCCCGGCCAGTCGCAGCTCCCGGTCCAGCCACGAGTTCAGCAGCGGGCCGCCGTAGACCTCCACGCCGGCCTGGGCCAGACGCTCGGCACCCAGCTGCGGGTCCGGCTTCAGCTTCAGCGCGGGGGAATCGGTGTGGGAGCCGACGATCCGCCATGGCGTGTCGACGTCGGTGCCGTCGGCCGCGGACCACGCGATGATCGAGCCGTCACGGATGACGTAGCGGTCGCCGATCACGTCCTCGGCGCTCCAGGCGGCCGTCTCCTCCAGGCGGGTGAAGCCCCCCGCTTCGAGCCGGCGGGCCGCCTCCGCCGCGGCGTGGTAGCTCGACGGGGAGGCGGTGACGAACTCCCCGAGGTCGAGGGCGGCGGCGCGGGCGGGCCGGGACGGGGCGACGGAGGAGAGGGAGGAGGAGGGGGTCATTCGTTCATTGAACCATCGAGCGGAGGATCCTCGTGGACTCAGGATCAGCAGGCGTCGACTTCGTAGAGGCGCACCTCGCCGACGGCGTGCACGAGATCGAAGCCCGGGGTGTCCTCGGTGATGTCCTGGTAGCCGAGATAGCCGGACACGGCGGGATCGTCCCTGCCCAGCCGATGGTCATCGAGGTCGAGGTAGTACAGCGGCCGGTCCTCCGGCAGCGCCTCGCAGACCCTCGGATCCGTGGCGACGTCCTCGAAGTTCGCATCGAGGTACTTCTCCTCCGGGCTCCGGCGCACCGTCATGTACAACCGGCTCACATCGCGGTCGGCGAAGGCGTAGACCAGGCCGCCCCCCTCCCAGGGATCGGCGATGACGTACCCGTCCTCCTCGACATGATCCGGCAGCTCCTCGAACATGCGGAACTCGTCCTCGGAGACCAGATCGGAGGTCTCCCACGTGCGATACGCGTCCGAGGCGTGGTCGAACTGCGCGCGGACCTGCTCGTTCCCGGAGACGTGCCATGCCAGGGCCGTCGAGCCGAGGAGACCGACGATCACGGCGGCCGCGGTGGAGGAGAGCACTCGAGCCGGGCCGCGCCCGGAATCCCCGGCCAGGCCGTCCACGGCGCGTCGGACCCCGCGGGCCAGGATCTCCAGCCCCATCGCTGCCACGGGCACCGCCGCCAGAGTGAGCGCGGCGGCCGTGCGGAAGTTGTCGCGATAGAGGTAGCCGGAGAGCAGATCGCGCCAGAAGTCGTCCGTGGAGGCCGAGGAGGCCCAGTACACGGCGGCGGGGCCGATCAGGGCCAGCGGCACCAGCCGATCCCGGCCGCCGCGCGCCCTGCTGACCAGCGCACCGACGAGCCCGATCCCGCACAGGAGGGACACCACGAGAAGCGTCGGCCGTCCCATCGCGCCGCCGACCAAGGCCTCCCCGATCGCCTGCGGGCTCGACTGGAACGGATCCCAGGGAGCGGTCGCGGTCGAGGGGGTGAGCGTCAGCCACAGCAGGACGATCGCCGCGCAGACGGCGCCGAGCAGCACGGCCCAGACCACATCGGCGCGCGTCCTCGCCCCGCGGTCCCGGGACGGGTCGAGATGACGTGCCCCGGCGTCGACCTCGTCGCGCGGAGCCCGCAGCATCGCCTCCAGGTGGCGCGCCAGGAGCACAGCGGGAATGGGCAGCACCAGGATCAGCCCTGCCAGGGTGCCACCGGGGTGGGCCATGCCTGCACCGATCCCGGACAGGACCACGATCAGGCAGGTCTGGACGGGCGCCGTGAGCAGGGTGCGCCGCAGCACCATGTGGAGCAGGGCGGCGGAGAGCGCAGGGACGACGGCGAGACCGAGGATGGTGGGGTAGACCAGTCCCCAATCGATCAGCACCAGTGGGAACCCGGGGAAGGCGAGCAGCAGCGGACCGCACAGCAGCCGGACCGCGGGAGAAGGCCGCACCAGCACCTCGAGCAGCAGCCACATGCTCATCGGCCACGCCGCGAGCACCGTGATGAGGGCGAGGGAATGCACGGCCGGGGCCAGGTCGAGGCCGCTGAGGTCCTGGACCAGCGCGGCGGCAGTGTGCCAGCCATTGGGGTAGATCGAGCCGCGCAGCAGTGCGCCGGTCGCGAACGGGGTCGCCTCCCCGGTGCGCTGGATCGCCTCGATCGCGTTGAGGTGGAAGGCGTTGTCGAAGCGCTGGGCGATCGTGCTCGGCTCGACGAACACGCTCAAGTACAGCGGCACCATGAACACCGAGGCGATGACCTGGCCGCCCAGGTACTGCAGCGCGGCGGTCCCGGGCAGGATCGACCAGGTCGGGGTACGGCGTCCCCACGGCGTCGCCCAGAACCACAGCGCGCACGCCGCCGCGCAGACGAGCGTCGCGCCGACGACCCACGTCACGTGCCAGAACGCGTCGAGGGCTCCTGCTGCCAGCGCCGAGAGGGCGATCACGCCGAGCGAGACCGCCGGCGCTCCCACCAGCGCGGTCGGCACGGCGGCGCGGCAGCACAGCAGCACCGCCGCTCCCGGGATCACGAACAGCGCGGCGGCGACGAGCACCCCGGGGATCACGTCGGTCCACATTCCGCACATGTTCTCACGGTCAGGGTGCGGTGGCCTGCTCCTCGAGCTGCCGTGTCATGGGCGCCACCAGCACCCCTTCGACGAACGTGCGCGTGAGGTGGCTGTCGTCCATGTAGACGTAGGACTCGCCGAGCACGGGTGGGCAGCGGCCGTCGGGGCAGATCTCCGGGGTGAAGTCGAGCATGATGACCTCTGCCGGCTCCGTCGGGTCACCCCCCTCGCTCCCGTCGCTCGGCTCCTCCGTCCCGGGCGTGAGCTCGGCCAGCGAGGCGGCGGGGTTCTCGGGGGCGAGCTTGGTCCCGACGTCGGCGCCGCAGGCCTCGTCGGCGTCGGCCGGGGCGCCGCCGCCCTCGATGATCGCTTCCGCGCACTGGTACTGGTCGTGCTCCCAGCGGGGGGTGTCGCGGACCCCGAGCACGTCGATCCCGCGATCCAGCAGCGCCTGCACGGCCGCTTCCTTCCCAGCAGGCATGACCTCCTGCTCCTCGGCGCTGGTCTGGGTCAGTGCGGTCAGCACGGTATCGGGGGAGACCCGGTCGATGTAGGCCAGCGCATAGTCCTCGTAGCCACGGCAGTAGGCCCCGCGCGGCTCTCCCACGATGAACGGACAGCCGTCCATGGAGAGGTTCACGACCTGCAGATCGTGCTCCTGGGCGTAGGGGATCAGCGCCGGGATGAACTGACGGGAGTGCGAACTGCCGACCACCACGATCGTGCCCGTCGGCTCCGCGTCCGCCGGCAGCAGCTGCTGACAGCGCACGTTGTGGTGCTCGCTGCTCGGCTCCCAGGGGCCGGCGCAGGGCTCCGGGAGATCCGGCCACTGGGAGCCGAGCTGGTAGCCGTGGGGGAGGATCTCGGCGGGGACCTCGGTGGTGGCCGCGGCCGTCGGCTCCTGGCTGCGGCCCTGATCCAGCGCCAGCCACCAGCCGCCCGCGCCCGCGAGTACCAGCGCGAAGCTGGCGGCGACCGCGGTCAGTGCCCGCCACGGCCGCGCCTCGAGCCACCGTGAGCGGCGCACCGGGGCATCGACCATCCGGGTCACGAGCCAGGCGAGCAGGATCGCGCCGGCGAGGACCGCGAGCCCGTCCAGCAGTCCGGCGCGGTCCTGACCGCTGTAGTGCAGCCACATCACCAGCACCGGCCAGTGCAGGAGATACAGCGCGTAGGAGATGTCGCCGACGAAGGCGGCGGGGCGTGTGGAGAGCAGCGCATCCACACCCCAGCGCCGGCCGGAGTACCCGGCGACCACCACGACGGCCGCCGCGGCCAGCGGCACGATCGCGATCCAGCCGGGGAACATGGTCGAGACATCCAGCACCAGGCCGACGGCCAGCAGCCCCGCGATGCCCGCCCAGCCGGCCAGCGCGCGCAGGGCGCCCAGGCGCGGGAACTGCCCGTCCTCGGGGCGCGTCGCCCCGGTGACACGATCCAGGGCCGGCAGCGCGACGGCGAGCAGCGACCCGGCGGCGAACTCCCACAGCCTCGCCGCGGTGTCGAAGTAGGCGATCTGCTGCTGGGACTGGGTGGACAGGACCGACCAGGTCAGCGAGGCCGCGCCGATCAGCAGCAGCACGGCCGCGAGCGGGCGGCGCACGGGCCTGCCGCGCCGTGCCCGGCGCAGCACGAGCAGGAACAGCAGCGGCCACACCACGAACGCCTGCCCCTGGACGCTGAGGGACCAGAAGTGCTGCAGCGGCGAGGCCCCGCCCGCGTCCCGGGCGTGGTAATCGACCTGCAGGAACACCAGCAGCGCGTTCTGCACGTACGCCGCGGAGGCCACGGCCTCCTGCATCACCGTCGGCCACAGCGAGGAGGGCAGCAAGGCGGCGGTGCCGCCGAGGGTCAGCAGGATCGTCACCGCTGCGGGCGGCATCAGCCGTTTGAAGGTGTGCAGCCAGTAGCGCGGGATCGCCAGCGGCCGGCCGCTCTCGAGACGGCGCACGAAGGTGCCGGTGAGGAAGAAGGCCGAGAGGAACAGGAAGACGTCGACGCCGCCGGAGACCCGGCCGAGCCAGATGTGGTAGATCGCGACCAGACCCAGGGCGACCGCGCGCAGCCCGTGCAGCTCACGGCGGAAAGCGGGCCTCGAGCGCGGGGTCTCGGTGGGTTCTCCGGCTTCGGTCCCGCCGGTCCGGGTGGGCTCGGCGCCGGCCGGGGCCGAGGGGACGTCCGACGGGGCGGGGGCGGCGGCACCGGCGGGGCCTGCCTGCTGAGTGCGCGAGCGGGCGCTCTGACCGTAGGGCTGCCAGGTCCCGGAGACCGAGCCCGCGGTGGACCAGGCGTCCTCCGCCTCCCGCTCGGCGTGCAGCTCGATGGGGCCCTGCAGCCAGTCCTCCAGCGAGGAGGTCTCCGAGGGCAGGGGGCCGGTGGTCCACTCCGAGAGGTCCGAGGCGGGTGCGGGATCCGCCGACGGGAGCTCTGCCGACATCGGCGCCGGATCCTGGAGCCAGTCCTCGAGATCGTCGACCGGGACTGCGGCGGGCCGCTCCTCTCCCCGGTGCCCGTCGCCGTTCGCCGCGGCCTCCTTCGCCGCGGCCTCGGCGGCCAGCGCGTCGGCGATCGCGCGTTGGCGGGCCAGCTCCTCCTCGCTCAGCGGGCGGGCTCGCCGGCCACCGCGACGCGGGGTCGGGGGATCGCTGGGCGAGCTGATCGTGATCCCCTTCCGCGGTGGCGTGCCGACCGGCCGCCCCGGACCGTCCCGGCGTCGTATCGCTGCGGATGGATACTAGTCGATCCGGCGACGGCTTCTGAGCGCGCGCACCGGCGTGATCCGCGCCGGGCGCCGCAGCGGGCCCCGGGACGCCCGGGGCGCCGTGGCACCATGTCCCGGTGACCGCACAGCTTCCCGCTCCCGCCGAGACGCACTTCGAGATCACCGCCCGCGCGGAGGGCGCAGCGCGTGCCGGCGTGCTCGAGACACCGCACGGCACGATCGAGACTCCCGCGTTCGTGCCCGTCGGCACCAAGGCGACGGTCAAGGCGGTGCTGCCCGAGACGATGGACGAGCTCGGCGCGCAGGCGCTGCTGGCCAACGCCTATCACCTCTACCTCCAGCCCGGCCACGAGCTGATCGACGAGGCCGGCGGCCTGGGCGCCTTCATGAACTGGCCCGGACCCACCTACACCGACTCCGGCGGGTTCCAGGTGATGAGTCTCGGCGCCGGATTCAAGAAGGTGCTCTCCAGCGAGTTCTCCGGCGGCGAGACGGCGCGGACCGCGTCGGGGGAGGACGACGACGTCGCGGCGGGGAAGGAGCGTCTGGCCCACGTCGACGACGACGGCGTCACCTTCCGCTCCTTCATCAACGGCGACACGCACCGATTCACCCCCGAGATCTCCATGCAGATCCAGCACGGCCTGGGGGCGGACATCATGTTCGCCTTCGACGAACTGACCACGCTGATGAACTCCCGCCGCTACCAGGAGCAGGCGCTGGAGCGAACCCGGCTGTGGGCGCTGCGCTGCCTCGCCGAGCACGCCCGTCTCACTGCCGAGCGCACACACCGGCCCTACCAGCAGCTGTGGGGCGTCATCCAGGGCGCCCAGTACGAGGACCTGCGGCGGCAGGCCGCCCGCGACCTCGGCGCGATGGATGTCGAGGGCTGGTCCTTCGACGGCTTCGGCATCGGCGGAGCGCTGGAGAAGGAGAACCTCGCGACCATCGTCGGCTGGGTCACCGACGAGCTGCCCGAGGACAAGCCGCGCCACCTGCTGGGCATCAGCGAGGTCGACGACCTGTTCGTCGCGATCGCCGCGGGCGCCGACACCTTCGACTGCGTCTCGCCCTCGCGCGTGGCGCGCAACAGCGCCGTCTACACCGCCACCGGCCGTGTGAACCTCACGGGCTCGAGGTACCGCCGCCAGTTCGCGCCGATCGACGAGACCTGCGACTGCTACACCTGCACCCACTACACCGCCGCGTACATCCACCACCTCTTCCGCGCCAAGGAGATGCTCTCGGCGACGCTGTGCACCATCCACAACGAGCGTTTCGTGGTGCGCCTGGTCGACCGGATCCGCGCCTCCCTCCGCGACGGCGAGTTCGAGGCGCTGCGGGAGGAGACCACCGGCACCTACTACGGGGCGCCGCGGTGAGCGCCCCGTGACCGGCGAGCCGGAGCACCCCCAGCTCGCCGGGCAGCCCGCGACGGAGCCGCCCGACGAGCAGGGCACTGATGCCGCCACCGCGCTCGGGGTGGCGGTGGTGCTGCTGGCGCTCGCGGGGATCTGTGCGCTTCTCGGTGCCCATGTCCTGGTCGGGGCGCTGCGCCTGGCCGCAGGAGTCCTGGCCGGCGCCGCGGTGGCGGCCGCCGTCTTCGCCGTGCCTCTCCCGTCACCGGAGCGTCTGCCCCGGCTGCGTCGTCCGCGCGTGCTGCTCGCCGCAGCTCTGGCCGTGCTGGTGGCCGGCGCGCTCACCGTGCCGGCCGTGCTCTCGACCCGGGTCGGATCACTCGAGGCCCGCGCGTCGGCGAGCATCGACGCGCTCGCCGAGGGGGACCGGGTGCATTCGGTCCCGGGCGTCGACGCGCCCGTGCTGGTGCGGCGGGCCGAGGGCACCGCCGAGCTGCTCAGCGGCACCCGGGTCGAGACCGTGGAGGCGGCCCCGGAGGACGTCGTCGCCCTCAGCGCCGACGGCAGCCGCCTCGTGCACACCACCGGGACGACCACGCGGGTGCTCACCCTCTCGGCCGATGCGCCGCCGGTCGAGGAGGCCACGGTGGACGGTGCGCCCCTCGCGCTGAGCGGGGACCTCCTGGTGGTGCGCTACTGCGACGGGGTCGCGGCGGCCTGTTACCTCGAGGCCCACGACGTGACCGCCGACGACCCGGCCGAGGCCGTGTGGGCCCTCTCGGCGTCGGGGGAGGCGCGCGGCAGCGACCCCGCCGCCGTGGAGGTCGCCGCCCGCTCCTCCGAGAGCCCCGACCTGCTCGATGCGGTGCGGGCCACGGGAATCCTCCCCGCGGTGCCGCTGCGCTTCGATCCGGCGCAGGGCTGGGTCCAGCTCGACCCGGAGACCGGGTTCCCCGTCGGCCAGGTGCTCGCCGCACCCGAGGCGGACTGCCGGATCGCCGCGACCGGCGCGGCGCCCGACGCGGCGGACGGGCTGGTCGAGCCCGAGCCGGTGGTGCTGACGGTCTGCTCCGGGGACGACGGTGCACTGACCGCGACCGCATACCGCGACGGGGAGGTGCTGTGGGAATCCGAGCCGTCACCGGCCGGCGACTGGCGCGTGCGACTGGACCGGGGTCGCGTGATCGCCACGGGAACGGAGGACGGATCCGACGTCGCCGGCGAACTGGTCGCCTCCCAGCAGCGCGCGGCCTGGACCGCGCCCGGGGGCGACGGGCTCGAGCAGGTCGCGCCCTTCACCACCCGGATCGGCATCGACGGCGCGCGGATGGTCGTCACCAACGACCAGGGCCAGCTGCTGGCCTACGACACCGCCGACGGGACGAACCTGTGGACGCAGCCGTCCTCACCCACGGGCGACGGGGTCCGCGGGTCGCTCGAGGCGTCCACCGCAGTGGTGCTCGACCCTCTCGAGCGGACCCGTGCGCTGGACCCCCGCGGAGCGCAGCGGCTGCGGATCCTCGACGCCGCCACCGGCGAGGTCACCCACGAATCGGTGGTGGACCGGGAGGTCGACGCCATCCATCCTGTCGGCGCGGGACGCGCGCTCGTGACCACCGGCGACAGCACCCTGCTGCTGGGGCCCTGATGCTGCCGCCGGGGCCGATACGGGCTCAGGCGCTCTGCTTGCCCCACCGCTGCACGATGACGGAACCGGCGATCAGCAGGGCACCGACCACCAGCACCCGCACCGCCTCGACGGTGCCGGCGATCGCGTAGTAGGCGGAGCCCGTGAGGTCGCCACCGCTGATCAGTGCACCGACGAAGCCGGCGATGAAGCCCAGGATCCACGAGAGGGGGACGGACAGCACGATGGTCGCGATCACGACGATCGCGCCGATCCGGCCGCGGCCGCTGAACTGGATGGCGGCCACGATGGCCAGTGCCAGCAGGACGAGGGAGAGCAGCAGATTGAGCACTGCCACCACGATCATCCCCAGCCCGGACAGCCCCGCTGCGACCGAGATGTCATCGGGGTTCGTGGCCGCCATGCTGCCGGAGGCGCCGGCGAGGAACGTGCCGATCGGCAGCCCGAGACGCACCAGGAAGACCAGCACCGCAGTGATGACCATCCCCAGACCGATCTTCGTGGCCAGGTCGCGCTTGCCGGGATCGGACGCGGCGCTTGCCGACGGCCCGCCGGAGCCGGCCCCGCCCGGGTAGCCCCCGGCCGGGGAGCCGAAGGCGCTGGGCGCCTGGCTCCAGGAGGGCGGCTGCTGGCCGGGCTGCTCCTGGCCCGGCTGCGGCTCAGGGGCCGGCGTGGGCTGACCCCACTGGGGCTGCTGGGAATTCTGCGGCTGGGAGGCGGGTGAGGGCTGGCCCCACGGCGGCTGCTGTCCCGGTGGCTGGGCCGGCTGCTGCCAGTCGTTCCCCTGTGGTCCGTACCCCTGAGTCATGGTTCTCCCTCGCATGATGATTCCGGGCGCGGCCGCACCCGGGATCAGCCTATCGATCGTCACGGCGGGGCTCGAACTCCACGTGCGCTCCCGTCCCGGCCGGTACGCTCCAGGCATGACGATGCCCGGGAGCCCCTACGGCCCGCCGCCGGCGACGCCGGGTGGGCCGGCCGTGCCGGCGGCCGGTGGCCGAGGCGGCAGCCGTCGACGGGTGTGGTGGATCGTGGGCGGCTGCTCGGCGCTGGCAGTCGCCGGCATCGCCCTGATCATCGCGGCCGTGCTGGTGTGGGCCCTGCTGCTGCGCGCGACCCCGCAGGACACGGTCGAGAACTACTACGAGGCGTGGGAGACCCGGGACTGCCAGGGCTATCTGGACTCGGTCACGGATCGCTACCGCGAGGAGAACGGCGTCACGTGCGAGGACGTCGAAGCGGAACACCCCCGCGACGTCTCCGAGGATGAGATCGAGATCCGCGATGTCACCGTCGACGGTGACGCCGCGACGGTCCAGGCCTACGAGGAGTTCACCGACCAGGAGGGCACGCGCATCAGCGGCGTGGCCGAGTTCGACCTGGTCCGCCAGGACGGTGACTGGCTGATCGACAGCGTGCGCATCGTCGAGGACTACGAGCCCGTCTGACCCGGCCGCCATGATGGCACGTCGCCCCGGGCGGCTGCATCGGGCGCTGACGCCTGCCGTGCCCCGTCGGGCCGATCCGGAAGTAGACTCCCCCCTCGTGACCACGACCGAGCCGAACCGGTGGACCGACCGGCGCAGCGACGCCGTGTCCGCGCGCAAGGAGGCCTACGAGCAGCTGCGGCGGGCCAGCACCTGGCGCCTGCTCGCCGCGACCAAGGCCCCCGCCGTCCTGGCCATCCTCCAGTCCGTCTTCCCCGCCGGCGACCGCCGGCTGCCGCGCAGCGAGCTGATCGCCCGCGTCGGCGCCCACCTCGAGCTGCTGCACGACGACGACCACCGTGAGCTCTCCGGAGCCGCCGACGACGAGGTCGAGGCGGGGGAGGGCCGCAGCGGCCGCAGCGCCGCGGAGTACGTGGACGGCTGGGTGCGCGAGGGCTACCTGACCCGGCGTGATGACCCGCAGCTGACCGAGACCACGTTCGAGCCGTCCCCGGCGACGATCGACGCCATCCAGTTCATCGCCTCCCTCGAGGAGCACCGGCCCACCACCACCGAGTCGCGCCTGCAGCTGGTGGTCCAGCAGTTCGAGCGCCTCGCCCAGGAGACCGAGACCGACCGCGACGTGCGCCTGGCCGACCTGCAGCGCCGGCGCGAGCGGATCGAGGCGGAGATCCGGGATCTGGCCGAGGGCGAGCTCATGCTGCCCAGCGCCGAGCACTCCGTAGACCGGCTGCGGGACATCCTGCAGATCGCCTCCGAGCTCTCCGGCGACTTCCTCCAGTACCGCGAGGACCTGCGCGCCGTGGACCTCCACCTGCGCGAGCAGATCCTCTCGCCCGAGTCCTCGCGCGGGGAGATCCTCGAGCAGCTGCTGGCGGGCGATGACCTGCTGGGCCAGTCCACCGTCGGCCGCACCTTCACGGCCTTCTTCCGCATGCTCAACGATCCGGTCCAGACCCGCACCGCGCAGGAGCTGGTGGACCGGCTGCTGGAGCGCGACTTCGCTCATGCCCTCAGCCGCAGCGAGCGCGAGCGCCTGGCCAACGTCTTCAGCGATCTCTACGAGCCGGCGCAGGAGGTCCTCGACGTCAAGACCGAGCTGTACCGCTCGCTCGCGCGGTTCGTGCGCTCCCAGGACTTCCGTCAGCACCGCGTGCTGCTGGAGGCGCTGCAGGAGGCGCAGGGCGTGGCGCTGGCCCAGAAGGACGAGATCTCCACGCGGGCGCCGTTCCCGATGGGCCTGGATCTCTCCCGGGTCCAGCTCTCCTCGGTCGCGCAGCACCGTCTGAAGGACCCCACCGACCCCGGGGCGCCGGCCGAGGCGGAGGTGCACGACGCCACCACCCTCAGCATCGACGTGCTGCAAGACCTCGTGCGCACCAACGACATCGACATCGTGGGCCTGACCGACCACGTCAACGACGTGCGCGGGCGCAGCGGCCAGGCCTCCATCGCCGACGTGCTGCGCGAGCGGCCCGCCCAGCAGGGCCTGGCCAGCGTGATCGGATTGATGTTCCTGGCCACCCAGCACGCCCAGGAGCGCGAGGGCTCCACGGAGATCGTCACCTGGCGGGAGCTGGACGGCAACGACTACGCCGCGAAGGTCCCCTCGTTCTACTTCCTCGACGACGTGCCGGTGGAGTGAGCGCGGATAGGTGAGTGCCGCTGCGGCTGCCGTCAGCCCGAGAGCCCGCCGAGCTCTGCCAGCGGTTCCCGCGCCGCCGCGCGCAGCTCGTCGAGATCCGCACCGAACTGCGCCATCCGGCAGCCGCGACCGCTGGGCTTGACCTCGATGCCCTCGGTCTCCCAGTGCGGGAGCGCCCGGGCGAGCAGCGGATGGTCGCCGGAGGCATTGGTGACCCGCCACCACGGAACCCCCGAGCCCCACGTGCGCATGATCCGGCCGACGAGCCGGGGGCCGACGCCCGCGATCGCCCCCACCTCGCCGTAGGCGGCCACCCGGCCCGGCGGGATCGCCTCCACCACGCGCAGCACGCGCTCGACGGTGACGTCGTCCATGCGGGTCCGCGAGCGATCGGTGGACATGCGCGTCAGTGTGCCACGCACGGTCGTGACGCACCTCGCCATTGACCGGACAGGGGTTCTGCTTATGGGGCTCATTAGTTAGCCTGCTGGGCATGATCCTCACCGGCCTCCTCCTCGGCGCCGCGCTCGGCTACGTCCTGCAGCGGTCCCGGTTCTGCGTCACCGGCGCGTTCCGCGACCTGTACATGGCCCGTTCGGCGCGCTACTTCATCCCGTTCCTGCTCGCCATCGCCATCCAGGCCATCGGCGTCGCCGCGCTCACCGGCGCCGGCGTCATCGCGCCGGAGCCCTCCACCTTCGCGCCGCTGGCCGTCGTCGGCGGCGGCCTCATCTTCGGCATCGGCATCGTCATGGCCGGCGGCTGCGCGACCGGCACCTACTACCGCGCCGGCGAGGGGCTGCTCGGATCGTGGGTGGCGCTGATCTTCTACGCCCTCTCCGCCGCCGTCATGAAGTTCGGCCCGCTGGGCGGCTTCACCGAGGCCGCCCGCGCGCCCGCACTGGGCGACGCCACCATCCAGGAGACCCTGGGCGTGAGCATGTGGGTCCCCACGATCGTCTTCGCCGGACTCGTCGGCGTGCTCGTCGTGCGCCAGGTGCGCCGCAGCGCCGGCCGCGCCAAGGCCGCGTCCCTGCCCGCGCGCCGCACGGGCATCGGCCACTACCTCGCCGACGTCCCCTGGACGCCCTGGGTCGGGGCCGTGCTGCTCGGGCTCATCGCGATCGCCGCCTGGGTGCTCTCGACGGCCTCCGGCCGCAACGGCGGGTTGGGCATCACCACCCCCTCGGCCAAGATCGTCACCTTCCTGACCACCGGCGACATCACCCTCGTGGACTGGTCGGTGATGCTCGTCCTGGGCATCCTGGTCGGCTCCTTCCTCGCCGCCCGGCTCTCCGGCGAGTTCCGCTGGCGGGTGCCCGATGCCCCCACCATGCTGCGCAGCGCCGGAGGCGGCGTCGCCATGGGCATCGGGGCCGCGCTCGCCGGCGGCTGCACCATCGGCAACGCCCTGGTCGAGACCAGCCTGTTCAGCTACCAGGGCTGGGTCTCGCTGGCCGCGATGGTGATCGGCACCTGGGCTGCCGCCTGGTTCTTCATCGTGCGGCCCCAGAAGGCCGCCGCCGCGAGCCGTCCCGCGCCGGTGCTCACTCCCGCCGCCTGAGCGGCGCGGCCCTGCCCCTCGCCACCCCTCCCGCACTACTCCCGCTTCGTCGACCGACCGACGAACCACCCCGACGAAAGGAAGCGCCCCATGGCCACCTACACCCTCGAGACCGGCGGCGACGTCTGCCCCTTCCCCCTGATCGACGCCAAGAACGCCATGCAGCAGCTGACCACCGGCGACGACCTCGTGATCGGCTTCGACTGCACCCAGGCCACCGACTCCCTGCCGCAGTGGGCCTCGGAGTCCGGCCACGAGGTGGTCGCCTTCGACCGCGTCGGCGACGCCGGCTGGTCCATCACCGTGCGCAAGGGAGCCTGAGCGCGCAGCAGGATGCCTCAGCGTCCAGTGGCGCCATGACGGCGGCGCCATGACGATGCGTGCCTGAGGACGGCGGCCCGGGAACCCTCCGCGAGGAGGTCCCGGGCCGCCGGTGTTCCCGGACTCTCTCCGATCTCGGCCTGCCAGTCGTCCTCAGGCGGCCGCGTCCTCCGCGCGATGCGCGGCCAGGGAGCGGGCCAGCAGCGCGAACGCCACCGCACAGACCGCGTGCACGCAGAAGACCACCATCAGGGAGCGGTCCATCCGGGCGGCGTCGCCGGCGGATCCGGCGAGCGACCAGAACAGCCCGCCCAGCAGCGCGACGCCGAGGCTGAGCCCCAGCTGCTGGCAGGTGGTGAACAGCCCGCTGGCGACCCCCGCCGCCCACTGCGGGGCCCGGGAGAGCACCGTGTGCAGCACGGGCCCGTACATGCACGCCTGCGCGACGCCCAGCGGGATGAGCGCCCACTGCAGCGAGGCCAGGTCGTCGTGCCCCGTGCCCGCCAGCACGGCGATCAGCAGCAGGATCACCGTCTGGGCCATCGCCGCCCGCAGCATGGTGCGCTGCCCGGCGCCGGGCACCAGGCGGGGCAGCGCCACCGAGGCCGCCACGAACGTGATCCCGAAGCCGAGCACCAGCAGAGCGGGCCCCAGCGGCCCCATGCCGTAGCGGGTCTGGGCCAGCGCGGAGAGCTCGTACAGGAACGCCCCGTAGGTGGTGAAGAACAGCAGCGCCATCAGCAGTCCGCGCCGCACCACCGTGATCCCCAGCACCGACGGCGGCACCACGGGCATGATCCCGGAACGCTCCGCGCGCCGCTGCTGTGTCCAGAACAGCGCCAGCAGCACGATCCCTGCGCCGAAGGCCAGGAACGCCCACAGCGGCCACCCGGCGGAGCGGCCGATGGTCAGCGGCACCACGATCAGCAGCAGGCTCGCGCCGAGCAGGGAGGCTCCGGTGGCATCCATCGCCAGCGGGGCCGAGGACCGCGAGCGCGGCACCCAGCGCAGCCCCAGCACGCCGACCAGCGCGATGAGCCCGGTCAGCACCTGCACCGCGCGCCATCCCAGGTGCTCGGGCAGCGTGGTCGCCACGACGCCCGAGACGAGCTGTCCCAGCACCGTGCTCACCCCCGCCATCGCGGCGAAGATCATCACCCCACGGGTGCGCATGGCCCCGGTCGAGGTGGACTGGATCGTCGAGAGCACCTGCGGGGTCAGCAGGCCGGCGGCGATCCCGAGGGCCACCCGCAGCACCACGGTCGAGACCAGATCCGGGACGACGGCCGCAGCACAGCTCAGCGCCGCCATGGCCAGGGCGCCGATCAGGAGCAGGCGCCGCCGGCCCCAGCGGTCCCCGAGGCGCCCGGCGATCACCAGCGTGGCCGCGAAGGTGGTGGTGTACGCCGCGAGCACCAGCTGCTGCCCGGCGCCCCCGACACCGAGATCGGACCCGATCGCATCGGCCAGCACGTTCAGCGACCCGAAGGTGAAGTTCACCGGCATGTAGGCGATCAGCAGCACGGCCAGGCCGCGTGAGGTCAGTTCCTGAGGCGTGGACGGCGCGAGGCGAGCGGGGGAGGAGGAGACGGTCATGGAGTACACCTTTACGAGATCCTGATCCTGTGACCAGGAGTCCATTCATACTGGTACCGCCACCACCTGGCTAGCCGGCGCGACGCGGCGCACACTGGAGCTCATGGACCCCTCCGACGGACGACGCAAGGAGCTCGGCGCGTTCCTGCGCGCCCGGCGCGAGAAGGTCAGCCCCCAGCAGGCGGGGCTGCTGGCCCTGGGCCGCCGGCGCACGCCCGGCCTGCGCCGCGAGGAGGTGGCCCAGCTCGCCGGCATCGGGACCACCTGGTACACCTGGCTCGAACAGGGGCGCGCGGCCGGAGTCTCCGACCAGGTGCTGGAGGCCGTCGCCAGGGTGCTGGACCTGACCGAGGCCGAGCGGCGTCACATGCTGGTCCTGGCCGACCGGGCCCCGGTCCACCGCGCACCGCCGATCACGGTGGGGCCCGAGCAGATCGCCGTGCTCGAGCAGCTGCTGCCGTTCCCGGCCGCGATCCAGGACGACGCCTACGAGATCGTCGCCACCAACCGCAGCTACCGGTACCTGTTCAGCGATCTGGATGCGTACCCGGTCGAAGAGCGCAACTGCGCCTGGCTGATGTTCACCGACCCCGTCTGGCGGGGAAGCCTCGTGGAGGAGGAGCGCGTGCTGCCGGAGATCGTCGGGCGGTTGCGGGCGCATCTGGCCGAGCACCACGACGACCCGCGCTGGAGCACCCTCGTCGAGCGGCTGCGCGAGAAGTCCGAGGACTTCCGGCGCCTGTGGGAGCACCACGAGGTGGCGGACGAGCGTCCCCGCCGACGGGTGTACGCCTCACCCAGGGCGGGCTTGCTGACCGTGCACTTCCAGAGCCTGTGGATCGATCGGCGCAGCGGGGCGCGCCTGGTGGTGATGTCTCCGGCCGACGCCCTCACCAGGGAGAGGCTCGAGCGGCATGCCGCTCTGCTGGAAGCCGCCCCGGCCTGGACGGCCCGCGAGGACGTCGTCACCTCGCTCGCGGGCTGAGGCCGCGGCCGGGGCCCGGCGCGAGGGCGCCGCCTCTGCCGCCGGCGTCCTCGCCGACGCCGCGTCAGCGGCGCGTTTCAGGTCCCGTGCCGTCCTCCGGTGCCCCGTACTCGGGTGCTCGCGGTGGCCGTCCGCCCTCCTCCTCGGGGCCGGGCTCGCCGGGCGCGGGCTGCTCGGGTGGGCGGACCGACTCGGTCCCCGGGCCGTCCTGCTGGGCGGGATCGTTCTGCCCAGCGGGATCGTGCTGCGCTGCGGGATCATGCTGCGCAGCGGGCCCGACCCACGTGGGCTGGCCGCCGTCACCGGTCTCGACGTGCGAGAGCTGTCCGTCGGCCCCCCGTCGGTACTCGGCCGGCTGAGCTCCGTACTGGTAGGTGGCGTCCTCCGTGGATTCGGGGCCGTCCTGGGCCGGACGGACCGGTGCCGGGCCGCTCCCGGACGGCGTCGTGCCGTCGGGCGTCCTCGCAGCATGGCGGCCGTGCCCGAAAGGATCCTCTGTCCGCTCGGTCCGCTCGGTCGGCTCTGTCCGCTCGTCTTCCGGAGCGGTCCCGTCGGCGCGAGCGCGCTCCTGGGAGAAGCTCGAGGTCGCAGGATCGTCCCGGTGAACCGGCTGGCCGGGTTCCCCGCGGCCGGGAGAGCCGGCCGTCGCGCCCGCCCCCACACCGCCGACCCGGGCGGCGTCGGCCACCGCCGGATCGGTCGAGCTGCGGCGCCGGTCCAGGTCCTCCGACTCGCCGTCGCGCCAGCGATCCCCGTCCGCCTCGCTGCGGGGCGAGCCGCCGTCCTCGCCGTCCTGTGGGAACGACGACGGGGCGGAGTCCCGCGAGCCCTGAGCGTCCTGAGCGCCCTGCGAGGCGTCGGGGTCCAGGCGGTCCGCCTCGGCCAGGCGCTCCTGGACCGAGTCGCGGGAGGACTCGACCTCCTCGCGCTCCCTCTCCGCCTCGGCGCGACGACGCTCGGCAGCGGCTTTCTCCTGCTCGACCGCCTTGGCCTTCCTCTCCGCGTCCAGACGCGCCCGGTCGGCCTCGATCTCCCGCTCCCGGGCCTGCAGGTCCCGCTCCTGGACCGCCTGCTCCTCGCGTGCGGCCTCCTCCCGCAGCTGTGCGGCCCGCTGACGGTCGTCCTCCTGCTGCTTGGCGCGGCGTCGCCGTGACGCGGCGGTGCCCAGCACGATCAGCAGGATGATCACCAGGATCACCGCGACGGCGATCGCGATGAGCACGGGCACTGAGACTGGCAGGTTGTTCATGATCGGCTCCTTGCCGTCGGATCCGCCGCCTCGATGGCGGGGAGAAACGTGTTCCCGGTCACGATTTCACCAGATACGGGGCCCGGATGCACAGAGCCGGCCGGCACCGCAGGCCCCCGGCACGGCGGGTTCGCGGCGGATCGTGCCGGCGTCGGTAAGGTAGGTCCCCGTGATCAGCTCAGCACTCAGCACCCCGGCCGACGAGTCCCGGGAGGACGACGGCGAGGGCGCTCCCTCCGTCCCCGGCGCCGCGCTCGTGGACGAGTCGCGACGAGTGCTCGTCCATCTCCTGCAGGGCCCCTATCTCGACGGCCGCCGCGATCCCGCCCGCTACGCGCAGCTGCTGCGCGACCGCACCGCGCTCGAGGCGCGGCTGGCCGATCTGTTCCTCGAGCTCGTCGTCGACGACGACGCCCAGGTCGCCTTCGTGCGCCAGAGCGAGGACGATCCCGACGCCCCCAAACTGCTGCGCCGGCTGACGGGTCTGAACCGCCTGGACTCCGTCCTTCTGCTGGTCCTGCGCCAGATGCTGCTGACCCAGTCCTCGCGCGGACAGCGCACCGTGGTCTCCGAGGCCGAGATCCAGCAGGCGCTGGCCGCCTATCGACGCACCACCTCGACCGACGAGGCCGGCTTCGCCAAGGACGTCCGCGCCTCGATCGCCAAGATCCAGCGCGCCGGGCTGCTCGACGAGCAGGGCGACGACTACGAGGTCTCCCCGGTGCTGCGGCTGATGATCGGCCCTGACACGGCGCGCGAGTTCATCGCGCTGTACCGCCAGGCGGGCGTGGGAGGTCTCGAGGACCCCACCGACGACGACAGCACCGCGGCCGACGGCGACGCGGCCGGCGGCACGGTCGAGGGGTCCGCATCGAGCGAGGACTGACGCCGGCGCGCGGGACCGGCTGCGGGGGCCGATCCGTGATCGACCGACTGGTCGAGGCCGCTGCGGTCCGTCGGCCGGCGCTGCCTTGCGTAGGGCTCCGGCGCAGTGGCCAACGCCTCCTTGGACCGCAATTGTGCGCATTCGGTATTGCGCAATACAGTGAGGCTCACCTGACTGCGGTGAGGCTTACCTGACCACGGAGCGTACGGAGGAGCATGGCACTGATCAGCGCCCAGCACCTCCACCTCGCCTACGACCGCCGCGAGATCGTCCACGACCTCAGCCTGTCCCTGCCGGAGGGGCGCATCACCGTCATCGTCGGTGCCAACGGCTGCGGGAAGTCCACCGTGCTGCGAGGGCTCTCGCGCCTGATGCCGCCCCGTCACGGCTCCGTGGTCCTGGACGGCAAGGACATCCACAGCCTGCGCGGCAAGGACCTCGCCCGGCGGCTGGGGCTGCTGCCGCAGTCACCGATCGCGCCCGACGGCGTGACCGTGCGCGAACTCGTCTCCCGCGGCCGCTTCCCCCACCAGGGGCTGCTGCCCCAGTGGAGCGAGGACGACGAGCTCGCCGTGCGCGAGGCACTGACCGCCACGCGCACCGATGAACTGGCCGACCAGCGGGTCGAGGAGCTCTCCGGCGGGCAGCGCCAGCGCGTGTGGATCGCCATGGCCCTGGCCCAGCAGACCGAGGTGCTGCTGCTGGACGAGCCCACCACCTTCCTCGACCTCACCCACCAGCTCGATGTGCTCGATGTGGTCCGCGAGCTGAACCGCACGCGCGGCACCACGGTCGCGCTCGTCCTGCACGACCTCAACCTCGCCGCCCGCTACGCCGATCATCTGGTCGCCGTCAAGGACGGCCGCATCCACTCCGAGGGCCCACCGGCCGGCGTCATCACTGAGCAGATGGTGCGCGAGGTCTTCGCCCTCGACTCCCGAATCGTCCCCGACCAGGTCACCGGCACCCCGATGGTGCTCCCCCTGGGGCGGGAGCGCACCGACCCCACCACCGAGGAGGACATCATGTCCGCCACCGCCACGGCGACCGCTCCGGCGCACCAGCTCGTCCCCGCCCTCGAGCACAGCTCGATGATCGCCTTCGAGCTCACCGTCGCCGCGAAACGCTCGCTCGGCAGGTCACTGGTGCGCTTCACGTTCACCAGCCCCGACCTGGTCCACTTCGGCGCCAACTGCCACCCGCTGGACCTGCGGATCAAGATGATCATCCCCGGTCCCGAGGCGAGCGCGGACCACTTCGCCGCGGTGCGCCCCGGAGCGGTGCTGGACCCGACCACGCACGCCGAGTGGTACCGCAGCTGGCTCCAGATCGATCCCGCGGACCGCGGCTGGATGCGCACCTACACCGTGCGTGCCGTCCGCGCGGCCGGGCACCCCGGCAACGTGGGCGCCGATCCCGAGATCGACGTCGACTTCGTCCTCCACCTCGATGACGAGGAGGTCCCGGGCAGCGGGGTCGCGGCGCGCTGGGCGCACGGTGCCGAGGTGGGCGAGCGGATCTCCATGCTGGGCCCCAACAAGCACCTCGTCGGCCCCGACTACGGCGGCATCGAGTTCCGCCCCGGTACCGCCCGCAACGTGCTGCTGGTGGGCGATGAGACCGCGGTGCCCGCGATCTGCTCCATCCTCGAATCGCTGCCGGAGACGATCAGCGGCCACGCGATCCTCGAGGTTCCCGACGCCTCCGACGGACAGCAGATCCTCACCCGATCCGGCGTGCAGGTCAGCTGGCTGCCGCGCGGGCAGCGCCCGCACGGCGAGCTGATGACCGCGGCCGTCCAGCAGCTGATGAGCGAGAACGCCCAGGCCTTCCGCGGTGGCGCGGCCGACGTTCCGGCGGCCGAGCTCGAGGACGTCGACGTGGACGAGACGATCCTGTGGGAGACCACCACCGGCCACGGCACCTTCTATGCCTGGCTCGCGGGAGAGGCGGGCGTGATCAAGTCGCTGCGCCGCCACCTCGTCAGCGACCTCGGCCTGGACCGCCAGCAGGTCTCCTTCATGGGCTACTGGCGCCAGGGGCGGCCGGAGAACTGAGCGCGCGCTCAGTCCGCACTGAGTCCGCACTGAGTCCGCTCCGCTCTTAGTACCCTCTACGGGTGACCTCCGCGACCGACACTGCTCAGGACGGGCTCGACCTGCCGGGCATGCCCCAGACCGACGCGCCCACCGACCAGGTGGCCAGCAGCCCCGATCACCCCCACCCGGGGCAGTGGCGCCTGGTCGCGGTGCAGATCTCCAACTGGGGCACGTTCCACGGCACCCACGAGCTGGAGATCTCCCCGAAGGGCTACTTCCTCACCGGCGGTCCCGGCACCGGCAAGTCGACGCTGCTGGACGCGGTCAGCGCGCTGCTGACCCCTCCGCGCACGCTGCAGTTCAACGCGGCCGCCTCCGACGCCGGCCCGGCGCGCTCGAAGTACCGCCGCACCGTGGCCAGCTACGTCCGCGGCGCCTGGGCGATGCACTACGACCAGGCCACCGGCGAGTTCAGCCAGGAGGTGCTGCGGGAGAAGACGACCCTGTCCGTGCTCACCCTGCGCTACGCCGACGGGCTGGGCGGCACCGTCCAGCTCTCGCGTCTGCTGCTGCTGCACGCCGGCCATACCTCGGATTCGGACGTCAAGAGCCTCTACGTCATCGCCCGCACCCCGCTGGACGTCACCGACCTGCGCCAGTTCGTCTCCAGCCAGATCGAGGGCAAAGCTCTCGAGGCGGCCTACCCGGGGACCGAGACGTTCCGTCAGTTCCGCGAGTACCGCGCCGCGTTCAGCCAGCTGCTCGGCATCCCCGACGAGAAGGCGCTGGGACTGCTGCACAAGATCCAGTCCGCCAAGGAGCTCGGCGACGTCAACGCCCTGCTGCGCGACTACATGCTCGACGCCCCGCGCACCTTCGAGCTGGCCGATCAGGCCCTGGCGAACTTCCACAACCTCTCCGAGGTCTACGAGGCCCTGGTCACCGCCCGCGAGCAGCGGGACCTGCTGCGCGGGCTGCGGGAGAACCACGAGAACTGGTCGGCCATGCGCGCCCGCGGCGCCGAACTCGTCGACCGCCGCGCCGACATCGACGTCTACGCCGCCCAGCACCTGGTGCGGCTGCTCGGGGACGAGTCCGAGCGCCTCCAGCTCGAGCGCGACCGGCTCGGCGCCCAGCAGCGCCGCCTGACCCAGGACGTGGCCGAGGCCCGCTCCGACCTGGCCCAGCTCAAGGAGCAGCGGCGCCGCGCGGGCGGCGGTGAGATCGACGACTGGAAGCAGCAGATCGCCGGCCTCGAGGTCGAGCGCGAGCGCCGCCGCGAGCGGGCCACCGAGTTCGGGGCCCTGCTGGCCACCGTGGAGCTGGGCACGCCCGCCGGCGAGGACATGTTCCTCGCCCTCCAGCGCGAGGTCGCCTCCCTGCGCGAGTCCCTCGAGGCGGAGGAGAAGGGAGCTGATTCCGCCCGCTGGGAGGCCGAGGCGGAGGTCCGGGAGCTGACCACCACCCTGAACCGCACCCGGGAGGAGCTCGCCTCCCTCACCTCCCGCGCCTCGAACCTCCACTCCGAGGATGTCGCCCTGCGCGACCACATCGCCTCCGAGGTGGGCATCGCCCCCACCGAGCTGCCCTTCGCCGCCGAGCTGCTGCAGGTGCGCACCGGGCAGGAGGAATGGACCGCCGCGGCCGAACAGGCACTGCGGGGACTGGCACGCTCCATCCTGGTGCCCGACCGCGTCTACCGCGAGGTGGCCGCGGTCATCGACCGCACCAAGCTGCGCCGTCGGATCTCCTACAACCGGGTCAACACCGACCTGCGCCGCCCCGCGAAGAACATCGAGGAGCGCTCACTGGCCGCCAAGCTCGAGGTCAAGGACGGCGAGTTCCACGTCTGGCTCAGCCACGAGATCGCCTCCCGGATGGACTACACCTGCGCGGACAGCCTCGAGGAGTTCACGCGTCTGAATCGCGCCGTGCTCCGGTCCGGGCAGATCAAGCACTCCGCGACCCGGCACGAGAAGAACACCGATCGGCAGATCAACGATCGCTCCCAGTGGGTGCTCGGCTTCGACAACCGCGCCAAGCGCGCCGTGTTCGAGGCCGAGCGCACCCGCGCCGAGCAGGCCCTGTTCGAGGCGCAGGCCCGGCGCAAGGACGTCGAGACCCAGCGGGAGCGCCGGCGTGAGCGGCTCTACGCGCTGCAGTCGATCAGCTCGGTGACCTGGGACGACATCGACGCCGCCTCGGTCGCCCGCCGGATCGCGAACCTCCGGGACATGGTGCGGGCGGCGGAGGACGGCTCCGAGGCGCTCGCCGAGCTCGCCGGCCAGATCGAGGAGGTCGAGAAGTCCATCGCCGAGACCGACGAGGAGCTGCTGGAGGTCGTCCGCAGCGCCGGCAAGCTCGGCGAGCAGGCCGAACGGGTCGAGGAGCGCCTGGCCGCGGCGAGGGAGCGCCTCGCCGAGTCGAGCCTGGACCCGGAGGTGGAGGCCGAGCTGGCCGAACGCTTCAGCGCGATCGCCCCCACCCTTGTGCTGTCCACCATCGACCAGGTCACCAAGGACGCCTCGGCCACCCTGGACGCCGAGCTGATGGACCTCACCCGGCGCACCTCCCGCGCCGAGGAGGACATCCGCACCGCGATGCGTGAGTTCTCCCGCCGCTGGCCCGCCCAGGCCGGGGACACCACCCCGTCCCTGGACTCGGCCGAGGACTACCTCGCCATCCTCCAGCGGATCGAGGAGGAGAAGCTGCCTGAGGTTGAGGACCGCTTCTTCGAGTTCTTCACCGGCAACACGCTCGGAGACGTGCAGGCCCTGGCCACGGCGATCGCCCGCGAGCCCGCGGAGATCCGCAAGCGCCTCCAGCGCATCAACGCGCTGCTGGCCCAGGTCGAGTTCCACGCCGGGCGCTACCTGCAGCTGTCGATGCGTCCGGTCCACCTCGCCGCGCTCGACGAGTTCAAGCGGGCGCTGGAGGACGCGGTGGCCGACACCGCGCTGAACGACATCAGCCGCGACCGCGAGCAGGCCGAGGAGCGCTTCCTCTCGCTGCGGCACCTGATGGACATGATCGGCGCCGCCCGCACCCGCGACGACCAGGTCTCCCGCGTGATCCTCGACGTGCGCCGGCACGTGCACTTCCACGCCGAGGAGGTCGACACCGAGGGCACCGTCGTCCACGCCCACGAGTCCGGCGGGCCCCTCTCCGGCGGCCAGAACGAGCGCCTGGCGACCTTCTGCCTGGCGGCGGCGCTGCGCTACCAGCTGGCCGGTACCGGCCAGGAGGTCCCGCGATTCGCGCCCATCATCATCGACGAGGCGTTCTCCAAGGGCGCCGGCAAGTTCATCACCGCCGCGATGGAGTCCTTCCGCCACTTCGGATTCCAGGTGATCCTCGCCAACCCCGGCAAGAATCCGCAGGCCCTGGCTCCGTTCATCGGGGGCGTCGGAGTGGTCTCGATCCGGCAGGATCGCTACTCCTCGGTCGCGCCCGTGGAGTTCGTGCCCGTCGACGAGTGAGCGCCACCGGGCGAGGGTGCGCCATGGGGAGTTCTCCCCATCGGCAGGATCCCCGCGGATCGCTAGCCTGATCGTCATCCGCTCCATGTAGGCGGAGGAACGAGCGCAGAAGCAGGTCGCAGCTGCGCCGAGGCAGGATGCGGCCGCCTGGTGCGGCGCGACAGGCGAGAGGTGGACAGCGATGTCAGCTCTGCCGGCCGACGGTCGTGAGTCGGTCCCCTCCCAGGACGAGGCCCACCAGCGCATCCGCGATCTGCTCGGCGCGGTGACCGCCGCCGTGCTCGAGCATCAGCCGGGCCTGACCTCCTTCGAGGACCATCGGCCCCAGCGGGACCGCTCCTCGGGCGGCTCCTGGCGCGGACTGGAGACCTGTTGCCACGTCAGTGCACTGCTGGTCAGCTCCGGCGTCCCCGCGGAGGACGCGGACGGACCCCGGCGGCTGCTGGGGACGGTCGACGCCGTTGCCGCGGCCCGCGGGATGGACCGCGGCAACGAGTGGGAGAGCTACGCGATGCGCGCGGGGAGGTGGACCGCTGGGGACGGAGATGTGCTCGAGGTGATCGTCGGGGTGCGCGTGGCCGTGCGGGCGATCAGCGCGCCGTTCCTGCCGGGCTCGCTGGATCCGATCGCCTCCACCAGCCCGACGTCCCCGCTCAGCCCGGTGACCCCGGCTCCCCGGCTCGTGCGCTGATCCGTTCCAGGGCGGCCAGCGGGATCGGCAGCCAGTCGGGGCGATTGCGCGACTCGTAGAGCGCCTCGTAGGCGGCCTTGTCCGCCTCGAAAGCAGCGAGCAGGACCTGCAGCGTCGGGTCGTGGAGCGGCAGCCCCGAGGTGCCGGCGTACCCGTCCAGGAAGGCGTCACGGGCGTGCGCCGCCCACGGCGAGGCATCTGCGCCGTCCTCGTGCGCGACCGCCCCGGCCACGTAGTCCAGGCTGCGCAGCATCCCGGCGACGTCCCGCAGCGGGGAATCGGGACGGCCACGCTGCTCCAGGGGCCGCAGGGGCTCGCCCTCGAAATCGAGCAGCACCCAGCCCCGCCCCGGGGCGAGCAGCACCTGCCCCAGATGCAGATCGCCGTGGATCCGCTGCATGGCCGGCCAGTCCACCTCGCCGGCGGAGGCCAGCAGGGACTCCAGGGCATCGCGGTGCCCGGCGACCTGCGGCACGGCCTCTGCGATCTCGCCGACCCGGCGGCGCATCTGCTCGAGCATCGCGGTGGCCACGGCGTGATCGGTGGCCGTCGCGCCGAAGGCGACGGCGAGGTCATGGTGGACCTCGGCGAGGGTCGAGCCCAGCGCCCGGGCCGCTGCGGTGAAGTCCTCGCCGGCCCGGGCCAGACGCAGCGCCGTGCGCCATGCGTCCTCCAGGCCGGGCAGGAACTCCTGGGCGAACAGCGCGTGGGTGCGCAGCGGGCCGACGCGGACGGTCGCGGAGGCCACCAGGGACGGCACCCGCGTGCTGCCGGCCGCACTGAGTGCTCCCTGCAGCACCACATCCGGGTTCTCGCCGTGCTGAAGCACCCGGAACAGCTTGATGATCACCGGGTCCGCGCCCTCCGCCTCGGCGATCATCGAGGTGTTGGACTGCTCGCCGGAGAGCAGGCGCGTGCGCAGACCGGCGCCCCTCGGCAGCGGCAGCGGACGGCCGGCGGGATGGCCCACGGGATGAGCGGCCATGCTCAGCGACGACCCGAGAGCCCCGTCCCCAGCGGCCAGGGCCGCGACGATCGCGGCGCGCCCGTCGGCATCGAGGGTGGCGTCGTCGGCCCGCACCGGGCCGCCCGGGACCGCCACCACGCCGATCTCGGAGCCCTCGTCGCGGGCCGCGCCGGGACCGTCCGGCGGCCTCAGCACGAGCGGGACCTGGTACAGCGCCTCCCCGGCGCCCTCCGGGGCGGCCGCCACCACGGTGAGGACGACGGCATGGCCGGCGGCGACCCGCAGCGGAGCCCAGCCCCGGATCGAGACCGTCGGCGTTCCGGCCCCCTTGTGCGCGTACCAGCGCTGGGAGGGCATCCAGGCCGCCAGCGGGCCGGTGAGCGCGCCGAGCACGTCGTCGAGCGGAGGCAGCGTGGTGACATCGAACGGGGCACCGGACGCGAACGCGGCGCCGGACGGGGAGGCGCCGGCCGCGGCAGCACCGTCCGCGGTGGGCGGGGAGCTGGGCTCGTCCATGGGCATCACTCTAAGGCCCCGTGCGGGTGTGCTTGCTACCCTTCTGGGGTGCCTGAGCCGACGCGTCGTCCCCGTGCGCGCGCGGGACTGCGGAAGGTCGCCGCGCGGGTCGCGGCACTGGTCGCGGTCGCGGTGCTGGCCGGTCCTCTCACGCTGCCGGCCTCGGCGCTGGGAGAGGACGGCACCTTCACCCTGCCGGTGGAGTCCGAGACGGTCTCGCTGGTGCCCGGGTCCGTGACCAGGCTGCCCCTGCGCGCCCTGGTCCAGGACGACGCCGAGGACGAGATCGACTTCGACTCCGCCCGCCTGGCGGTGCCCCAGGACCTCGACGAGGGCACGCGCGAGCTGATGGAGGTCGGCGACGATGATCGCAGCATCACCGTCCCCGGGGAGGGCACCTGGACCGTGATCGGCCAGGAGTTCGTGTTCACGCCGCTCAGCGGCGTCCAGGGTGCCAGCACCCCGATCGCCGTCACCATCGGCAGCACCCATGACACCCGGTCGCTGCCGGCCGTACTCACCCCGGAGCTGGTGGAGCTGGAGGACATCTCCGTGCACGGCTCGGCCGGCGAGGTCACCGAGGTCCCGCTGGACCAGGAGATCCCCGAGGGCGGGACCGTGCGCCTGGAACTGGCAGGTCTGCCCGCGGGATCCACTCTGCTGGCCGACGGCAGCAGGGCCACGGTCCCGGACCAGGGCGTGTGGCAGCTCTCGGCCGACGGCAGCTCGCTCAGCCACACCCCGTCGGGACCGGGGCTGGGCCGTCAGCTGGACCCGGTGCGTCTGGTCGTCGAGGACCCCGAGGGCGCGGTCGTGCAGGCGGGAGAGGTCTCCGTGACCGTCCCGATCATCTCCGACCTGGACTGGTCCGCCCCCTACGGGCAGGACATCCTGTTCGTCGTGGGGGAGGGCCAGCAGTACATCGATCCTTCCACCTTGCGTCTGCAGCCGCTGGCCGGCGAGGAGGGGGTCGAGGTCTCCGAGGACGGCACCACCGTGGTGGTCCCGGACCAGGGCACGTGGCAGCTCGACCGGGACCGTGCCACGGTCCGCTTCTCGCCCGAGAGCGACCAGGTGCGCACCACGGCGCCCATGGGCATCACCGGCGGGGACGGCGAGGGGGCGACGGCCGCGACCGCGCTGCTGTCGACCGCCTATCCGGTCCTGCTGGACCGCGCCGAGGCCGCCACGCCCGGCAACCCGATCCAGTTCGACCTGACCACCGGGATCCGCGACGTGCGCTCGGACTCGCTGCGCTTCGACCGCGAGCGGCTTCCCGAGGGGGCGGAGCTCTCCGAGGACGGCACCGAGGTGGTCGTCGAGGGGGAGGGCACCTGGACCATCGACTTCGAATCCCGCACCGTGACGATGACACCCGCCGAGGGCTTCGTGGGCGAGGCGTCCCCGGTGGGGCTCACCGGGCAGGGCGTCTACGCGGACAACACCGTCGATGCCACCTTCGAGGCCGTCGTCGCGCCGGAGGTCGCCACACTGCGCGACGACGAGCAGCTCGCCTCACCGGGAAGCCCGGTCACCGTGGACATCCTGGGCAATGACACCGCCGCCAGCGGCTCGCAGCCGCTGGACCCGGAGACCGTGGAGATCGGCTCGCTCTCGGCGACCAACCTCTCCGAGCTCGAGGGGTGGCGCGGCAAGCGCCTGGTGATCCCCGAGGAGGGGGTGTACACCGTCGGCGAGAACGGCTCGGTCACCTTCGCCCCGGACGAGGACTTCGTCGGCCGCACCACCCCCATCACGTACTACGTGCGCGACAGCGAGGGGGTCCCGGCCTCGGCAGAGCTCGTCATCGACGAGGACCCCACGCTCACCGGCTCCGATCGGTCCGGCGCGCAGGTCAGCGGTATCAACAGCCTGCTGATCGGGCTCTTGCCCTCGTCCCCGGCGACCGCGACCGTCTACCTCACGATCGTGCTGCTGCTGCTGTTCGGCGGGGGAGTGGCGCTGTGGATCGGCGTGCGCATGGAGGCCGACCGCCGGGCCTGGCAGGACTGAGCGCGGGGCGGACGATCGGGGACCGTCCCCCAGGGCCTCACTCCGTGGGACAGCCCTCGGGCATCTCGACCGGCTCCTCGGCGGCGGCGGACGCCGTCGCCTCCTCCTCGAGGCCGGCGAACCCGTCGCCGAGCAGCAGGTCCACGGCGGCGCCCTCGCGCGAATCCATCGTGAGCGTGGCGTCCGGGATCTGCGCGCTCAGGCTCTGGGCCGCGAGGTACCCGTCCGGGCCGTGGACGATGGTCGCGGGCCCTGCGGCCTCACCGGTGTTGCCCGGGTCCTCGACGGCGAAGCCGCGCGCGGCGAGCTCCTCGGAGACGTCGCCGGCCAGGCCGGTGCGGCCGGTCCCGTTCAGCACGGTCACCGTGACCTCCTGGGCCGGCAGGGGGACGGCACCCGGTTCCGGGCAGGTGAGCTCGGCCGATCCCTCGTCGCCGAACGTCTTGGGGGCGATCACGCCGGGCTCGGCGGCCGGCTCGCGCAGTTCTCCCACCGCATAGAACCCGACCGCGATCACTGCGACCGCCAGTGCCGAGAAGAACACCAGCTGGGTCGCGCGCAGCCGGAGCTGCCGGCGCCGTCGCTGGTCCCGGCGGCGGACGTCGTCGGCCGAGCGGCCGTAGGGGTGGGAGTCCTGATGGGAGGAGGGCATGGATCAGTCCAGCGGGCGGTAACTGATCCCGAAAGCGTCCAGGCGGGGCAGATGCGCGCGCAGGCGCTCCTCGAACTCCTCCCAGCTCTGCTCAGGCGATCCCCAGGCGCGCTCGGCGAGGGCGCACATGCGGGGGAAGGCCATGTACTGCACCTGCTGCGCGGTGGGCGTGTACTCGCTCCACAGCTGACCCTGGAGACCGATCAGCAGCTTGTGCTGATCCCCGTCCAGCCTGCCCGGGACCAGGTCGGCGGTGTAGACGTCCTCGACCGTGGTCAGGCCGCCGATGGCCAGCGGCTCCTCGTCGGGATCGCCCTGGTAGTAGTCGAAGTAGGTGTGCTCGCTGTTGGCGATCACCGTCTGGAAGCCGCGGGCGGTGGATTCCTTCAGGCCGGCGGCCCGACGCCAGTTCATCACCACGGTGTCATCGGGCAGATGGCTCTCGAGCACCTCGTCCCAGGCGACCACGCGCTTGCCGTGCTCGGCGAGGACCTCGGCCGCGAAGGAGGTGAACCTGCCCTGGATCTCGGAGACGCGGGTCAGGCCCCACTCGTTCATCCGGGCCCGGGCCGCCGACGAGCGCTCCCACTCCACCCGCGGGCACTCGTCGCCGCCGATGTGGACGTAGGGGCCGGGGAAGATGTCCGCGACCTGCGTGAGCACATCGCGCAGGAAGTCGAAGACCTCGTCGGCCACGCCGAGGACGTGGTCGGAGATGCCCCACACCTGGCGCACCCCGAGCTGGACCTCGGGGTTGTTCCCGAGCTCGGGGTAGGAGGCGATCGCGGCCTGCATGTGGCCGGGCAGGTCCACCTCGGGCACGATCATGATCCCGCGGCGGCGGGCGTACTCCACGAGCCCCCGCAGCTCGTCCTGGGTGTAGTAGCCGCCGTGGGGCGTGCCGTCGAACTCCCACGTGCCCGCCTCGGCCTGATGGTGGCCGATGAGCGTCTGGTCGCGCCAGGCGCCGACCTCCGTGAGCTTCGGATATCCCCGGACCTCGAGGCGCCAGCCCTGGTCGTCGGTGAGGTGGAGGTGGAGGACGTTCAGGCGATGCAGTGCCATCGCGTCGATCATCGTCTCGAGCTCGGAGACCGTGCGGAAGTGGCGCGAGACGTCCAGCATCATGCCGCGCCAGGCGTGCTTGGGGTGGTCGTGGATGGTCACGCACGGGATGGAGCCGGCGGCGCCGCTGACGATCTGGGCGAAGGTGTTGCGGCCGTCGGCCAGGGCGGCCTCGCTGCCGGCGGCGAGGCTCGCGCCGTCCGGCGAGATCGACAGACTGTACTCGGTCCGGCCCAGGCCCTCGGAGAGGCCGACGGAGAGCGCGTCCCACGGGTCGTCGGTCACCCAGGTCCCCTCCGACCAGATGACGGACTGCGGCAGCGGGACGAGGGCGATGGGGTCGGGCATCAACTTCTCCTGGCACGGCGGCGTCGGCGATGATCCGTTCCAGTCTGCCATGGAGACGCGGGTCACGACGCATCCGCCCTGTGCCCCGTGCCCTGTGCGCTGTGGCTGCTGTGCTTGCGGTGTTCGTCGTGCTCGCCGTCCCGGGACGCACGGGAGCCCGGCCGGCGATGCCGACCGGGCTCCCTCACGCCGCCCTGCTCCTTCCCGGTGACGCTGAGGCGTCGAGCAGGCCGCCGTGGTCCTGAGGCGTCGTCTCAGCGGTAGCTGACGAAGACGTGCGGCGAGTTCCAGATGGAACGCTCGACGACCTTCTGGCGCGAGCCGGAGGCGTCGATGATCTTCCCGTTGCCGACATAGATGCCCATGTGGCCGTAGTCGTTCGACGTGAAGGCCACGAGGTCACCTGGCTGAGCCTGCGACCGGGGGATGATCTTCCCGCCGAAGGTGTATCCCTTCGCCGTCTTGCGCGGCAGGTCGATGCCCGCCGAGTTGTAGGCGTAGTGGACCAGACCGGAGCAGTCGAAACCGGTCGAGGGCGACTCGCCGCCCCACGTGTAGCGCGCACCGAGCTGGGACCGGGCCGCGTTGATGACGGCCTGGCCGTTGATCGAGGTGCCCGACGTCGAGTCACGACCGTCGCCACGGCTGGAGCCGCCGTCGGAGATCCGCACGTCGGAGTAGACGGCGTTCCAGGTGTTGGGGCCGACGACCCCGTCCACCTTGATGCCGGCGGCCGACTGCAGACCCCGCACCGCACTGGCGGTGCGGCTGCCGAAGACGCCGTCCACCGTGAGGGACGAACCGCGATCGTTCAGCGCGCTCTGCAGGGTGCGCACGGCGGAGCCGCGGCTGCCCTCGCGGAGCTTGGGCTGCGAGGACGACGGCGCCGAGGTGCCGCTGCCGGAGCTGCTGCCGCCCGCCAGGGCGCCCCACGTGTTCGGCCCGACGACTCCGTCCACGGCGATCCGGGCCGAGGACTGGAAGTTCTTCACCGCCCGCAGCGTGTTGGGGCCGAAGACGCCATCGGTGGCGATGGACGCGCCCTTGGCGTTCAGCTGGCTCTGGAGGTGGCTGACGGCGTCGCCGCGAGCGCCCAGACGCAGCTTCACCGCGGAGTACTTGGAGGAGGGCGCGGCCGGGGCGACGGTCGGCGCGGTGGCCCCGCGGACCGTGCCGACGGTTGCAGGGGCGGGAGCGGGGCTCTGGGCCCGGGCCGTATCGGCGCCGGTGAACGCGGCGCCGGCGGTGACGGCACCGAGGACGGCGACGCCTCCGACGCCTCGGCCGACCGGGGCCGCGAGCCCGCGATAATCGATCACTGCACGGCCGGGTGCCCGGTGCGTGCTTCGTGGAGCGGTGCGGAACATCTGTGAGTGTCACTTTCTCCGTCGCCACGCAGGCGCCCCCGCGCGACGCGCGAGACCTGCGCCCGTCACCCAGGGAAGTGGAGGAAGCGACCGAGCCGGTGACGGGAAGGCGGCGTCTCGGTCAGTGCCCCAGCTACGGGCGGCACCAGCGCCACTGTATGTGCAGGTCAGGCCCCTACCACAGGGGAGTTTGCTCGCAGAAATGCACGTCTTTACCAAGATTTTGCCAAAAAAGCCGAATTCTCGCCGTGTTGTCCTCGTGCCTCGAAAAGCAGTGTGGTAGTTACACCGTTGTCATTCACGCCCCGAAAACCGCGGCCGATGACGTCGGTGCGTCCGAGGATTCCACCTGCGTCGAGCAATCCTGGGCGGCAGGGAAAGGCGGGCCGGAAATACGTCAGGGCCGCGAGTGCGTCTGACGACGTTCTCGCGGCCCTGAGCCCGGTGGTCGGGGTGACAGTGTCTTGGTTCAGGACATCGGAATGGGATGTCTCGGGACATCGGCATAGCGTGTTGCAGGACATCGGCATGAGTCTCAGGCATGTCGAAGCGTCGGTTGGTGGTCACTGCTGTCCTTGCTGGGTCC